>JBFIFN010000027.1:0-34402 GCA_041602775.1 Woeseiaceae bacterium | reverse complement strand
TAATTCGAGCCCAGTGCGGCGTGGCCCTGACCATTCTCGAGAATCACGTAGCGAACGGGCTGATTCGTAATTCGCCGGATTTCCGCGTCAAGCGCCTTGGCCAGGAGGTAGCTGGCACCGGCATTGACGACAACCACGCCCTCCGACGTGATGATGAACGACAGATTATTGTTATGGCCTGAGTTTTCGTAAGTCGGCGGCGCTGTAGCGCCGATCGCTGACCACACGCCCGGTATCACTTCGCGCGGCGCGTCGTACAACACGGACTCCGGGTATTTGTCGGGGATGCTCTGGTCGCCGGGCGTGACATCGGCGACAAGCAAGAGGATTACCGCGGCAGCAACGTGTTTCATGCCAGTTCTCCGTGATTACCAGGCGATTATAGCGCTGGCTGCGCGAGCAGCCCGATATGCGCAGTTTCCCATATACCCAAATCATCTGAGGAAGGTGTACGGTCAAACTAACGCCAAAAGGCTTTGAATCGTGGCCCATACGACACTAAGAACGAGCTACTCAGCGCTGACCGACAGGCTGAACCGTTTTCCACAGGGCGCACCGCCTTCCGATTTGCTGTTCAAGATCCTGTCGATGCTGTTCAGCGAGGAAGAAGCGGGCCTGGTTTCGCTGATGCCGATCAAGCCGTTCAACGCGAAGAAAGCCAGCCGCATCTGGAAGAAGAATCTCGCCGAAACACGGAACATACTGGACGCGCTGGCCGACCGGGCCATCCTTATCGATTTCGAGCAAGACGGTGAAACCGTGTATGCACTGCCGCCACCGATGGCCGGTTTCTTCGAGTTCTCGCTGATGCGTGTCCGCGATGACATCGACCAGAAGGTGCTGAGCGAGCTCTTCCACGAATACATGAACGTCGAGGAGGACTTCATCAGGGAGCTGTTTACCCGCGGTGAAACACAGTTGGGGCGTGCTTTCGTCCAGGAGCCTTCCCTGTCCGGCGAAAACGCGCTGCACGTGCTGGATTACGAACGGGCGACCGAGGTCATCGAAACGGCCAGTCATATCGGTGTGGGACGCTGTTATTGCCGGCACAAGATGGAACATATGGGCAAGGCCTGTTCTGCGCCGCAGGACATCTGCATGACCTTCAACACCACCGCATCTTCGTTGACGAGACACGGTGTTGCGCGGGAAATCGACAAGCAGGAATGTCACGACTTGCTGCAGGAGGCGTATGACAACAACCTCGTGCAGTTCGGCGAGAATGTACGCGAGAGCGTCAATTTCATCTGCAATTGCTGTGGGTGCTGCTGCGAGGCCATGATCGCAGCACGGCGCTTTGCCATTCTCAACCCGGTACACACGACGAACTTTATCCCGGTCATCGATGAAGAGACCTGCAACGGCTGCGGCAAATGCGTCAATGTCTGCCCGGTCGATGCGATGACCCTGGTTTCAGCCCACGATCCGGACAAACCCAGGATGAAAGTGGCCCGGCTGAACGATGAGCTCTGTCTCGGCTGCGGCGTGTGTATCCGCAGCTGCAAGAAGCACGACAGCCTGTCCCTGGAGTCGCGTCCGAAGCGGGTCCTTACGCCATTGAACGGCACGCACCGCGCGGTTGTCATGGCCATAGAACGCGGCAAACTGCAGAACCTGATCTTCGACAACCAGGTCCTGTGGAGCCACCGCGCCATGGCGGGCGTGCTTGGTGTGATTCTGAAGCTACCGCCGATCAAGCAGGCCCTGGCCAGTGAGCAGCTCAAGTCCCGCTACCTGGAAAAGCTCATTAGTAATACGAAGCATTAGCGAAGTGGGATGGGCGCTGCGCGGCTGCGCCCGTCGAACAGGGTTCGAAGTCCTCGACCACACTCGGCCAGAAAACAAAATGGGCCCCGCAAGGGGGCCCAATTTTGTTGTCTGGCGGTGCGGCGAGTCCTGCGCGGAGGATG
This sequence comes from Woeseiaceae bacterium, assembly GCA_041602775.1. GTDB lineage: Bacteria > Pseudomonadota > Gammaproteobacteria > Steroidobacterales > Woeseiaceae > UBA1847. Next base: position 32,492 of record JBFIFN010000027.1, on the reverse strand, counting down.
CTCTCACGGCTCAGGAATCAGCTATAGCGACCGATTCGCCTTTTTCACCCAGGACCTTAAACCGCCTCAATACTCGTCTTCCTCGTCAAACTCTTCGTCCTCGTAGTACTCGTCGTCTCCGTAATACTCGTCTTCGTCCTCAGACTCCATGAGCATCATCAATTCTGCACGGTATTTATCCAGTACCGCCTGTTCGGCTACCGTCGGTTGGGGCAGACTCCGGGCGTTCTTCGCTACCGCCTTGCCGTACTGCGCCGCTTCTTCCATTCCCAGCTTGATCTGCTGGTACATTTCCTCGCCCAACTGCTCACGCTGTTCCTCGATCATCGCCAACTGTTGCGCCATTTGCTCGGGCATTACTTTTGCCGCTTCTAACATCTGTTCACGATAGAGCATCATCGTTATGCGCACTGCCTTTCGAGCCCAGTCGTCGGCGTCGAGACTGTGCGATTTTGCCCACCGAAGATATCTTTCATCATTTAGTATCGACTCAAAGTCGATGTCTTCTTCGGATTCGTAGTCATTCTCGCCAATCTCCGAGTATTCCTCCCAGAGGTCGATCAGGCTTTTCACATCACTTTCGTTGAAGCTGACATCACCGACGAAGCTGTTTACTTCTACCGACATCTGGTCGAGCTTATCTAGGGCTTCCTTTGTTGCCTGTTCCGCGTCCTGGGCGAACACGGCGATCGGTGCTATGGCGATCAATACCACGGCGAGCAATTTTCTTGAATTCTCCGCCATTTTGTTATTCTCCTTACGGTCCTGTGCGCCGCTCACTCACAACATCTTCCCAGATTGAATCACCTACGATCCTTTCGGTGACTCGAGGAACCTACCTATATCCATTATGGCCCACGACATGAAATTATCGGTCTTGGACGAGTGTGTCGGCTCTGTGCTCGGAGGACACTGAAGACGGGCCCCATCAAGGGCCCTTTTCGATTTGGCGCAGAGGGCAGTCCGCACGCACCGCGTTGCCGCGCGGCCCCAATGATCGCGGACTAACCTTTAGTGCCTGGGGTGGGATGGCCGCTCCGCGGCCGGGCATGCGCCTGCGGCGCTGCGCCCGTCGAACAGGGTCCTCATCCGCAACCACACTCGACGAGAAAACAAAAAGGCCCCATCAGGGGGCCTTTTGATTTTCTGGCGCTTGAGTGAGTCCCGAGCGAAGGATGCTCCTCGGTTTCTCACGCCGGATCATTTCCCCGGTCAGCTTGCGCGTGAGCGGTCCAGGTTCACTGAAGCCTGCGACTCGGTTAGCATGCTCTCGGGCTCACTTTCAGTTGGTCTTTGGCAGGTGGCCACGGGGGAATTCGATGGCGGATATAGACAGAGGATCACATCGATCACCCTCGCTGACCTTGTTCTTCGTCGCTACTTTCGGGGTAACCTGGGCTTTCTGGGTACCGGCCACGCTCATATTCGGCGACAGACTCGACGACAAATCTCCGTTTTCTATTCCGCTTTTCGTTGTCCTGCAAACTCTGGGAGCTGCAGGCCCTTCGCTTGTCGCCTATTGGCTGCTCCGTCGAAGCGGTGGGCCCGATGCCGTCCGTCCGATTGGTCGCAGATACAAGCACTGGCGGATCAGCTTTCACTGGTATCTGGTCGCAGCACTGCTTGTGCCTGCCATACAGCTGGCCGGCCTTTTGATTGGCGGCTTCCTGCGCGGAAACCAACTGGTCGAGCCCTCATCACCACTCGGCCAGATCCTGGCGGACATCGGGCTGGTTGGCCTAATTGCGCTATTTCCGGTGATCATTGTCGCTCAATTGCCAAGCAGCCCACTGCTCGAGGAGTTTGGCTGGCGCGGGTTTGCGCTGCCGCGACTACAGGATCGTTATTCCGCACTGACGTCGAGCGCGATTCTGGGGTTGCTCTGGGGAATCTGGCACTTGCCGCTGACGCTTGCGTACGGCGATCCTATTGTTCCATTCCTATTAAAGATCACCGCGATTAGCGTGCTGATCACCTGGGTCTTCAACAACACTTGCGGCAGCATGCTGCTGGCAATGCTTTGCCACGCCTCTCTGAATGCTTCGATTGTTCCGTTCTCGAACGAGGCCGCACGCTGGCCGAGCGTCATTCTTGCTATCACAGTCGCAGCCGCAATTATCGTGTTCGCCGGAGGACGAGACCTGGCCAATACGCCCCGCGTTCGTTGGTCGACGCAAAGTGAGGAAAGCGACAAAGGTGCATGATTGATGAGTTGGTAACGGAAAGCTGCGTCAGATGGTCAGGCAAATCCCGGAAACAAAAAGGCCCCGCAAGGGGGCCTTTTGATTTTCTGGCGGAGAGGGTGGGATTCGAACCCACGGTACGGTGTAACCGTACACCTGATTTCGAATCAGGCCCGTTCGACCACTCCGGCACCTCTCCTGGTCTGTCACATTGTCACCGCGGTCGGCCTGCGGCCGACAGTACACCTGATTTGACTCGTCGCTACGCTCCTCGCCCTTCGGGCGCGCTGCGCGCGTCCAAACGGCAAAGCCGTTTGTCGAATCAGGCCCGTTCGACCACTCCGGCACCTCTCCGCGGGCTCGCGATATTGGTGACCTATCCGGGCAATGTCAAGTGTCCTTCAGCCCGGCTCCGGTGAGATAATAGGGTTTTCGTGACCGTGGGAAGCCGCGTTTGCGCATAACGCTCATCATCACACTGGCGCTGCTGATCGGAACCTGCTCGTCCGCGCCGCCGCTCCTCGACCAGGTCCTGGAAACCGGGGAGCTGCGCGTGGTAACGCGCAACAGCCCGACCTCGTACACGGTGGGTCCGGACGGGCCGACCGGGCCCGAATACGATCTCATCCAGGCGTTCGCCGAGGAACTGGGGGTTACGCTCGTCGTGCTGCCGGTCGACAACGTCTCGGAGATCCTGCCGCTGCTCGTGTCCGGCGAGGCGCACATGGCGGCGGCGGGCCTGTCGGTGACGGATTCCCGGCGCGAATACCTCAATTTCGGCCATCCTTACGAATCCGTGGACGTGCATCTCATTTACAAGCTGGGAACGGGGCGCCCGCGCGAGATCGAGGACATCCTCGACCGGTCGATCGAGGTTCTCGCCTCGACGAGTCACGTGGATATTCTCCAGTCGCTGCAGGAGGAGTTCCCGGAACTGGAGTGGACGGAAAACGCCGACGTCGAAGCCGCCGACCTGCTCACCAAGGTTGCCGTTGGCGAGGTCGATCTGACGATTTCGGATAGCCCGGACTTCGACATCCAGCGGCACTTCTATCCGGAGCTGCGTGTCGCACTCGACCTGCAGGTCGACGACCCGATCGCCTGGGCGTTCCCCAAGGTTGACGGCGATTCGCTCCTGGCTCGCGCCGACGACTTCATCATCTCGGCGGACCGCTCGGGAATGCTGGCCCGCGTGCACGATCGTTACTACGGCCATACGGAGAAGTACGATTACGTCGGCACGCGCAACTTCATTCGCCACTACGAAAGCCGCCTGCCGCGCTATCGGGCCATGTTCGAGGAAGCCGGCGCGGTGCACGGCGTCGACTGGCGCCTGCTCGCCGCGATGGGCTACCAGGAATCTCACTGGCGCGCCAACGCTGTGTCGCCGACCGGGGTGCGCGGCATCATGATGCTGACCCAGGCGACGGCGGATTTCCTGGGTCTCGAGGACAGGGAGGATCCCGAATCCAGCATTTTCGGCGGTGCCGAGTACTTTGTGCTGCAGACCGAACGCGTCCCCGACACGGTCGACGAGCCCGACCGCACCTGGATGGCACTCGCAGCCTACAACGTAGGTTTCAACCACCTGATGGACGCGCGCACGATCGTCGAATGGCAAGGGGGCGATCCCGACTCCTGGATCGATCTGAGCGCCGCTCTGCCGTTGAAGGCGCAGCGCAAGTGGTATTCCAGATTGCCCTACGGCTATGCGCGCGGCTGGGAGCCTGTGCTCTACGTCAACAACATTCGCGCGTACTACAACATTCTCATCTGGCTGACCGAGCAGGAAGAGACCGAAGAGGCCGAGACTGTCGCGGGTGACGAGCCCGGGGAGACCGCCTGAGCGCGCTCAGCCGTCGCGGCGCGCCGCGAAAAAAGCCTGCAGCAGGGCCGCGCAATCGTCGGCCAGCAAGCCGCCATTGACTTCGAGGCGATGCTGCAGCGCGCGCGAGTCCGACAGGTCTTCGACGCTGCCCAACGCGCCGGCCTTTCGATCGTATGCCCCGAACACGACGCGCGCGACGCGCGCCTCTGCGATCGCCCCGACGCACATGATGCAGGGTTCCAGCGTCACGTAAAGCGTGGCGCTTGCCAATCGGTGGTTGCCTATGCGCCGGGCGGCTGCTCGCAGCGCGAGGACCTCGGCATGACCGCTCGGGTCCCGGTTGCTGATGGTTGCGTTGTGCGCCGCCGCAGCGACCTCGCCGCCCACGACGATGACCGCGCCCACGGGGACCTCGCCCGCCTGCGCTGCCGCCTCGGCTTCGGCCAGTGCCGCGCGCATACCCATCTCGTCAGCCGCCGACCAGTTCATGCCACAGCCTCTGCCCCTACTCCCACTCGATCGTCGCGGGCGGCTTGCCCGAGATGTCGTAGGTGACGCGGGAGATACCGTCGACCTCGTTAATGATGCGCAGGCTCACGTGCTCGAGGAACTCGTATGGGAGGCGCGCCCAGCGCGCCGTCATGAAATCGATGGTCTCCACGGCGCGCAGCGCGACCACGTAGTCGTAGCGGCGGCCGTCGCCCATGACGCCCACGGACTTGACGGGCAGGAACACGGCGAACGCCTGGCTCGTTGCGTCGTAGAGCTTCTGCTTGTGCAGTTCCTCGATGAAGATGTCGTCGGCGAGCTGCAGCAACCGGGCATACTCCGGCCGGACCTCGCCGAGAATGCGTACGCCGAGGCCCGGACCCGGGAACGGGTGACGGTAAACCATCTCGCGCGGCAGGCCCAGTTCGAGTCCGATCTTGCGCACCTCGTCCTTGAACAACTCGCGCAGCGGTTCAACGAGCCTCATACGCATCTTCTCGGGCAACCCGCCGACATTGTGGTGCGATTTGATGACGTGCGCCTTGCCGGTCTTGGAACCCGCCGACTCGATGACGTCGGGATAGATCGTGCCCTGCGCGAGCCACTCGATGCCCTCGAGCTTGTGCGCCTCCTCATCGAATACCTCGATAAAAAGGCCACCAATGATCTTGCGCTTCTCCTCGGGGTCTTTCACACCTTCGAGCGCGTCAAAGAACCGGTCCTCAGCGTTCACACGAATCACATTGATGTGCATGTGCTCGGCAAACGTCTCCATGACCTGGTCACCTTCGTTGTGACGCAAGAGGCCGTGGTCGACAAATACGCACACGAGCTGGTCGCCGATCGCTTCGTGCAGTAATGCCGCCACGACCGACGAATCGACGCCGCCGGACAGCCCCAGCAGCACCTTGCCGTCGCCGACCTGCGCACGCACCTGTTCGATGGCGTCCCTGACGATGTTTCCGGGCGTCCAGTCGCCCGGGCAGGCGCAGATTTCGTGAACGAAGCGGCGCAGGATCTTGAGGCCCTGCGGCGTGTGCGTGACCTCGGGATGGAACTGCACGCCGTAGAAATTGCGGCCGCTATCCTCCATCGCCGCGAGCGGTGAATTCGCGCTGGACGCAGTCGCGGTGAAGCCGTCGGGCAGCTGCTCGACGCGGTCGCCGTGGCTCATCCAGACCTGCAGCATCGCGTGGCTGGCTTCGTCACTGAGGCCGTGCAGCAGGCGGCTCTCGACCGGTTCGATTTCCGCGTAGCCGAATTCGCGATGCGACGAGGCCTCGACCTTGCCGCCGAGCTGCGCGGCCATGGTCTGCATGCCGTAGCAGATACCCAGCACCGGCACACCCAGTTCGAAGACGACCTGCGGCGCCCGCGGCGGGTCGTCCAGGTTCACGGACTCGGGGCCGCCCGACAGGATGATACCGCTCGGTTCGAAGGACCGGATGTCCTCGTCCGACATGTCCCAGGGGTGAATCTCCGAGTAGACGCCGACTTCGCGAACGCGGCGGGCGATCAATTGCGTGTACTGGCTGCCGAAGTCGAGGATCAGCAGCTTGTTGGCGTGGATGTCGACCGACATCAGTTCTGCGACCGGTAGTTGGGCGCTTCCTTGGTGATCGTCACGTCGTGCACGTGGCTTTCCTTGATTCCCGCGCCGGTCATGCGCACGAACCGGGGTTTGTTGCGCATCTCGTCGATGCTCGCGCAGCCCGTGTAGCCCATCGAGGCACGCACGCCGCCGATAAGCTGGTGCACGATGGCCACGAGGCCACCCTTGTAAGCGACGCGACCCTCGATGCCTTCGGGAACGAGTTTTTCGAGTTCTTCGGTCGCGTCCTGGAAGTAGCGATCCGACGAACCCTGTGTCTGCCCCATTGCGCCGACCGAACCCATGCCACGGTACGACTTGTAGGAACGGCCCTGGTACAGCTCGACCTCGCCGGGCGACTCCTCGGTGCCCGCGAACAATCCGCCGATCATGACGCTGTGCGCACCCGCGACGATCGCCTTGGCGATATCGCCGGAATAGCGGATGCCGCCGTCCGCGATCAGCGGTATGCCGGAAGCGCCCAGCGCCTCAGCCACCTCGGCAACCGCGGAGATCTGCGGCACGCCGACGCCCGCGATGACGCGCGTCGTGCAGATCGATCCCGGCCCGATACCGACCTTGACGGCATCGGCCCCCGCTTCGACCAGCGCCTCTGCCGCGGCGCCCGTGGCGATGTTGCCGCCGATGACCTGCAAATCGGGGTAGCTCTTCTTCACGCGCCGCACGCGGTCCAGCACGCCCTTCGAATGGCCGTGCGCCGTATCGACGACCAGTACATCGACGCCCGCCTCGACCAGCGCCTCGACCCGGTCGTCGGTTTCGCCGCCGGTGCCGACGGCGGCGCCGACGCGCAGCGCACCGGCCGTGTCCTTGCACGCCAGCGGGAAGTCCTTGGCCTTCTGGAAGTCCTTCGCCGTGATCATGCCCTGCAGCTTGAAGTTGTCGTCGACGACGAGGACTTTCTCGATGCGGTGCTTGTGCAACAGCCCGAGCACTTCCTCGTCGGGCGCGCCCTCGCGCACGGTGACGAGACGCTCCTGCGGCGTCATGACCTTGGACACCGGCGCATCGAGCTGCGTCTCGAAACGAATGTCGCGGCCCGTGACGATGCCCACCGTGACCCCGTCGTCCACGACGGGCATGCCGGAAATGCCCATAGCGCGGGTCAGATCGATGACTTCGCGGATCGTCATGTCGGACGACACCGTGATCGGGTTGCGCACCATGCCCGACTCGAACTTCTTGACCATGAGAACTTCCCGGGCCTGCTGTTCGACGGTCATGTTCTTGTGAATGATGCCGATGCCGCCTTCCTGCGCCAGTGCGATCGCGAGGCGTGCTTCGGTTACCGTGTCCATGGCTGCCGCCAGGATCGGAATGCTGAGTCGAATATCCCGGGTCAGTGCGGTGCTCAGATCGACGTCGCGCGGCAGAACTTCGGAATAGCCGGGCTGCAGCAGTACGTCGTCAAAGGTCAGGGCTTCCTTGGCAATGCGCATGAAAATTACGAGGCTCGGCTTCGGGGTAGCCGGCGATTGTACGCTTGCGCTGCGGCCCGGTAAACGCCAATGGTCATGTCGGAGGGCCTTCAGGCCCGATCGTGCCCAAAACCGCGCATGCCACCGGAATCGTTATAATCCATCAATGCCCACCGAAGCCGCGATCACTGTCTCCCAGCTCAATCGCCGTGCCAAGGCCCTGCTCGAAAAGGGGCTTGCGCGGCTGTGGGTCGAGGGCGAGATCTCCAACATGGCGCGACCGGCTTCCGGCCACATCTATTTCAGTCTCAAGGACGAAAAGGCGCAGGTGCGCGCAGCCTGGTTCCGGCAGCGCCAGCGCGGCCCTGCGATCGGCTTCAAGGACGGCGACAAGGTCCTCGCCTACGGCCGCGTCAGCCTGTACGAGCCGCGCGGTGATTACCAGCTCATCGTCGAGCAGCTGGAACCGGCCGGCGAAGGCGTGCTCAAGCAGCGCTTCGACGCGCTGAAGAGAAAGCTGCAGGCCGAAGGACTGTTCGACGAAGACCGCAAGCAGGCGCTGCCAGCGCTGCCCGCCCGTGTCGGCGTGATCACTTCGCCGAGCGGCGCCGCCATTCGCGACATCATTACCGTGCTTGGCCGGCGTTTCCCGGGCGTGCCCGTTGTCGTCTATCCCGCCGCCGTCCAGGGCGATGCCGCGCCTGGTGAACTCGTAGCGGCGCTGCAGACCGCAGTGCGCCGCGACGAGTGCGATGTGCTGATCATCGGCCGCGGGGGTGGATCGCTCGAGGACCTGTGGGCATTCAACGACGAGACCCTGGCACGAGCTATCGCCGATTGCCCGATCCCGATCGTCAGCGCAGTCGGCCACGAGGTGGATTTCACGATTGCCGACTTCGTTGCCGACGTGCGCGCGCCGACACCCTCGGGTGCAGCCGAGATCGTCGTGCCCGACCGGCAGGACTGGCTGCGGCGCATCAAAGCCCTGGCCTCGCGCATCGCGCGCGTTGGCGAACGTGCCGTCGAAGACCGGGCGCAGCAGGTCGACTGGCTCAGCGCGCGCATGGTCAACGCGCTGCGACGGCAGCTGCTGAGCCGACGTCACGATGTGCAGACGCTGCGCGGCGAGCTTCTGCAACTCTCGCCGGCCGTCTCGGTGCAACGCTCGATCGGCCGGCTCGCTTCACTGCAGCAGCGCCTGGCGGCCGGCGCGCATAAATCCCTGTCCGGGCTTGATCACCGCATCGCCCTGCTCGGGCGTGCACTGCACTCCGTGAGCCCACTGGCAACGCTGGAACGCGGCTATGCGATCGTCCTCGACGCGAGCGGCAAGGCCATGACGGATACGGCGGGCGCAAAAGAAGGAGACGAAATCCGCGCACGCTTGTCCAAGGGAGAGTTGTGGGCCAACGTGACAAAGGTCGTTAAGGAATGAAACATGCTCTGATGCTCTTGGCGGTGCTGGTCGCAGCCGATGCACTGGCTGCGCCCGAGTCTGCGTGGCGACCGGGCGGGATCGCGATTCTCCCTCTCAATGAGACTACTGCGCCAGCGCCCGAGGTCTCGTGGAATGGCAGGCCCGTGCTGGTCGTTCAGGACGGGGCGCTCTGGAAAGCCGTCGTGGGCATCCCGCTCGACGCCGAGCCCGGCGAGATCGAGCTGGTCATCGCGGGCGAGGAAGTGTCCTTTCCTGTCCACGACCATCACTACGAGGAGCAGCGCCTGACGGTCAAGAACCAGAGTCACGTTACGCCGAGCCAGGCGCAGCTCGACCGCATCGGGCGGGAACGGAAAATCATCGACGCCGCGCTCAATCAGTTCAGGGACGTGCCGGTCGATGGCATCGCGCTGGAAGCACCCGTCGCAGGCCCGCGCAGCTCGAGTTTCGGCCTGCGCCGCTTCTTCAATGACCAGCCGCGCTCGCCGCACAAGGGCATGGACATTGCCGCCGGCAGCGGCACCCCGGTCACGGCGCCGCGCAATGGCGTCGTGAGCGCCACGGGCGATTACTTCTTCAATGGCAATACGGTCATTCTCGACCACGGGCAGGGCTACGTGACGATGTATTGCCACCTGAGCGAGATCGCGGTCGAGGAAGGCGAGGAACTCGCGACCGGCGATGTCCTGGGCGCAGTCGGCGCGACCGGCCGCGTAACGGGTCCGCACCTGCATTTCGGCACCTACCTGAACGGTACGGCCGTCGACCCGGCGATCGTCCTGCCTACGCCATAAAGTCCCAGATCACGGGACGGAACGCATCCATGTCCACGAGGAAGGAATCGTGGCCGCGAATGCAGTCGAGTTCGACGAGCTGCGTGTCCGTGCAGGTCTTCGAAAACCCTTCGGCAAGCTCCTGCTGCTGGTGAAGCGGGAACAGGATGTCGGTGCGCACGCCGAGCACGAGCACGCGCTCGAGCTGCAGGCGTTCGAAGCCTTTCTCCAGCGAGCCGCCGTAGTCGGCGAGATCGAAAAGGTCCGACGCGTGCGAAAGGTAGAGGTAACAGTTCGGGTCGAACGCTCCCGTGAACTTGCGCGCCGTGTTCTCGAGGTAGGATTCGACCGCAAACTCGCAAACGAACTGGCCCTTGTCACGGCCCTGCGAGGTCGAGCGCTCTCGACCGAATCGCTGTACCCATTCCTCGGCGGAACGGTAGGTAATCATCCCGAGCTTGCGCGCAAGCCGCTGACCCGTCGCCGGCGGGTCATCGACATCGTAATCACCTCCGTTCCACTTCGGGTCCGAGCGAATCATTTCACGCTGCAGGGACCGCACCGCGATGGAAAACGGCAGGGCACGCGCCGCCGACGATACCGACACGAAATTGCGCACGTTGTCGGGGTGACGCACGCAAAAGGCGAGGCCCGTCATGCCGCCCATTGAACAGCCGACGACGGTGTGCAGCACATCGATGCCCAGGTGCTGCACGACGTACCACGCCGACTCGGCGACGTCCTCGAGCGTCAACAACGGGAAATCGAGGCCGTAGCGCTGCCCGGTCTCCGGGTTGACCGAAGCCGGGCCCGTCGAACCGAAGCAGCTGCCGAGCGAGTTCACGCAGATGACGAAATACCGCTCCGTGTCGATCGGGTGCTCGATGCCGACCATGTCTTCCCACCAGCCCGGCGTCGGGTCCTCGACACTCGACGTGACGTGGGCTGACGGCGACAGGCCCGTGAAGATCAGCACGGCGTTGTCGCGGGCCTTGTTCAGCTTGCCCCAGGTTTCGTAGGCAAAGGTCGGGGACTCGAGATCGCCCGCATGATGCATGCGGAAGCGCCCGTCGTAGGTCACGTATTTGCGCGCCGAATCCACTGCCCTCTCCTACTTCTTGACGCGCTTCATCAAGCGCGCGCGTTTGCGCTCCTGGCGCGGCGTGAGCTTGTTGCGTCGTCCCTTGTACGGATTATCGCCGGTTTTGAACGACAGCCGTACCGGCGTGCCTTTCAGTTTAAACGCTTTGCGGAAGCGATTGACCAGGTAGCGCCGGTACGCCTCGGGCAGCCGCTCCGTCTGGTTGCCATGGATGACGATGACGGGCGGGTTGCGGCCGCCCTGATGCGCGTACCGCAGGCGGATACGCCGGCCGCGCACGAGCGGCGGTGGATGTTCCATCACGGCAGCCTCGAGTTCCCGCGTGAGTGCCGTCGTCGACAGGTCGGCCGTTGCGGCGGCGTAGGCGCGCTCGACCGCCGGCAGCAGGTCGCCCACTGCCGTGCCGTGCAATGCAGAAATCGTGATGCGCTCGGCAAAATCGAGAAACGGCAGGCGCCGCTCGAGATCGTCACGGACTTTCTTGCGTTGCTCGGGCAACAGCCCGTCCCACTTGTTGGTGACGACAACAAGCGCCCGGCCGCGCTCGCACACGAGCCCGAGGAGACTCACGTCCTGCTCGGTCACCCCGTCGCGCGCATCGAGCACGGCGATGACGACATGTGCTTTTTCGATCGCCTGCAGCGCCTTGACGATGCTGAACTTCTCGATCGCTTCGCTGACCCGCGCCTTGCGGCGGATACCGGCCGTATCGATAAGCATGTACTTGCGGTCGTCACGCTCGAAAGGCACTTCCACGGTGTCCCGCGTCGTCCCCGGCTGGTCGTAGACGACGAGCCGCTCCTCGCCGAGCAGCCGATTGGCCAGCGTCGACTTGCCGACGTTGGGACGCCCGACGATCGCGATGCGCAGGTCGTGTTCGTCGTCGGCGTCGGGCGCGACCGCGTCGGCCTCGAAACCCGCGAGCACGTCGTCCATGAGCGCGGCGATGCGATCGCCGTGCGCGGCAGAGACGGCGACAGGCTCACCGAGGCCCAGCGCATAGAATTCCGCGTTGGCCGTGGCGGCCTCGAGCCCCTCGGCTTTATTGACGGCGAGCCACGTCTTCTTCGCGTGGCGTCGCGCCAGTTGAGCGACGTGTTCATCGGCCGCCGTGATACCGCTGCGACCGTCGACCATGATGATGGCAGCGTCGGCCTCCTGCAGCGCCCTGACGGTCTGTTCAGCCATAACCTCGTCGATGCCTTCCTCGCCGCCCGCGACACCTCCCGTGTCGATGACGATATAGGGCAATGGCCCGAGCCGGCCGAACCCGTACTTGCGATCGCGGGTCAGCCCGGGGTAATCGGCGACGAGCGCATCACGCGAGCGCGTGAGGCGGTTGAATAACGTCGACTTGCCAACATTGGGCCGGCCGACGAGCGCGATTACAGGGAGCATCGGATGTCACCTTGCCCGGCCTATTCGTCTTGCATGACGTCGGGTTGCGTGCGCTTGGGCCGATCGTCCACGATTGCGTAGGCGCCGATCTGGCCGCCGTCCGACTGCACGTATACACGGTTGGACATGACGAACGGTTCGCTCGTTATCGCCTTGCCGCCCAGCTTCTCACGCGCCACGGCAGCACCGTCGATCGCATTGAAGAAGTGGATGTAGCCCTCCAGGTCGCCAACAACGACCGTCGTAGCGAATGGTATTGGCAGGGTCGGCTCGCGGCGCAGCAACGAGTCATTGCGCCAGATTTCCGTCCCGTTGCGGCGCGTCAGGGCGATCAGCTCGCCTTCGTCGCGGATCGTATACAGGCTGTTCCAGTCGGCCGCGACGCCTTCGTAGGACGAAATGTCCCGGCTCCAGAGAACCTGTCCCGACTCCGACGCCAGAGCCGCGAGCCGCCCCTGGTATCCGACCGCGTAGACGTCCTGTCCGACGACCGCCAGCGCCCCGTCGATGTCGGACAGGCGATCGAGATCGGAGCGACCCTGCGGCGGCGACAGCAGGATGTCCCACACGACCGTGCCGGACTCGATCTCCGCGGCGAGGAGTCGACCTGAATCGAATCCCGCGACGACCACCGAGCCCACGGCAACCGGGCTTGCCGAACCGCGCATTGTCAGCGGCGGCGTGTCCCGCTGGATCGACCAGCGCGGCTGGCCATCGAACAGGGACAGCGCCTGCAACCGGTTGCCGATGGTCTGCACGATGACCGTGTCATCCTCTATCAATGGCTGCGACACCGATTCGCCGCCAATGTCGGCACGCCACTTCTGCGTGCCGTCGGTCGCATCGAGAAGGATCACAATGCCGTCCGTCGCGATGACGGCAACGTGCCCTTCGCCATTACCGGGACCGGCCGACAGCGCGAGGTCGAGGTCGGTGCGCCAGATTTGCCGACCCGTCTCGGGGTCGAACGCCGTGACCTTGCCGTCCGGGCTTGCCGCGTAGACCCGCGCGCCATCACCGGTCGGTCGCAGCGCGACGCGCAGGAACTCGGACTCGCCGCCGATCTTTGCGCTCCAGAGCCGCTTCACGTCGATCGTCGCTTCGATATCGACGAGTTCGGCCGGTTTGAGTTCGTCTTCGTCGTCGCCAAACAGGCCACAGCCCGCAATGAGCAGCGCCGCGACCGTGAGGCCCGCAATGCGAAATCGTTGGTTCACTCCGTGCTCTCGTCCGCCGATGTCTCTTCGGCGGATTCGGCGTCCGCGTCATCCGACGCTTCCTCGGCTGGACCTCCTTCCGGTGCTGAGCCAGGCTGCATCGCCTCTTCCGTTTCCGGCAGGTCCAGTGACTTCCATTGCACGAGCTGCTGGTCGACGGTCGCCTGCGCCAGCGGATCGAGCATCACGGCCTGGTACGCCGTTTGCGCGTCTCCGGGCCGGCCCAATGCATGATAGGCGTCGCCGAGCATTTCATTGTAAATCGCTGCGAATGCCCCGGACGGCTGGCCCTCGAGCAAATCAACGACGTCCTGGGCTTTGCCCTGGTAGAGCAGGATGCGCGCGAGCCGTGCCCGGGCCACGCCCTTGAGCGCCTCGCCGACGTCGCTGTCGACCAGTTCCCGCAGCGTCTCGACGGCGTCCTGGTCGCGGTTCTGGTCCATGTAGAGCCGGGCCATCGCGAGCCTGGCCTGGCCAGCGTACGGTGTCCCGGCGTAGGTGGCGACGAGCTCGGCCGCGACGGTTTCGGCCTCCTCGAGCTTGCCCTCGACAACGTGGTTGGTCAGCGCCTCGTACCTGGCTGAGGCGGCCAACTCGGCTTCCAGCTTGCTGTTCTGCCAGTAATTCCAGCCCACGAGCAGCGCGATACCGAGTCCCAGTCCGCCGATAACGTAGCCGCCGTACTCCGACCACCACACGCGAATCTGCTCAATCTGTTCTTTTTCGGAAATTAGATCGTCCACTGGATTGCCTTCCTGCCTGCGCCGTCAGGCGCGTTTCAACTTGTCCTTCAGCACTGCCGCCAGGTCTGCCAGCGCAATGCTCTCCTGTTCCTCGTCGCTCCTGAGCGGCTTGCAGCCGATCCGCGACTCGGCAAGTTCCTGCTCACCGAGCACCAGCGCGAAACGTGCCCCGCTCTTGTCCGCGCGCTTCATTTGCGCCTTGAAGCTGCCGTTACCGAGATTCGTTTCCACGCGGATGCCCGCATCGTCGTCACGCAATTCCTCGGCCAACGCAAACGCCCGCTCGCGCGTGCCATCGCCCACCGCGACGAGGTAAACGTCAGGCGCCACCTTCGGGAAAGTACCGCCACATGCCTCGTACAGCGCGACGAAACGCTCGACGCCCATCGCCCAGCCGATCGCCGGCGTGGCGCGGCCACCGAGCTTCTCGACCAGGCCGTCGTAGCGGCCGCCCGCGCATACGGCATTCTGCGAACCCAGCGCGTCGGTCACCCACTCGAACACGGTGCGCGAATAGTAATCGAGCCCGCGGACCAACCTCGGATTGACCTCGTAGTCGACTCCGGCCGCGTCGAGCAATGCCCGGAGGCCCGCAAAATGCTCGGCCGAATCCGCGTCGAGATGATCGAGCATTACCGGCGCGCCGGCGACGACCTCCTGCATGTCCGGGTTCTTGCTGTCGAGAATCCGCAACGGGTTCTTGTCAAGCCGGCGAATACTATCCTCATCGAGCCGGCTTTTCACGCCATCGAAGTACTCGACGAGGGCGTCCCGGTAACTGGCGCGAGATCCGGCGGCGCCGAGCGAGTTGATCTCGAGCCGGATCCGGTCGATGCCGAGGCGTTTCCACAGGCGGGCGCACATGATGATGAGCTCCGCGTCGATGTCCGGCCCCGCATAGCCCATGGCCTCGACGTCAAACTGGTGAAACTGCCGGTAGCGGCCGGCCTGCGGCCGCTCACGCCTGAACATCGGCCCGACGGTCCAGAGTTTCTGCTTCTGGTTGTGGAATAGCCCGTGCGTAATGCCGGCACGGACCATGCTCGCCGTGGCTTCCGGGCGCAGCGTCAGGCTGTCGCCGTCATCGTCGAAGGTATACATCTCCTTCTCGACGATATCGGTGACCTCGCCGATCGAGCGGCGGAACACTTCGGTGTGTTCGAGCAACGGCAACCGGACCTGGCGATACCCATAGGCTTCGATGAGGTCCTCGACCTCACCTTCGAGGTGCTGCCAGCGGGCCGCCACGTCGGGCAGGATGTCGTTCATCCCGCGAACCGTCTTCGGTTTCCTGCTCATGGTCCGGCTATCGAAAGACGTAGCGGACGGTCCGGGCGCGCCGACTCGGGCAGCGCGAAAGCATCGCCGTTGACGGCGACGTTGACGTTGCCGGGGTTGCCGAAAAGTACGTTGAGCGGCTCCGCGCCGCTGAGCTCCACGCTGCGGCCGTCCCGGCCGAGTGCGAAAAACAGGCGCCTGCCCGTCGCGTCAGTCACCTCGGTCCAGCAGTCGCCGGTGTAGGTGAGCAACAGTCTCACCTGTCCCTCGGCAATAGCGGGGGAACTCGTTTCCTCGACGGGCGGCACTGCCACCGGCTGCGCGCTCTGCGGCTCGGGCTCGAACGCGGGCTCGGGCTCGGGCTCGGGCTCGGGTTCAGCGACTACCGAAGAGTCGTCGGCGCCGGCCTCTTCCAGGTTGTCGTTGACATCGGGCGACGAAACGGCCGGTGCGGCCTCGACGGCACGATCCGGGACGTCGATCGCGGGCGCATCCGGGCGCGTGAACCACAGGTAGGCCGTCACCGCAAGAATGATGACAACGATCACGGCGATCCAGGGCCCGGGGGACAGCTCCTGGCGTGGCCGTGGCCGCGACGGCACGACGGGCGGCGCTTCGGCGCTGCGGTTCATGTGGTAATAGTCGGCCAGGACGTCGTCGCCGTTGACGTTGACGAGCTGCGCGTACTTGCGCAGATAGCCCTTGGCAAATACGGGCGCACCGAGAACCTCGAATTCGTTACGCTCGAGGGCGCGCACTTTGTGCTCGTCGAGGTGCAGCTCCTTGGCAATCTCCAGCACCGCAATTTGTTGCTCGCGTCGCGCTTCGGCCAGGCGCTGTCCGCCACGCGGTCCTTGCGGCGCGCTGTCGCTGGTCTCCTGTTTGTCGACGTCGTCGGTCATGCTTTATCCGCTGCTCAGCGCCTTGCGGGCTTCGGGCGACTCCGGGAATTCGCGCAGCAACCGGTTGACGAATTCGCTGCGGCCCCGGTCGTTGCCGAGTTTGCCCTCGATCTCGGCCGCGAGAAGCAATACGCCGGCCGTCGCGCGATGCGATGCCATGAACCGTTGCAGGAAGGCGCGCGCGCCGAGGTAATCCTGCTGCTGGTATTTCAACAGGCACAACTGCAGGAGTGCCTCACCGTAGGTCGCCTTGCGTTCCAGCGCCTCGCGGAAAAACGCCTCCGCGGCCTCGGGATCCGGTTTCTGTGCCATGCACAGCCCGGCGTTCGTGAGAGTACGCTCGGCGTCGTCATTTTCGGGATGGTTGGCAGCTCTCTCGAAATAGCGGCGCGCCCCGACGTAGTCCTGCTTCTTGCAGAGGAACACGGCGTAGCCATTCAGGATATTGAAATCCCGCGGAGCCATTCGCACGGCTTTCTCGTAGGACTCCGTCGCGAGTCGGGGGTTGTCGAGCGCCTCGTAGGTCATGCCCAGCGCCATATGGGCCTTGGCCATGCGCGGATCGATTTCGAGCGCCCGGTGCAGTCGGTCGCGCGCGAGCTCGTAGCTCTCGTTTTGCAGGTAGCTGCGGCCGAGCTCGTAGTTGTACTCCGCAGCGTCGCCGCTGGGCTGGCGCTCGATTGCCCCGGTCGTCGTCGACGAGACGCAGCCGGACAACAGGAGACCGGCGAGAGACAGTACCGCAAGGATTTCGCTCTTTTTCACGCTGATGCCACCTTTATGTTTCTGTCATCGCCCCTCGGTTCGCCGATCTTCTTTCGGCCGAGTGGATTGCGCACGCGGTTGCTGACGTCTCCGGCGAGTTGACCGCACGCCGCGTCGATGTCATCGCCGCGCGTCTTGCGCGTCGTCGCCACGAGGCCGTGCTGGCGGAGGCGATCCTGGAAGTGCCGGATCGTTTCCGCCGAAGAACGCTTGAATACGGTCCCCGGGAACGGGTTGAACGGGATCAGGTTCACCTTGGCGGGCCTGTTGCGGAGCAGTTCATACAGCTCGTCGGCATGCCCTAGGGAATCGTTGACGCCGCGCAGCATGACGTATTCGAACGTGATAAATCGGTTCGAGTGTTTCGCCGCGTATTCCCAGCACGCGGTCAGCAGGTCCCGTATCGGGTGCAGCTTGTTGATCGGCACGAGCCTGTCGCGCAGTTCGTCGTTCGGCGCATGCAGGGAAACGGCCAGCGACACGTTGCACTCGTCCGCCAGCTTGTCGATGTGAGGCACGATCCCCGACGTGCTGATCGTCACGCGCCGGCGCGACAGGCCGTAACCCCAGTCGGAGATCAGGAGGCGCAGGACGGGGACGACATTGCGGTAGTTCGCCAGTGGTTCTCCCATGCCCATGAAGACGACATTGGTGACGGCGGGTTCGCCATTGTCGCGGCGCGGCAGCTCACGGTTCGCGACGAACACCTGGCCGATAATCTCCGCACTCGTCAGGTTGCGGTTGAAGCCCTGCGCACCGGTCGCACAGAACGCGCAGTCGAGAGCGCACCCGACCTGCGACGAAATACACAGCGTGCCGCGGCCGGGCTCCGGTATGAACACCGTCTCCACGGCCTGCCCGCAATCGGTGGCAAACAGCCACTTGACCGTACCGTCGGTCGAGTCGTGGCGCGCCTGCACACGGGGCAGTGCGATCACGGCATCCCGGTGCAGCTGCTCCCTCAGCTTTTTCGACAGGTCCGTCATCTCGTCGAAGTCGGTCGCGCTGCGCTGGTAGATCCACTGCATGACCTGTCGCGCGCGAAACGGCTTTTCACCGCGCTCGGCAAAGAACTGCTCGAGCGTGTCCCGAGACATGCCGAGCAGGTTGGTCTTTGCGGGGGCGGCGTTCATTGTCGCTCAGCGGGTTCTCGGGCAAACGCCGTCATCGCCGAAGAAAAAGGCAATCTCGACAGCGGCTGTTTCTGTGGCGTCGGAACCGTGCACGACGTTCTCCTCGATGCTCTCCGCAAAATCCTTGCGGATGGTGCCGGGTGCCGCGTCGGCCGGGTTCGTGGCGCCCATGATCTCGCGGTTCTTCGCAACGGCGTCGTCGCCCTGCAGCACCTGGACGACGACCGGGCCCGACGTCATGTAGCTGACCAGGTCATTGAAAAACGGTCGCTCCTTGTGAACGGCATAGAATCCCTGCGCCTGCTCGGTCGTGAGGTGCACCATCCGGGCTGCAACGATTTCCAGCCCGGCTTTCTCGAAGCGGCTGTAGATTTCCCCGATCAGGTTCTTTTGTACGCCATCCGGCTTGATGATGGAGAGCGTCTGCTCAACGGCCATTATTCAGTCCTTTGTTCCTGTGAAAGATAGTGAGCGCCCGGCGACGAGCCGGGCGTGGAAAGACGTAAGCGGTTAATTCTACTACGGGAATTTCAGACGTTGAAGCTTTCGCCGCAGCCGCATTCGCCCTTGATGTTGGGGTTTCTGAAGCTGAAAGCCTCATTGAGGCCGCTTTTGACGAAATCGACCTCGGTACCGTCAATGAGCGCGAGCGCCTCGGGGTCCACGACCACCTTGACGCCCTTTTCCTCGAATACGACGTCGCCCGGTGCGATCGCCTCGGCGTAGTTGATGACGTAGGAGTAGCCCGAACAGCCCGTTTGCGTCACCCCGAGCCGCAGCCCGATGGCCTCGTTGCGCCGGTCAAGATAGGAGCGGACACGGTCCGCCGCGGATTCGGTGAGTGAAATTGCCATGCAAATCTTCCGGTTACAGTTCAGGTTCCGTCGCGCAACGCCCGCCCAAGCGACCGAACCACATCTTCGAGTACTAGTATACGTCCGGTCTTCTCAACCGGTACAGCGAGTTTCTCCATAAGATCGACCGCCGAGAACTCAAGGAGTTCGCCGATCGCGGCGCCCTCGAGCCGCGCGCAGGCCGCCTCGGCGGCCGCAATCACGTGCGGGCACGCCCAGGCGCGAAACCGCAGCGCCCCGACGCGGCCGGCCTCGGCCCGGGCCGAGAGCTCGAGCCGCACGTCCTGCGCGCAGATCGTGGCCACGCGGCCGTCCTCGAGCCGTCCGGCATGTGCCGGCCGTGCGAACAGTTCGCGGACGGCGGCGCTGTAGAGATCCGTGCTCATGCCGCGGGCGCGAGGTCGCGCAGTCGCGCGACGGCCTGGCGATAGTGGCGCGCCGCAAATTCGATCTCCTGCTGCGTCGTGGGCCGTCCGGCGCTGAAACGGATGGCGCTCTGGGCCTGCAGGTCGCTGCGCCCCAGCGCGCGCAGCACGTAGGACGGCTCCTGGCTCTTCGAATTGCACGCGCTCCCCGTCGCCACGAGCAGTGGTTCGAGCGCGAGCAGCAGGCTCTCGCCCTCGACGCCCTCGGCGCTGACGTTGAGTATGCCCGGGAACCCGTCCGGATCGCCGTTCAGCTGGATGCCGTCGAGGTCGCGGATGCCTTCCCACAGCATGCCGCGCATTTCCCGTAGGTGCTCGAGGTCCGCGTCCATGCGCTCCGCCGCGATCTCCGCTGTCGTGCCGAATCCGGCGATCAACTCGGTCGGCAAGGTGCCGGGACGGATGCGGCGCTGCTGCCCTCCGCCGAAAAGGATCGGATCGACGTGGCAGCCGGGCCGATCGGCGATGTACAGCGCACCGACGCCCTTGGGCCCGTAGAACTTGTGCGCCGTCACGGACACCAGGTCCGCGGGCAGCGCGGCAAGGTCTATCGGCAGCTTGCCGGCCGCCTGAGCTGCGTCGACGTGAAACAATATGTCGCGCCCGCGACAGATCGTCCCGAGCGCTTCGATGTCCTGGATGACGCCCGTTTCGTTATTGACATACATGATCGACGCCAGCTGCGTATCCGGTCGCAGCGCCTGCTCGAACACGGCAGGGTCCAGCACGCCGCGCGCATCGGGTGCGACCCAGGTGACGTCGAAGCCTTCCCGTTCCAGTCGCTCGAGCACGTCCGTCACGGCCTTGTGTTCGGTCTTCATCGATACGATGTGCCTGCCACGTTGCGCCCGGTAACGTGCTCCGCCCGCGATCGCGAGGTTGTCGGACTCGGTCGCGCCCGACGTCCAGATGAGCGTGTCGGGACGGGCGTTGAGCAACTCGCCGAGCTGGCGTGCCGCTTTTGCAATGATCTCGTGCGTCATCCGGCCGGCGGCGTGCGTAGACGACGGGTTGGCGCAGGTCAGCTCGCTGACCTCGCGCATCCGCTCCCAGACACGATCGTCGACGGGCGTCGACGCCGCGTAGTCGAGGTAGATCGGAGCGCCGCTACTGTCCATCGCCGCCGCGCGTTCTGTCGATGGCCGTGAGGATGCCGCGCAGGATGTTCACCTCGTTCTTGTCGGGCCGCGCCCGGATAAACAGGCGTCGCATGCGCCGCATCAGGTGGCGTGGGTTGTCCGGATCGAGAAAGTTTATGTCGCGGAGCACGTTTTCGAGGTGCGTGTAGAAATGCTCCATTTCCTCACTCGTCGCGGGCGGCGCCTCGACATCGAACACGGGGCCCTCGTCGAGCATGCCGGCGACGCGCAATTCATAGGCGATCACCTGCACAGCCATGGCGAGATTGAGCGAGCTGAAGCCAGGGTCGGTCGGTATCGTGAGCAGTGTGTGGCAAAGGTCGAGATCGTCGTTGTGCAGGCCCGTCTTCTCGGGACCGAAAACGCAGGCGGCAACGCCATGGGCGCTCTCCCTGATCATGCGCTCGGCACAGTCTCGCGGACCCATGCAGGGCCAGTTGATGGTGCGCGAGCGCGCGCTCGCGCCGGCCACGTAGACGCAGCCCTCGAGCGCCTCGGCCAGCGAGTCGCAGACCACGGCGCGCTCGAGGATGTCCGACGCGCCCGATGCTCTTACCGTCGCGTCCTCGTGCGGAAAGAACTTTGGCCTGACGAGGCGCAGGTCACCGAGTCCCATGTTCTTCATGGCGCGCGCAACCGCGCCGATGTTACCGGGGTGGGTCGTTCCGACGAGCACGATACGTAAGGACATTGCGGAGGGACAAGGCCTGGAAAGTCCGGTATTCTACCGCCCCCGCGGCTCCGCCGCAGAGCTCTTTCACACTGACGGAATCGTTCATGAACGCACTACAGAATGTGGCCGTGATGGCGGCGCGACGCGGCGGCAGCATCCTGATTCGACACTTCAATCGACTCGACAAACTGCGTGTCGAAAAGAAGGGACATAACGATTACGTCAGTGACGCGGATCGCGCGGCGGAGGCCGCCGTCATCGAGGTCATCCACAAACACTATCCCGACCACGCGATCCTCGCCGAGGAGTCCGGCAGGCGGGGCGATTCCGACACGGTGTGGATTATCGATCCCCTGGACGGCACGACCAATTTCCTGCACGGCTTCCCGCAGTTTTGCGTCTCGGTTGCCGTCAAGGTCAAAGGCCGGATCGAGGCCGGCGCCGTCTACGACCCGATGCGCCAGGAAGTCTTCGCAGCCGCGCGCGGTGAAGGCGCAACACTCGACGATCGCAAGATCCGCGTTAGCGGCAGCAAGGAATTGGAACGCGCGCTGATCGGCACGGGATTCCCGTTTCGCCAGCACGACGGGGACATGGGGCCCTACCTCGAAATGCTGGGCAAGGTGGTGCGCAATACTTCGGGCGTGCGGCGACCGGGGGCGGCGGCGCTCGACCTTTGCTACGTCGCGGCCGGCCGGCTGGACGCGTTCTGGGAGACCGGGCTCAAGGCCTGGGACCTCGCCGCCGGCGCGCTGATCATCCGCGAGGCGGGCGGCATCGTCAGCGGGCTCGACGGCTGCGAGGACTATCTCGACAGCGGGCACATCCTTTGCGGCACGCCGAAGATCTACGCCGGCCTCGCCCGGCTTTGTGCGCACGACATCAAGGCAATACTCGCCTCCATCGCCGTTTCCTGAGCGCGGCGTAGAACACCCCCGAATCCATAGCCGCAGGCGTGTGAGGGTGTGTTTTACGCCGCGTCCTGCTACGGCAGGTCGTCGATCAGCGACGGGTCCTTGATGGGTTCGATCAGATCCTGCGGGTTGACGTCGAGCAGCAAGGCCGTCGCGCTCGCCGTGTAGATCGACGAGTAGGTACCGACAACGATACCGACGATCAGCGCGATCGAGAACGGCGCGATCGACTCGCCGCCCAGCACGAGCAGCGCCACGAGTACCAGCAGGGTCGTGAGTCCCGTGATCAGGGTCCGCGCAAGCATTTCGTTGATCGAGATGTTCATGGCCTCCTCAGCCGACACGCCGCGCAGGCCGAGGAAATTCTCGCGAATTCGGTCGAAGGCGACGACCGTGTCGTTGAGTGAGTAGCCGATGACTGCAAGCACGGCGGCGACGACCGTGAGGTCGAACGGCAGCGCGAAGATCGAGAAGAATCCGACCGTGACGATGACGTCGTGCACGAGCGCCGCGACGGCGCCTGCCGAGAACTTCCACTGGAAGCGAACCATGACGTAGACGAAGATCATGAGAAGCGCAACGACCATCGCCAGCGCACCTTTTTCGGCAAGCTCGCTGCCGACCTGGGCACTGACCGTTTCCACGCGTCGCAGCTCGATTTCCCGGCCGCCTGCGGACAGCGTTTGCTGCAGCCGGCTGCGGACCTCGTCCGCCGTGTCGCCCTGCGGCGGCAGGCGCACGAGTACGTCCGTGTCGCGGCCGAAGAGCTGCACCTGCGCGTCGTCGAAACCGGCCGCAGCGAGGTTGCCGCGAATCTCGTCGAGATCGGCAGGCTCGGTGTACGCAACCTCGAGCAGAACACCGCCCGTGAAGTCGATGCCGAATTCGAGCCCGCGCGTGAAGATCGATGCCAGCGACACGACCACGAATACGACCGACAGCGCCAGCGCGATCTTGCGCCGCGTCGAGCTCAGGAAATCGATACTGGTCTTTTCCTTGATCAATCTCATGTCGATCTCCTAGATGGGCAGGCTCTGCAGCTTGCGGCCGCCGAACGCGATGTTGACGATGGCGCGCGTACCGACGATGGCCGTGAACATCGACGTGATGATGCCGAGCAACAGCGTGATCGCGAAGCCCTTGATCGGTCCGGTGCCCAGCGCGAACAGGACGACCGCTGCGATCAGCGTCGTGAGGTTGGCGTCCGTAATCGAACTCAGCGCCTTGCCGTAGCCCGAATCAATCGCGGACTGGGGCGATGCCCCGCCCGACAGTTCCTCGCGTATGCGCTCGAAGATGAGCACGTTGGCGTCAACGGCCATACCCACGGTCAGGACGATGCCCGCGATGCCCGGCAAGGTCAGCGACGCGCCGAGAATTGACAGCATGGCGACGATGAACAAGAGGTTCGACAACAGCGCCAGGTTGGCGATCATCCCGAATGCGCGATAATAGATGGCCATGAAAATGATGACCGCGAGGAAGCCTATCTTGATGGCGTTGAAGCCGCGATCGATGTTGTCCTGCCCGAGGCTCGGCCCGATCGTGCGCTCGTCCACGGGGTAGACCGGCGCCGCCAGCGCCCCCGCTCGCAGAAGCAGCGCGAGATCGCGCGCTTCCATCGGCGTCAGCCCCGTAATCTGGAAACTGTTCTTGAACACACCGCGGATCGTTGCCGTGTTGATGACTTCCTCGGTCGTGATCGTGCGCTGCTGCTCGACGCCGTCGATCGTCTCACGGACGCGCTTCGTTTCGATAAACACGGTCGACATCGGCTTGTTCAGGTTGTTCATCGTCGTTTCGAGCATCTTCTCGCCGCCGGCCGAGTCGAGCGTGATGAACACGGCCGGCTGTCCTTCCGAGAAACCCGACTGCGCGTCGACGATCTGGTCGCCAGATGCGACGACCGAGCGCTTGAGGATGACCGACGGCTCGTCGCCCCGGCCCGCGTAGCGCCGCGAACCGGGCTCGTCGCCGGTCGTGTCTACGAGCCGGAACTCGAGCGTCGCCGTGGCGCCGAGGATGCGCTGCAGCTCGGTCGGGTCCTGCACGCCCGGCAGCTGCACGACGATACGGTCGAGGCCCTGGCGCTGCACGAGGGGTTCGGCAACGCCGAGTTGATTGACACGGTTCCTGAGCGTGGTCAGGTTCTGTTCGATTGCGAAGTCCTGGCGAGCGCTGATTTGCGGCTCGCTCATGCGCACGACCAGCGACTTGCCGTCGGCGCCGTCGCTGACGAGCAGGTCCGCGTCGGCTTGGCGCACCACGGTGCGTGCCGCTTCCATGTCGCCCGCACCGGTCAGGCGCACCGTGACCGTGTTGCCGTCGAGATCCACGCGGTGCCGGATGTTCGCCTCGCGCAGGCGGTCGTCGATATCCTGCTGGTAGCTCTTCAGCCGACTCTCGATCGCCTTGTCCATGTCGACCTCGAGCAGGACGTAGACGCCACCGCGCAGGTCGAGGCCGAGGCTCATGGGATTCAGTCCGAGAGAGCGCAACCAGGCCGGCAAGCGCGGCGCCAGTGTCTGCGCCACACTGGCTTCGCGCTGGTATTCCTGGCGCAGCGCGGCAAAGGCGCGTTCCTGGTCCTCGACGCGGTCGAAGCGCATTACGGCGCGGCCGTCTTTCAGGTAGGCGGCTTCCGGCGTCGCGCCGGCATCCTCAATGAAAGCGACGAAGTCGTCGAGTTCGCGCTGCTCGTAGGGTGCCCCGTCGCCGGCCGCGATCTGCACCGCCGGTACGCTGCCGTAGATGTTCGGCAACGCAAACAGGACGCCCGCCAGCACGATGACCAGGACGAGCAGGTTCAACCAGGCCGGGTATTTGTTCATGCTTCGTCGTAAGTGCCTTTCGGTACGACGGCCGAAACGCTGGCTTTCTGAATCTTGATCTCGGTGTTGCCGCTGATCTTGATGACAGCATAGTGCTCGCTGACGCCCGTGATCTTGCCGAGTATGCCGCCGGCGGTCAGTACCTCATCACCCACCTGCAGTGCGTTCACCAGTTCCTGGTGCTGCTTCGCCTTTTTCTGTTGCGGACGAATGAGGAGAAAGTAGAAAGCGGCGAACATCAGCACCATCATGATGATGAAGCTGGTGCCGTCGCCCTGCGGCTGTGCACCTTGTGCGTATGCGTTCTGAATAAAGAAATCCATGACAGGTCCCCGAAAAACAGCGGCGTATTATGGCACAAGCCCCGGAACTGGGGGCGACAATGAATTTGGCAAGGGTAAGGTCGGTCCTCAGTCGTCCGGCGCGTAGGCCGAGCGCAGCTTCGCGACCAGGTCCGCGAGCGTCCCGGCATCGATCGCGTCGCGAATATCGCGCATAAGTTTTTGATAGTAATGAAGGTTGTGCAGCGTCGCGAGGCGTGGCCCGAGAATCTCCCCGCACCTCGCCAGGTGCCGGATATAAGCGAGGCTGTAGTTCCTGCAGGTGTAGCAATCGCACTCGGGATCCGCGGGCGAGGTGTCGTCGACGTAAGCGGCATGACGGAATTTGATCTTGCCGCGCGACGTATACAGCTGGCCATTGCGCGCATGGCGCGTGGGAATCACGCAGTCGAACATGTCCACGCCGCGCATGACGGCCTCGGCGATGTCGACGGGCGTACCCACGCCCATCAGGTAACGCGGCGCCACGTCGGGCATCCGCGGCAGTAAAGCATCGAGCACCGCGAGGCGCTCCGCCTCGGGCTCGCCGACAGCCAGTCCGCCGATCGCGTAGCCGTCGAAGCCGATGTCGGCCAGGCCTTGCAGGGAAGTCTCGCGCAGCGCGTCGTACATGCCGCCCTGCACGATGCCGAACAGCGCCTCACCGCGGTCGGGCTCGTCGTTCTTCAACTCGTCGAACCGGGCACGACTGCGCGCCGCCCACCGTAGCGACAACTCCATCGAGGCGCGCGCCGTCGTCTCGTCGGCCGGATACGGCGTGCAGTCGTCGAAGATCAT
The DNA here is from genome assembly GCA_041602775.1 of Woeseiaceae bacterium. GTDB lineage: Bacteria > Pseudomonadota > Gammaproteobacteria > Steroidobacterales > Woeseiaceae > UBA1847. The sequence goes on along the minus strand of JBFIFN010000027.1, from coordinate 6,259 downwards.
CGTTACGTCCGCATTGAGGTCGTGCTGCACCTGCATTGACACTTCGGGCGTCAGGAACACGCTGTCTCCGTTGACCGGCGACTGGAACGTCACGCCCTCTTCGGAGAGCTTGCGCATCGCGGCCAGCGAGAACACCTGGAAGCCGCCCGAGTCCGTCAGTATCGGCCCGTGCCAGTTCATGAACTCGTGCAGTCCGCCGTGCTTGCGGATGATTTCCGTGCCGGGCCGCAGCATCAGGTGGAACGTATTACCGAGGATGATCTCCGCACCGTCGGCCGCCACCTCCTCCGGGGTAAGGCTCTTGACCGTACCGTAGGTGCCGACCGGCATGAACGCCGGCGTCTGCACGGTGCCGCGGCGGAACTCGATCTCTCCGCGCCGCGCCGCGCCGCTCGTCTGGCGCACGGTCAGTTTCATGCTGCGGATTTTGGTGTCAGGAACATGGCGTCACCGTAACTGAAGAAGCGGTATTTCTCACGCACCGCATGAGCGTAAGCGTCGAGCACGCGCGAGCGGCCTGCAAACGCCGAAACGAGCATCAGCAATGACGATCGCGGCAGGTGAAAATTCGTCAGCATCGCGTCGACGCAGCGGAATCGATAGCCGGGCAGGATGAAGAGGTCAGTCTCCCCGCTGAACGGCTGCAGTTCACCGCTCGTCGATGCGCATTCCAGCGAGCGGACGGACGTCGTGCCGACCGCGATCACGCGTCCGCCGCGGGCCCGCGCCTCCCGGACGGCCTCGACGCAGTCCTCACGCACCTCGACCCGCTCGGAGTGCAACCGGTTCTGCTCGATGTGCTCCTCGCGCAGGTTCTGGAAAGTGCCTGCGCCGACGTGCAGCGTGACGTGCACGTGCCGCACGCCCATGGCGAGCGTCTCCTCGAGCATGGCCTCGTCGAAGTGGAGCCCGGCGGTCGGTGCCGCGACGGCGCCCGGATCCCGGGCATACACGGTCTGGTAGCGCTCGACGTCGGCTTCCGTGACATCGCGTCCGAGATACGGCGGCAACGGCACCTCGCCGTGGCGCTCGAGGTATGGGAGGACATCCGTCGAGAATTCGAGGGCAAACAGGTCGTCGTTCCGGGCCGTGACAACGGCCTCGGCGCCTCCATCGAGCAGCAGGCGCCCGCCCGGCTTCGGCGACTTGCTCGCGCGAATCATCGCGAGCGCGGTGCGTTCGCTCTCGACGCGCTCGACCAGGACTTCGGCACGGCCACCCGTCGCCTTGCGCGCCCCGAGGCGAGCCTTGATGACGCGCGTGTCATTGAAGACGAGCAGGTCGCCGGCGCGCAGCAACGACGGCAGGTCGGCAAAGCCGAGATCTTCGAATCCGCCGCTTACGGCCAGCAGGCGGCTGCCGCGCCGGTCGCGCGCCGGATAGCGTGCGATCAGCTCGGCGGGGAGCGTGTAGTCGAAGTCGGAGATGCGCATGGGCGCGCATGATAGCGCAGGCCCGATGGCCGTTGCCCGATCAGGGCGCGGGCAACTGCACCCTCACGGTCTGCACCGCGTTCGCCGGGATTTCGAGCTCGGCAACATCGGCGCCGATCTGGAGGCTGAACGTAATCGCCTCGCGGGTCGTGTTGAGGAGCTGCACGCTCAGCAGCCCTTCCGGGCTGAGCGCGGCGCTCGCATGCAGGTCGTCGTCCCCGAGATCTTGCAGCACGCGCTTCGTCCGCACCGCCGTGTCACCCGGCCGGATCGTGCGGCTGAACTGCGCCAGCACGTAGTAGACCGGCGTGTAATAGATCTCTCCGGTCGCCGTGTCGATCATGATCGGGGCCCCGCAGAAATTGCCGACGTGGTTGGGACCGCCGTCGCGGTCGAGCACGACATTCCAGTCGATCCAGCCCGCCATCCAGTGATCGAGACTGACGATGATGTTGCGCGCGTAACGGTGGACGGGCGTGTAGACCGGGTGATCCTCGACGCGGGGCGCCCACGTTGCCGAGTACGCCCAATCCGTTGCGTTATCGTTCCACCACCACTCGTCGTTGCCGAACCAGCCGCTTTCGGTGTACCCGTCGGGATCGAGAATGCCGCCCGGCGCCGGGACGCCGAGATTGTCGATGGTGGCCTCGGTATTGATGATCTCGAATCCCGGGAATTTCTCGTACACGCGTTCGAGCGTGTCCTCGTAGACCTTGACGGTGCTGGAATACCAGTGCACGGCCGTGCCGTAGATATAGGGCGCCGTTTCGGGATCGGCCAGGATGACGTCGGTCCAGTGCTCGAGCTCGTCGCGGTTCTGATCGTAGATCAGGACCTTGACGTCTTCGTGCCCGCCCTCCGCCAGTGCCGGGCCCAGGTGCGACTTGATGAATTCGTTCTGCGTCTCGGGCGTGAAGTGCATGCTCTCCCAGTTGCCGCTGTTGCCGTGCGGCTCGTTGACCGGGGTCAGCCCCCAGATATCGACGCCCTCGGCCGCGTAGGCGTCGAGGTACTTGACGAGGTAGTCGGCGTAGGTCGAAACGTACTCGTCTTTCAGCACGCCGCCCGTTCCTTCCATCCCGATTTCACCGGGAGGGCGGTAGTACCAGTCCTCGATGTCCTTCATCCACGGCGGCGCGGTCCAGGCCGAGGCGACGATACGCAGGTCGCCGTCCTCCTGACCTGCCTTGACGGCGAGAGCTTCGCGGATCATCGGCAGGAGGTCGTAGCTTTCGTCCCGGATCCCGGGGTACTCGGCGCGCCGGAAACCGTCGCTGTCGACGCCAATGCTGAAGTGCTCGAGTGCCGCATCGTCCGCGACCTGAGCATAGGAGTATTTGCCCTTCACCGAAAAATCCGTCGATCCCACGGTAGTGCGGGCGAGCGAGAAGTTGGCGCCGTCCTGGCCGTAGAGTTCACGCATGAGACGGCGCCTCGCGTCGGGTTCGAGATGCGCGAGCACGAAAGCCGAGGATTCGGTAAACGACGATCCGATCCCGAGGAGCGTCTGTTTCGTCTGCTCGGGCCAGACCTCGATCACGGTTCCCTCGGCCTTCGCTTTGCGGAACGCAACATTGGGCTTTCGCGCGATACGGTCGCCGGCCTCGCTCGTGACCAGGATTTCGGTCGTCGACGCCAGGCCAGGAATAGCTGTCGCGTCCTCCTGGGCGTCACCGCATGACGTGAGGCCGACGAGCATGAGAATCAGGGCGGCGCTCGCGCCGCCCGCGTGGAACCGGGCGCCTGTCATAGAACTCTCCGTGAGCAGGCGCCAGTATCGCCGTTCCTAGGACGTGATGTCGATCACCACTACGGCATCGTCCGGCGGCGGCGCCGTGGCGGGGGCGCCGGCCGGTCCCGGTGCGAGCACCGGGCGCACGATTTCATCGACATCGAAACCCGGTGCGAGGCTGCCGTGCTGGTCGGCGGGGATTTCGATATCGATCCTGAGCTTCTTCTTGTCGCGCATGATCCCCAGCTCCAGCTTCTCGCCCGCCTGGTAGGAGCCGAGGATGCGCATCGCGTGACGTACGTCTTTCGGCTCGCGGCCATCGATACTCTGGATCACGTCGCCGTCACGCAATTCGTAGGCATCGGATTTAGGCGCCTTGACGACGAGCAGGCCCGTGTCCGTGCCAAAGTAGCGGCCGAGGCCCTTGTTGAGCTGCACGAGTTCGAGATCCCAGAGTCCGGTGCCCGCCCAGGGCATTCCGAACTTCATGTTGAAGCGCTCCACGACCTCGGGCGCCATGGGCACGGGCGGCACCTCGATGTGCATGGGCGCCCTGCCGGCCCAGGCATATGCCTGCGACACGATGCGCGGCTCCACCTCGACCGAACCGGCCTTGCCGTCGCGCAGGTAATCGACCTTGAGCACGTCGCCCTCCTCGACGCCGTTCATGAAGTCCAGGAGGCGCATGTTCGACTCTTTGCAGCTGCCCGCACTCAGGTCCTCGCTGTTCACCGATGTCAGGATGTCGCCCGGCCGCAGACCGGCATCCGCCGCCGCGCTGCCCGGCGACACGCCGAGAATCGTCACGCCTTCCACGGGTCCGGGTTCGTCCGACGTCTCGATCGTGACGCCGAGCCGCGGCTTGCTCGACCACGCAAAACGCTTCTCGATCTCCGCCATGCGCGGCAGGCGTTCCTTCGTGATTTCGGCGATCTCGCGCGCGGCTTCCGCCATGCGCGCCTCGGCGGCTCGCAGCCGCTCCTCGACTTCCAGCTCCCTGGCCTCGAGTTCGCGCAGGCGTACTTCTTCCTCGTCCGACTGCGCAACCGCCTGGCCCGCCAGCAACAGGAATACGGCTGCCGGCACAATGACTTTCCACTTGTTCATCCAGTACTGCTCCTCAACTAGAATGCCGCCCGTTGCGCCTGCGCATAGCGCAACTGCAGCAGCGATTTCATCAACCTGACGCGTTCGCGCCAGAAAAGCTCACGGTCCTCGCCCGACATGTCGACCGAGGGATCATTCAACTGGTAATCGATGGCCGCGATGCGGTCCTCGAGATCGGTGATCGTCGCCAGCGTGCTGGCACGCTGCACGGCCGGCGCGTCCGGCAAGGCGCGCAGCGTGCTCTCGAGTTCGCGCGACTCGCTCATCAGGGTCTGCAGCGTCGACAGCCGGGACTCGGCCTGCGTGCCGACGTTCCGCGGCACGACCGTCATGTCCGGGCCGCGCAACAGGCCCGGCATCACCAACGCCGCAACGAGCGCGGCCGCCGCTGCGCCGATACCGGCGTACCAGTAAGACGGCCGCCGCATCGCACCTCGCGTGCCGAGGAGACTCTCCGCTTCGCCCTGTTCGCGAATGCGCCGCCAGACATCGCGCGGCGGCATCGTGTCGGGCAGAGCCGCCAGCCCCGCTCGCAGGGTTACTTGTTCGTCTGCGGTCAATGCGCAAATCATCTCGTCGTCCTTCTTGTTACCGCTCATTGCGTGGTAACTCCTGTTCCACCAACTATTGATTCAATAGCTCATGGCGGCGCCCTCAGGCTGCTCGCCGCGTTCATTCGTTTCCAGCATCGGCCGCAGGCGTTGGTAGGCCCGCGACAGCTGCGACTTGGAGAAACTCTCGGTCTTGCCCATCAACGAGGCGATCTCCTTGTGTGTGAATCCTTCGACATCGTGCAGCCAGACCACGGCCCGGCTGACATCGGGCAGGCTGGCGAGCGCCGCATCGAGGTCCAGGGCATCATCCGGGTGCCGCGATATGCCGTGGCTCAGCGCGTCGCCCTCGGTCACGTCGTTCCAGTCGTCGGCCAGCGCCTGGCCACGCTTGGTCCAGGCCGACCGCAGGAACATCAGGGCCTTGGTCACCGCGATGCGCCGGATCCAGCTGCCAAGTGCCGCCTCGCCGCGGAACTTGCCGATCGAACGCATGATCTCGATGAAGGTCTCCTGCGTCAGGTCCTCGGCATGGGCCGGCGTCCTCGTGAATCTCAGGCAGATCGAATACACGGGCGAGGCGAACGCACGGTAGATGATCTCGTGGGCTCGCACGTCACCCCTGGCGGCCCGCCTGACGATCCCCGGATCGATATCGATGTCGGCAAACTTGCTCATACCTGCCATGTTAGATGCTTAATTGAAGCAAAGGGTCGCAAGGGCCGAAAACGGCGCCTATACTGTGCGGCCCATCGATCAGCCGGGATGGCGGAACTGGTAGACGCGCCGGATTCAAAATCCGGTTTCCGAGAGGAAGTGGGGGTTCGATTCCCCCTCCCGGCACCAAGAATCCGAGCGACAGGATGAAATACTGCTCCAGCTGCGGCGGCCGCGTCTCGTACCGGGTGCCTGATGACGACAATCGCGAACGCGCCATCTGCAATAACTGCGGCCGGGTGCACTACCGCAACCCGCTCGTCGTCGTCGGCTGCATTCCCGAGCGCAACGGCCAGGTGCTGCTGTGCAGGCGGGCCATCGAACCGCGTTACGGCAAGTGGACCTTACCGGCAGGATTCATGGAACTCGGGGAGACGGTTGCTGGCGGCGCGGCTCGCGAGACGCTCGAAGAGGCCCTCGCCACGGTCGAGCTGGGCCACCTGTTCGCCATGGTCGACGTCATCGATGCCGGCCAGGTGCACCTTTTCTACACGGCGAGACTGGTCGGCGATTTCGGCGCGGGGGCGGAAACGCTGGAGGCCGAACTGTTCAACGAGGAAGACATCCCCTGGGACGAAATCGCGTTCCAGAGCGTGCGCTTCGCGCTGGAAAAGTTCTTCGAGGATCGCGAGGGCCGCGACGCCGTGCACGTGCACGAACTGCGGCGAACGCACCACTAGAGGTAGCCGTTACTGGGAACCCGCCTGCTCGAGACGCGC
>JBFIFN010000026.1:0-37514 GCA_041602775.1 Woeseiaceae bacterium | reverse complement strand
TAGCTCGACACCTTGTCGACGTCAAAATACGGCGCCGACTGGATGCGGATCTCCGTCGGGTCCTCGTCACCGTCCACGTTCGGATCGGCCGCACCGTTAACGTTCGGGTCGTCGCTGCGCGCAATCGGGTTGCCGGCGTACGCGGCTTCCGACTGGTTCAGTACGATGGTGTCGTTGGCGATCACCGGCGCGAGCTGGACTTCGAAAACGATCTCGAAACTGTCGCCCAGGCCGTTGAGCGCCAGCCCGGTCACCTCGAGCAGCCCGGTGCCGGCCGCGCCGCCGTTGGCGCCCGTGTTGCTGTCGTCGGCGCCGGCAGGTATCGAAACGACGTTGAGCGTGCCGGCTGCGAACGCGGGTACGGAATTCAGGCGATCCAGTTCGTCGACGATGCTCAGGTTGTCAATGACCGTGTCATTGGCATTTTCCATGCGCAGCGTGTAGCGCAGGGTGTCGCCCGGCGTTGCGACGGTCGCCGGGTCGTCGCCCGTCGTGACGTTGACCGCGTATTTCTCGAAGATCAGGACAGGCGTGAACACCGTCGTCGTGTGAGCATCTTCATGGTCCAGCGTTCCGACCGTGCCGTCCGTAACGGTCCGCACGTAAGTCCGGCCCGCCGGGTCGGACCGGTCGATACTGAACCACTCCGTGGCGCCCGCCACGTTGGTCAGCGCCGCGTTTTCCTGGCTACCCGCGTCCGTTTGTGCCTCGTAGGTAACGATCAGGCGCTGGTCGACGCCGATCGTGGTATCGCTCGTCACCATCTGCAGCGTCAGCACGCAGGTGGGTGCGCCGACGAAAGTCGACGTGAAGTCGGTGCCCTCGGCGAGAATCGGCGACACCGGCGTCGTGCCGTCGGCTTCGAAAACCTGGGCCGTGACGTTCTGCGGTGCCGCGTCGCACATGCCGCCGTCGGCCTGGTTCGGCAGCAGGTCCGTCAACGTGACGGCATAGGCAGGCGAGCCACCCGCATTGTGCACGTTTATCGTGAACGTCTCGGGGATGCCGAGGCGCGTGCGCAACGGGCCCGTCTTCTCGAGCGTCAGGCCGGGTTCGACGACGGTCATGGGTTCCGTGGTGCCTGGAGTACCCGGGCGTCGAGTTGACGGGTCCGCATCGATCAGGTCGTACGTATAGTCGGCCGTGTTCGTGAACGTCAGCCCGGCAACATTCGTGGGCGTATCGGCCAGCCTGACCGTGATCTCGATGACTGCCTGCTGGCCGGCCGGGATATCGATGCCGTTGACGGGGTCCTCGATAACGAGGTTCGTTGGCGTTCCCGTGTTCTGCGGCGTCCAGGTGCCCGGACCGGATACTCTTGATACGCCGACGAACTCGAGGTCGGCGGCCGACACCGAGAGATCGTCGATGATCCGGACGTCATAAAGTGGCGCGCTGTGCGGCACGCTCGGCACCGTCACTTCGTAGCTGAAGGTTTCGCCGATCGTTGCCGTGGCCTGCGTGTTGGCCTTGGTCAGCGGCTCCGGCGGCACGGCCTCGATCCAGATGCGGGTCGGGTCCTCGTCGCCGGCAACCATGGGATCGGCCTGCCCGTTGACGTTGGGATCATCGCTGAGCGCCAGGGGCGCGCCTGCATCGCTCAGAAGATCGGCCTGGTTGGTGACGATCGTGCCGTCGAGGATCGCTGCACTCAGCGTCACGTCGAACTCGATGGTCACCTCGCTGTATGCGGGCAAATCGAGGTTGCGGATATCGACGATGCCGGCCGAGTTCGTACCACCGCTGGGATCGGTGTTACTCGTGTCTGCGCCGGGCGGTATCGTCGACGGGCGCAGGCGCAACGATCCCGGCTGGAACACGGCCGCGGCATTCATCGACCCGAGGTCGTCAAAGAAACGGAAGTTCGCCAGCGGACCGTCTGTCGTCTGCAGGCGAATGCTGTAGCGCAGGGTGTCGCCCGGCGCTGCAATGGTCGCCGGGTCGTCGCCCGACGCCAGGTTCGCGACGGTCTTCTCGAAGAACCAGCCGAACAGGCCCACCTGCACGGTGTGGATGTCCTCGTGATCGAAGGTGCCCGGCGTGCCGTCGGTCAAGGTCCGCGTGTAGACGATGCGATCAGCGTTCGAGCTGTCGCCGTTGTACCAGCGCGTCGCGCCGGCGATGTTGCTGAGCAGCGCGCCATCCTGGCTGTCGGCGTCGAGCTGCGTCTGGTAGCTGATCACGAGCTGCTCGTCGTCCCCGATGACGGCTTGCGGTGACAGCAATTGCAGCGTCAGTTCACAGCTCGGTGCGCCGACGTAGCTGAAGCTGTAGTCGACCCCCTGTACCAGTGGCCCTTTGCCCGGCACGGGTGTTACGCCGTCCGCGGCAAACACCTGCGCACTGAGAATCTGCGGCGTGACGTCACACATGCCGCCCGTGGGTCCGTCCGGGAGCTGGTCGACAATGGTGACGTCGAACGCGTCGCTCGAGCCGACGTTGTGAATGGTCAGCCCGAACTGGCCCCACTCGCCGAGGTTCAGCGTGCGGTTGAGGGTGGCAGGGCCCGTTTTGAGCATGACGAGCTCGGGCGCCGAGATGGTCAGCGGTTCGCTGATACCCCACTCGCCGGGCAATGGCTCGTAGAACACGCCCTCGATCAAGCGACCGAAACTCCACTTGGCCGTGTTGACGAACTGCGTACCGGGCGCATTGACCGGCGAATCCGCGAGCACCACCGTGATCTCGATGACGATCTGCTCAGTGGCCGGGATGACCGGATCGATGACGAAATCGAGCAGCCCGCCCGTATTGCTGAAGGTGTGGCTGACCGGCGCGCCCGTGTCTCTCCAGTACATGTTGTACGACACGAAATTCAGGTCCACCCCGGTCGCATTGAGGTCGTCGGTCAGGTGAATGCTGTGCAGGTCGTTGACGGAACCCTGCCAGTCGATGACGCCGACGACGTTGCCGCTGTTCGGATCGGTGGCCGGATCGAACAGCACGGGAATCGTCAGCGTGTACGTGAACGGCACGCCGATTGCGGCCGTGCTCGTATTGGGCGGATTGCGTTTGTCGATTTTTTCGACCGGGATCAGGAGGTTCTGGCAACCTTCCTGGATGGTCGACGACGATCCGTTCGTAAACCAGATCTTGTGCCCGGCGACCGAGTTACACGCCATCTGGCCCGTGTGATACACGTTGTCGAAAATCACCAGCCAGCGTTCGTTGTTGCCGCCGGGCTGCGTGAAGAACGAAAAATTGGTCGTCAGCGGATTGCTCGCCGGAAAATTGCGAATCGTGCACGTCGTGTCGATGTTGATGTTCGACGGCGGATTCGGGTTGACGAAGCCGTCGAGCGTGGCGTTGGGGAAGTCCGAGCAATCAGTGGCCTGCGCGTGCGCCGCAACGGAAAGTCCGAGCAGCGCCAGCATGCCCGACAGGCGCGCGAGCACCTTCAATAGGCCTGGTCTTCTTCTTCCCGTCCAATCCATGGTCGTTATGTCGAATCCCTTCCGCTCACCCCACCAACGGCGGACCGACCGGGCGATACGTCCGGGCGGTCGCGCTGCCCCGTTACCGAGGCTCGTAGGGCCGGCGATGTTGCGCTCCCGCCTCGCGGCAGGATTGCCTTTTTTCCTGTCTAATGGGTGTGACTATGACGCACTCGGAGGGCCCAGAACTTGACGCGCATCACATGTTCCGGGTTCTTCTTGATTAAGTAAAAACGCCGTCGGATCAGGCCGCTGGCAGGAAGTCGATCGGGTAGATGATCGTCACCGCGGCAATGTCTTCCTTGGCGCCGAAGTCGAAGGTACTGACGCGCTGGACCACCTGGTCGGCGAGCACCGGTGCGTTCATATCACTCGACTGCAGCGCGCAAAACGACACCGAACCGTCCGGCTCGATCGTCAGCCTGATGATGATCTGTCCGCGCAGTGTCGGGTCCTTGCGCAACTCACGGTTGTACAGCCTGTACAGCGCCGCCTTGTAGCGATCAAAGACGATCTGGATCTCTTCATCGGTTCGACCGGCAAGCGCGCCACCAGCCAAAGGACGATCCGAGAAGCCGTCCCCACCGCTGCCGATCGAGCTCGCCACGCGACTCACGGCAACGCCGCCCATGCCGGGCCCGCCGCCGCCGACATCGCGGCTGATGCTGGCCAGGTTAATACCACCGCTCGAGCCCGGCGCGTTCGTCGTGACCATCGAGCGGGTCGGACGGCCGACCTTGTTCTCGCCCGCACTGCTCAGGCGCGCCTGCGACCCCAGCTGCGCCGTCGGGCGCAACGTGGAGCGGCTGGCAAAACTGTCGCGGAACGCGAGCAGGCCTTTGGACTTGACCTGTTCCTTGATGTCGGCTTCCTCTGCAGCCGCAACCCTGGGTTCTTCGACCGACTCCGGAACGCTGTCCGGCGGCACTTCTTCGGCCAGTTCGGGCTCTTCGGGCTCCGGCTCGGGGATCGTCTCGTCAATCGCGGGCTCGGGAACCGGCGCCGGGGGCGGCAGCTCTTCTCGCACGAGTCGCGCCATGCGCTCGGGCAGTTCGATTTCCTTGGGCTTGTCGGGAATCGGTATCGCTATCGAACCGACGAGGATGCCGAGAACCACCGCGGCGGCGAGTGACGATCCGAGCGACTTCCGGTAGCGCCGGTCCTCTTCCTGGCCCCGCTGCCAGGGCATGATGAGCGTGTGCACCGGCAGGTCTTCAGGCTCGCGCTCGACAACCCACTCACTGCGGCGCGTTTCCTCACGCTCCATGGCGTCGAGGAGATCGTAGTGCAGGCAATCGAGGGCGTGGTTCTGCCTGCCGATCTTGTTCATGATCGCGTCGCGGCGTTTCTCGACGTCGAAGAAGGCATCTCCGAACTGGTCAATGCGCTGCCGCGCACCATCCAGGAATTCGGTGGCGGTCTGCGCGTCGTTGTCCCAGAACAGCTCCGCGCCACCGAGGCTCTCCAGCTCCTCGAGCGAGCGGCACACATTACCGAGCACCTCGAACTTGCCGCTCTGCGAGGCAAGTTCCGCGAGCTCATTGTCTACGGCCGCGAGTTCCTTTTCGAGCCCTTCGAGCGCCTGCTCGGACTCCTGGACCTGCGACTGCAGCTCGTGCTCATCCGACGAGAATTCCGCAATTACGTCTTCGCGATCATCCATGATCTGTTAACTCGCGCTGGCCACCTGTGTTGATTTCTGGATTACTGCGAGCGACACGTTCTCGTAGCCCTCGGCCGTACAGGTGGACATGACCGTTTTCACAACGGTGAACGGTACCGAGCGGTCGGCGAGAATCGTGACTTCCTGGCTCGCAGCGACAGTCTTGGTGTTGATGCCGATGACGCTCTCCTTGAGCTCGGCGAGCCGGGCGTTGATAGGGTCGACCGCATTTTCCTTGTCGTTGAGGATATCCTCCACGAACGCGACGAGCTTGCCCTGCACGAGCACCTCTTCGGCGCTGATCGATATGACGACCGTTTCGCGCGGCTTCGACTCGACGCGGGCCTCAGGCAGCGTGACATCCTTCGGCGCTTCGACGACCTCCACGGATCCGGAGTTGACGAGCAGGAAAAACACGAGAATCGTAAAGACGTCCATGAGCGACGTCAGGTTCATCTTGGTGATCTTCACCCGGTTTCGGGACATTCGCTTGATTCTGCGCGTGTTTCTCATGGCGCGTCTCCTACCGAAATATCGGTAAACAGCGCGTAGAGCTCGACCTCGTCATCGACGCCCGTCGGCACCTCGATGCTGCGGACGATGTCCATCACCTGTATCAGGTAGTCGTACGGGATATACGCCTCCATAAGCACTGATGCGGCCTCATGATCCGGATACTCCCGCTTCAGTTCGACGATGTATTCCGACAGCGTCTCGAGGTCATACTCCTCGTCTTTCTTCGGGATCGTGGCAATGATCGCCGAGCCGTTGCTGATCTCCATGCCCGCTTCACGAACAATCACCTCGACGCGGAAATTATCAGCTTCATTCACCGCGCCACCTGCCGAACTCGGCAGGTTGAGTTCGACAATCGTCAGCCGCGAGAAAACGGCCGTAATCAGCAGGAAGGGCACGAGCACCACCATCAGGTTCAGGAAGGTCGTGACATCGATCTCGTACGTCGCGCCAACGCGGCGTTTGTAGTGATGTCGCTTGCGGGCCATGGCTATCAGGCCGCTGTTGCGCGCTTCGCGCGACGCGAGAAGACGTTCAACGCCTTGACCGTCGCCATTTCGAGGCTATCGACGATGTCGCCCGTCTTGCTCGTCAGGATTGCGTGCACGACAAGCAACGGAATCGCGACCATCAGGCCGAACGCCGTCGTGTTCATCGCCACCGAGATACTGGCCGACAGCAGGTCGGCTTTCTCGGCAGGATTCGCGTTGGCAACCGCCGTGAAGGCCTGGATCAGGCCCATGATCGTGCCGAGCAGGCCGAGCAACGTGGCGATGCTCGATGCGAGCGCGACGTACGGCGTGCGCTTCTCGAGCCGCGGCACGATTTCCATCATGCTCTCTTCCATGGCGATCTCGATATCTTCGCGACGACGCACCGCGCCCTGCAGGGAAAGCCCCATGTTCAGCACCTGCGAGATCGTCGACTCGTCCTCTGCCGTCATCTCACGTGCCTCGTCGAATTCACCACTGTCGAGCAGGGGCTGCACCTTCTCCCACACCACCTGGTTCTTGCTCGTCACCACGCTCAGCGTAACGAAACGTTCCACTGCGATCGCCACGCCGAAGGCGAAGACGATCAGGATTGGATACATGAACAGACCACCGGTGGAGAAGAAACTGACAATTGAATAGAAAGTGTCCATTTCCTAAACCTCAATTTACAGAATGTCCCGGATTTGACCGGATCAGGGACCAGAATAGAGTCGGATGAGCCTGCAAAGTGTGACGCAGCGCACGTTCAGGGTCCGATCCAACGGCCGGTCGGCGCTTTTATGAAGCGCATCACATAACGCGAATTAATCGCCCTTGCGGATCTCGTAATAGCGCAGCTCGCGGAGGAAGACCTCCTTGTCCACGGGCGTTGCGCGGTCATCAAGCGTGTCGGTGAGGCTTATCGCATCCCCCATTTCCGAGGATTTCCACGGCACGATGACGAGCGACTTGGGCGTCTCCTCGTTGCCGAGAATCGACATGCCCGACATCGTCTTGGGGCTCGAAATGCCGTCGCCGCGGTCATTGTCCGACGACTCCTCCGCGGCAGCCTCCGCGGCCGGCTCGTCTTCCTCGGCCATCGCAGGCGCGACGGCAAGTATGGTAATGAGAAAGGCAGCGAGTATTCGTTCCATGGTCACTCCTGCAGCTGCATGCGGTTGCGCAAGTCGACGATCCACATCGCGGCCTCGTCATCGCCGGGCACTGTCTGCATGTACGCCTCGTACGATTCGAGGGCGCAGGCGGGATCGGCGAGATACAGGTCGCACAGGACGCCGAGATTGCGACGCGCGTGGTGATAGCCAGGGTAAGTGGCAAGTGCCGCTTCGTAGCTCTGACGTGCGGCAGCGAAGCGGCCCGTCTCGCGATAGATGATCCCGAGTTCGTTATGGATCACGGGATGCTCGGGATTGAGTTCGAGCGCCTGCAGCAAGCGCTGCTCGGCCGCTTCGAGGTCCCCCCTGCGGTGCAGCGCGATGCCGAGATCGATGTGCGGTCCGCTGACGCCCGGAGCGCTTTCGACGACAGTTTCGAGAATCGCGATGCCCTGTTCGAGGTTGTCAGCGCCCAGCAGCGCGAGCGCGCGCTCGTAGTCCGTGCGCAACGACTCACTCATCGACACCGCCTCGGTTATCGTGAAACCGACCTGCTGCTGCACGTTCACCTGTGCGGTCGCGCGCGGCTTTTGCGACGTCGTGGCGCAGGCGGCGATCGCGAGGCACACGGGCAACATTGCCATTATCCGCAGCTTCATTGCGACGCCTCCACATTACTCGAGACGACGACCCGGCGATCGGACTCGGGCGGCTCCGCTTCAGAAGCGTCAACGCTGCCCTCGCCTTCCGCCGACTCGGGCAGGGCGATCGGCATGCGATAGGCGTACACCTCGACGGTGCCGAGGTAGCCTTCGCTGGTTTCACGCTTGGCGTAACGGCCCGGCATCAGTCCCGCGAGGCTGTCGAGGCTTTTCTGTACCCAGTCGTTGTACACGCCCGCAGCGAGCAGCTCGAAATTCTCCTCATGCACCGCGATGGCCTGCTCCTCGAACGGATAGGCCTCTTCCTCGATGACCATTTCGTAGCTGATCATCTCCTGGTCCGTCAGCCCCCCCGGCCGCTCCGATTCGACCATGGAAACGCTGAAGTTCATGTAGACCTCGGCGATATAGAACGTCGCCGCCGCCGTGACTTCGGCGACCTGGTAGTTCACCAGGGCCTCGAGCGCCGCCAGCGTCGCGTCCATGCTCTGCTGCTTGACCAGGAGACTCTCCTCGAAGGGCTGCTTCAGCTCCAGCTTTGCGAACGCCTCGTAGTCGCGCTCGGCCAGCACCAGCGCGGCCTTGGCCGCGAGGAAGCGACTGCGGTCCGTGCGGTCCGGGCCCGCGTCACGGTCCTCTTCGACCATTTCGTTGAGCTCGTCGAAGAAGCGCTGGTAGTCCATCTGCTCGTGGTAAATCTCGGACAGGCGATGGCGGGTTTCCATCGCGATATCCAGCGGCCGCGGATAGGTATCCACGTAGTGCTCGTAAACGCGAATCGCCTCTTCGACGATGGGGACCTCGTCATAGAGCTCGGCCGCGGTCAGCAGAGCTTCGCGGGCCAGTTCCGGATCGCTCGCCTCGGCCGCGATGCGCTCGTGTTCGGCCGCCGATCGCGCCGTTTGCCCGTCCTCGCGATAGATGTAAGCGAGCTGCTTGGTCGCATCGGCGCTAAGGTCGTGGTCGGGATGTGAAACGCGGAACTCCTCGAGCACATCGGACGCCGACGTCCAGTCCTCGAGCTTCATGAGCGCGGCTGCGGCATCGTATTCCGCACCGCTGCGGATCGACGACGTCGGCGCGACGGTCTTGATGCGCAGGAAATGCTCTGCTGCGGCGCGGTAGTCCTCGAGCAGGTTCGCCTGTTCAGCCTGCTTGTAGATTGCGGCCGCGAGTCCATCGATGATCCCCTGGCGCGACTCGTGGTCGTCGGGCGTCAGCTGCAGGACGTTGGTGTACGCAAACTCGGCATCCTGGTACTCGGCAATATCGATCGACGAGTGCGCGACGACGGCCCAGGCCGAGCGCCGCAGCTCGCGGTCGGAGCCGGGATAGCGGTCGACGAGCTTGCGCGCGGAGCCGATGGCACGGTCGAAATCCTTCATCTCGTAGAGATCGTCCGCCGCCGCGCCCAGGACAACCGGTGCCTCCTCGTGTTCCGGGAAAGCGTCGGCGAAACGCAGCGAACTCTCGACGGTGTATTCCTTCACCTCGCGCTGACGTGCACCGGTCGCGACGCCCAGCGCCTGGCGCCACGCGTAAACGGCCGCATAGCCTGCTGCTGCCGACTTCTCGTGCGCCTCATAGAAATACGCGGTGCGCTCATACTCGCCAGCCGCGTCGATGAAGTCCTCGTTCTCCAGCAGCAGGTCGGCCAGCTGGTAGTTCACTCCCGGCGTCTCCGGATCGTCGGGGAACGAACCAAGCAACTGGCGGTACCAGCGATTTGCCTCGACGAAGTTCGCTGGCCGTTCGTTGGCGAAGCGGCCTTCCTGGTACAGGGCGTGGTAATGCCCCGCAAGGTCCGTCAGGTTCGTCTTGAGGAAACCGACGACCTCATCCGCGTCTTCGATGTCATTGTGGTCCCAGTAGCTCGCATCGAGCGCATAGCGGGTCGCGAACTCCTTCTTCGCGTCGACAACGAGTATCGGGAATCCGGCCTCGCCATAAATCTCCACGATCCGCATCGCGAAATGCGGCGACACGCGATGGTAGGGGTTCAGCTCGATGTACGACTTGTACACCGAGGCCGCGTCCTCGAAACGCAGCTTGTCGAAGTAGAACTCGGCGAGATTACTGTAGATCTTGTCAGCGTAGCTGCGGTGACCCTTCTTCGAGAAATACTGATCGACGACATCGGGTCCGCCCATGTTGGAGAAACTCAGGCTGATGACGCGGAAAGTATCGGTGACGCGGTGCTCATCGTCGTTCTCTTCGAGCGCATCGAAATCGAAACCGATGTCTTCCCGGTGGTCGAGCATTGCCACAAAGTTGTCGAGCGCCTCGTCGAAGAAGAATTGCTTGTAGAGGGCCCAGCCCTTTTTATAGAGCGCCAGCTCATAGTAGGACGACCCGGGTCCCATGCGCACGGCCGCGCTGTACGCGTCCTCGGCGTCGATGAACTTCTTGCGCACGAAATAATATTCGCCACGGCGAAAATGAACCTCGTCCACGTGTTTCGAGTACGGGTATTCGCGCACCAGCCGGTTCATGATCTCCATGGCCTCGTCGGGCTGGCCGATCTCGTCATACGCCCGCGACATCTGGTACAGCACCTTGTCGTTGCGTTCGTAGTCGGGATAGGTTTCGAGAATCTTCTGGTAGGTCGCAATGGCCTCGCGCGGACCGGCCGGTATCGGCGCACCGTCCGTATCGAGGAGTTCGGATTCGTAGTCCGCGGTCCTGTCGAGAAACCGCTCGCGGCTCAGTGCGCGCTCCTCGAACTCGAGGTCGGACTCGCTCGGCTCACGCGGCGTCGCCGCGCTGCTGTTCGCGGTGATCGTGCTCGACTGGTTGGCCGTCTCGGGCGCCGCCATCTCGACGACCTGGCCCTCGCCGATCACGCCGTAGGCCTGCTCGATCTGCAGGTCTGCGAGACGTCGCATCGCCTCCGGCGTGCGCGCGCTTTCCGAGGTTTCCTCGAGGTAGCGGCGATAGCTCTGCGCGGCGCGCTCGAGGCTGTCCTCGAGAAAGACCTCGTCGAGGTCGGGCTCAACGGCTTCCAGGGCGGCGAGCGTGCCCTCCTGCGTCACCGTGCCCGAGCAGGCTGTGAGTGCGATTGCGGCCACGCCAAGTACCGGGAGTGTGCGCCTCATTGCGGCTCCTCAATGCGCGCCTGCGACTGCGTCGCGCGATCGTAACTATCAGCCAGCGCGAAGCGCGCCTTGTCGCCGTAGTTCTCGAGATGGTCGCGGCGCGCCATGAGTTCGTCGATCGCGACGAGTTCGAGAACGTGTCCCTGGCGCGCCATGAGCCGGTCGATGCGCTCAACGGCCTGGTGCACGTCAGCGCGCAGTCGCACCATGGGCTTGTCGTAGCCTTCGTAGCTGTGGCTCGCGGCCTGGCGGGATCGCACGTACTGGTCGTACTGTGCTTGCACCACGGCCATGGCCTCGTCGAGGCTGCGCAGGTTCCTGTCGAACGTCGTAAAGCGTTCGTGGTACTCGGTCTCGAGGGACCACATCACGAGACCCTTGAGACGCTGCAGGCGTTGGTGGAACGCGGCGACGCGGTCCGGGTCTCGATCGACGAGCACAGCCTGGATGGCCTCGATACGCGCGAGGACGCGCTGCTCCTCGGGCGTTGCGAGAAACTCGGGCCGCGGCATCGTCAGCAGGTCGTCGCGGCGCTTTGTCAGCATCTTGTGCTGTTCGATGCGCAGGCGCATGCGCGAATCCAGCTTGCGGAACTCGTCGTCCACTATCGGCAGCAGCGGATCGTAGTGATCGCGCCGGATGCCGACCATGTCCTCGTAGGCGTCGAAGCCGCTCTCCCACGACAACAGCTTGCGTTTCAGGTCGGCCAGGTCGAGGTAGTTCTGCAGCCCCGTCTGGAAATCATGCGACGCCATGAGGTCCATGAGGTAGTAGGTCTCGGGTGTCTCGGGCAACGAGCGCAGGCGAATGACCCAGTCCTTGTCCTTGCGGATTTCCTCGCGCACGAGGGCCTCGAGAAAATGGCCTTCGCGAATGGCCTCGATCGACTCGGAAAGCTTTTCGATTTCGCTGCCGAACGCATCGAGCGCGCGCCCGTAATGGATCGCCGACCGCCCGTGAATATTGAGTTTGCCGTAAGCGTACGGCAGCGCCAGCAGCGCTTCCTGCGTCGCGGCGTCCGTGACCTCACGGTCGGCGAGAATGCCCCAGGGCACGACGGCTCGCTGGTAGTCTTCGAGCTCCATGCTCGCCCAGCCCGCACTCAGCAGCGCCTGGTTCGAGAACGGGCCGTCGAGGCGCACGCGGTTGAGGAACGGGATCGCCTTTGCGAATTCCTCACCCTCGAGAAACACCGTGCCGAGCACGAGGTTGGCCTTGTCGCGAATCGCCAGTTCGCCGGGATCGTCGGTTGCGATGCGGCCGGCGCGTTCGAGCTGCTCCACGGCTTCGCTGTGCCGACCTGCCTGCAGGAAGGCGATGCCGAGGTTGTAAGCCGCAAATCCGCCATAGCTGTCGGAGCCCTGCAGGCGATCGAGGTACTCGACGGATTCGTCGTTGCGGCCCTGCGCGAGGTAGATATTAGCGCGCAGGAAATCGATATCGTCGGCGATGGCAGAGGGAATCTTGCCGTCGATGCGGTCCAGCGCCAGCATCGCATCTTCCATCTGCCCTTTCTGGAAGTGAATGCGAGCAAGGCGATAGGCCGCGTCATTGCGGATGCGCTCGTCGACGGCGCCTTCGAGCACGGCCTTGATCGCGCGGCCCGCGCGATGGTGCATGCGATAACGCAGTTCGAAATCGCCGAGCGAGAACTCCGCGTCATCGAAGTGCACGTACAGGCTGTCGAGCTGCGGCTCGTCCACCGCGACGTGCTGGCGGACCTCCGTATCGAGCCTCTCCAGGGCCCCGAAGTAGTCGCCCTGGTGCGCGTAGTAAAGGGCCTCGCCGAAATAGAGGTCGTTCAGCGCATCATCGGCCCCAGCGTCATTGGACCAGGCCTGGCCGACGAGCAACGCCGCGGTTCCCAGCAGGGCCGGTTTCGAGGGCAGGAGCCGTCGCATCGACTACCAGTCCCCGACGCGTATCGTTTCGCTGCCGAATCCCGGCCCGGCGAGCGTGATGCCGAGGGCCTTGGGCTTGACGCCCTTCGAGAACGAGAATTCCCCGCTCTCGCTGTAGTCCTTGCCGTTCTTGAGCTTGCCGGCCATGGTCACGCCGATGCGGTGATCGCCGGTCGGTATGTTGCCCGTGTAAAGGCGCTGGACGCCGCCTTTCTGCAAGGCCTCGAGTTCCTTGAAGCTGTAGATATGGTGCGTTGCGAGTTCCCCGTTGATCGTCACCTGTACGGCGTCGAGGCGGAAGTCCTCCTCGGGCTCGAGAGACACGAACAGCGACACCTGCGTGTTGGAGGGAAACAGCAGGCGCTCTTCGAGATTGTTGAGTTCCGCCGCGATGTTCAGCACATCCGACTTGATTTCCTGGACCTGGCCGTCGAGGCTGCGCATCTCCGAACCCGACAGCTCCTCGGCGCCGGCGACAGCCATGGGAAGCAGGAGCATCAGTGCTCCCGTGTGAATTCCATGCCTCATTGCAAAATCCCTTTTGAACATAATCCTTGGCCGGGACTCGTCACGCGGCGATGCGCCGATTCCCGGTGCGGATCACAGTGTTCTCGAAATCAACGGGTCAGTCTGTGACCCACGCCGCAAAACCCGCAGCTGTGGATCCGGAGGCGCGGCCCTTGAAACCCGCAGCGGCGACCCCACATAGATAGCGGTTGGCAGTAAATTGCCGTGTTTTCAACGAGTTATATTTGGAGGCAAAGCAATGTCATTAGTCAGATACGATCCGCTTTTCAGCGTCCGCCAACTGCAGGACGACATCAACCGCCTGTTCTCGGGCTGGTCGACCAACGACAGCAGCGGCGTTACCGCTGACTGGGTGCCGAGCGTCGATATCAACGAATACGATGACAAGTTCCAGTTGTTCGTTGACGTGCCTGGCGTCGATCCCAAGGAGGTCGAGATCACCCTCGAGTCCGGCGTGCTGACGATCACGGGCGAGCGTTTCGCGCAGGCCGAAAAGGCCGAGGAAAACGTCGTGAGCCGCCGTGCCGAACGCGGCACGGGCCGCTTCTACCGGCGTTTCATCCTCCCCGAGACCGTCGATGCCGACAAGGTCAGGGCGACTGACCGTCACGGCGTGCTCGAGATCATGATTCCCAAGCAGGCCAAGGCTCAGCCGCGTCGCATCAAAGTCGCCGCCTGAGCGACCTGCAGTCGATGAAATGAGGGCCGGCAGCGCGAGCTGCCGGCCTTTTCTTATCGACGCGTGCTCTTCAGCCGCGCCTGCGCCGCGGCGAGTCTCGCCACCGGCACGCGGGGTCCCGAACACGACACGTAGTTGAGGCCGACGTCGTGACAGAACTGGATCGAGTCGGGATGGCCGCCCTGCTCCCCGCAAATGCCGATCTTCAGCTCCTCGCGCTGCTCGCGGCCGCCCTTGACGGCCATCTTGATCAGCTTGCCGACGCCCTTGATGTCGAGTACCTCGAACGGGTTGTCCTGCAGGACGCCCGTCTCGTTGTACATCGGCAGGAACTTGTTCTCCGCGTCCTCGCGCGAGAACGAGAAGGTCGCCTGTGTCAGGTCGTTGGTGCCGAAGGAGAAGAACTCGGCCACCTCGGCGAGATGCCAGGCACGCGTGCAGGCGCGCACGGTCTCGATCATCGTGCCGAACTTGAAGTGCAGCTTCTTCTTGTGCTCTGTCTCGAGGCGGGCCACGATCTCATCGGCCGTGCGCCTGACGTGCTTGATTTCCTGCAGCGTGATGACCTGCGGCACCATGATCTCGGGATTCACGTCGATGCCGTCCTCGGCGCACTGCATGGCCGCTTCGAGGATGGCCCGGATCTGCATCTCGTAGATCTCGGGATACGTAATGCCCAGCCGCACGCCGCGATGCCCGAGCATCGGGTTGACCTCCTGCAGCTCGCGTACCTTGCGCAGCATGCGCTCCTTGTGCGCCAGTGCATCGTTGACGTGCTCCTCGCTGAGTTCCGCGAGCGCCTCGGGCAACTCGACTTTGTGATCGAGTGCCGCAATTGCAGTCTGCCGGCCGCGCACGATCTTGCGATACGTCTGCAGGTCCTCGATCTGCTCGAGGAGATCGTGCTCGGTCGGCAGGAACTCGTGCATGGGCGGGTCGAGCAGGCGCACCGTAACCGGGTGTGGCGCCATCTCGGTGAAGAGCTGCACGAAATCGCTGCGCTGGATCGGCAGCAGGCGATCGAGCGCCAGCTTCCGGTCCTCCTCGTTGTTGGCGAGGATCATGTCGATGACGATCGGCAGGCGATCGCTCGCGTTAAACATGCGCTCGGTGCGGCACAGGCCGATGCCCATGGCGCCATATTCACGGGCCTGCTTGGCCGCGTCGGGCGTGTCGGCGTTGGCCATGACCTTGAGCGCCGCGGTCTCGTCTGCCCACTTCAGCAGCGTGGCCAGGTCGTCGGAGAAATGTGCCGGGATCGTCGGGATCGCCCCGAGGAACACTTCGCCCGTGGCGCCGTCCAGCGTAATCACGTCGCCTTCATGAATGATGTTTTCGCCGACGTAAGCGAGCCGCGCCGACACGTCGACGACGATGCCCTCGGCGCCCGCGACGCAGGGCTTGCCCATGCCGCGAGCCACCACCGCGGCGTGCGATGTCTTGCCGCCGCGGCTCGTCAGGATGCCCTGCGCGGCAAAGAACCCGTGAATGTCTTCAGGCCGGGTTTCCTCGCGCACGAGGATGATCTGTTCACCCTCATTACCGAGCTTCTCGGCCAGGTCCGCGTCAAACACGCATTTGCCCGAGGCCGCGCCGGGTGATGCCGGCAGGCCGAATGCGACCGCCGTCGCCGGCGCGGACGGGTCGAGACGCGGATGCAACAGCTGCTCGAGCAGCTCGGGCGGCACGCGCAGCAGGGCCTCGTCGCGCGTGAGCAAACCCTCTTCGAACATATCCACCGACGTCTTGACGGTCGCCGCGGCATTCATCTTGCCGTTGCGCGTCTGCAGGCAATACAGGGTGCCTTTTTCGATCGTGAACTCGTAGTCCTGCACTTCCTTGTAGTGCGCCTCGAGCGTGTTGCGGAGTTCGACGAGTTGCGCGTACTGCTCGGGCATCTCTTGTTCGAGCTCGGCAATGGGTTTGGGGGTGCGAATGCCGGCGACGACGTCTTCGCCCTGCGCGTTGGTGAGGTACTCACCGAACATTTCGTTTTCGCCCGTGCCGGGATTGCGGGTAAAACCGACGCCCGTTGCGCAATCGTCACCCTTGTTGCCGAACACCATCGTGCAGACATTGACCGCCGTGCCATTGGCCATGTCGGGTGTAATGTTGAACTCGCGCCGGTAGTCGACCGCGCGCTTGCCCATCCACGAGCGGAATACGGCTTCGACGGCAAGTTGCAGCTGCTCATGAACGTCTTCGGGGAATTCGCGCCCGGCCTGCGCGCGCACGACGTCGAGGAACAGCCCGCTGATCTCCTTCAGGTGCTCCGCATCGAGGCCGACGTCCGCCTTGACCCCAACGCGCTTTTTGACAGCGTCAAAGTGCTCGTCGAAATGCTCATCGTCGATACCGAGCGCGACTTTGCCGAAAAGCTGGATGAAGCGCCGGTAGGCGTCGTAAGCGAATCGTTTGTCGCCGGTCTGCTTGATGAGTCCCTTGAGCGTATCGGGATTGAGCCCGAGGTTCAGGATAGTGTCCATCATGCCGGGCATCGACAGCGCCGAACCCGAACGCACGGATACCAGCAGCGGGTCCTTGCCCCTGCCGAAAGTCTTGCCCGTGATCTTCTCGAGATCGTCGATCTGCGCACGCACCTCGGCCATGAGGCTCGCGGGCAGCGCGCTGCCGTCGAGGTATTCGAGGCAGGCCTCGGTCGTGATCACGAAACCCGGCGGCACGTTGAGGCCGATCTGCGTCATCTCGCAAAGGTTCGCGCCCTTGCCGCCGAGGAGTTGCTTATTCTTGCCGTCGCCTTCGGTGAAGGCGTAAACGAGTTGGGTCATGGTGATTCCTGCTGGTAGCGCTTTTTCGAGGATAGTCGTGCAAGTACCCGGCGGGTGCTATAGCGGCATTCCCCTAAAACTATGAGATATTTACTGCAGCCGGCTTCACGAACTCGGCGCGCTGCAGAATATCACGCGCCTCTCGAGCGTGTCGGGCGGCGGCATCCTGGCCTGATTTCCCGGTGTCAGAGCCGGTCGATGACCGTAACTCCCGGGCCCGGGAAGTCATCCATGCGTGGCAGCTCGGTGGGAACGTCTTCGAGACGAATGGTCCTGCCGACGAGCAGGCCGGGCCGCAGCGCGCCGTTTCGTATCATTTTGAAAAGCTCGGGATACCGATGAGCCTGCATACCGTGTGACCCGAGTATCTCGAGCTCATGGGCGATGACCCGATCCATGGGCACTGTTGGTCTCCGGTCGTCGCCCGTCATCAACCCGACCTGGATGTGCTTGCCGCGTTTTCGCAAACCGTCAATCGAGTTCGAACAGGTTTCGAGGCTGCCGAAAGCGTCAATCGATACGTGGACGCCGCCGTTCGTGATCTCCCTGATGCAATCGGCGACCGAGTCGACCTTCCTGGCATTGACCTGCGCTTGCGCGCCGATGCTCCTGGCAAATTCGAGTTTCTCGTCATCAATGTCGATCGCGACAACGCGCGCGTCCAGCGCCCTCGCGATCATGATGGCGGAGAGTCCGACGCCGCCACATCCATGGACGGCAACCCATTGGCCTGCCGCAACGCACCCCTGGTCAACCACCGCACGGAAAGACGTCACGAAGCGGCATCCGAGACTCGCTGCGGTAGCAAAATCGAGCTCCTCGGGCAGCCGCACCAGGTTGACGTCGGCGTAGTCGATCGAGACGAACTCGGCGAAGGAGCCCCAGTGGGTGAATCCGGGTTGAAACTGATGGTCACACACCTGTTGGTTGCCCGAATCGCACTGCGGGCACTTTCCGCAGCCGCAAACGAAAGGCAGGGTGACACGATCTCCGGGTTGCCAGCCGGCGACTTCCTTGCCGACGGCTTCTATGACGCCGGCGAGTTCGTGGCCCGGGACGTGCGGAAGACGTATGTCCGGATCGTGCCCCATCCAGCCGTGCCAGTCGCTGCGGCACAAACCTGTCGCCCTGACGGCGATCACGACGCCGCCGGGCGTGGGCTCCGGATCGGGCAATTCCTCGATACTGACCGGTCCGCCGAATTCGGTGTAAATCGCAGCCTTCAATGCTCGGTTCCGTTGCGTAGCAAGGTGAAAGCGCTGTATTCCGCACTCACCGGCCGCGATTATTCAGCCTGCCGAAAAACTAGCCCCAGATGTCCGACGTAATGCTCTGGTACCAGCCGACGGCGTAACGGGACTCCGCACGCCGGAAGGCTTCGTCCGCGTCCTTCGGACTGACACCGCCTGCGCCCTCAACGCCGGCGATGCCATTCTCTCCGAGCTGATAGACCGCAGCGACAGAGATACCGTAGTCGGGACCGACGAGGCTGTAGCACGTATTGACGTATGACGGGTCCGGCATCTCCTGCCCGGTCAGCGCCGCTACGATTGCTGTCGCACAGACCTTGCCCTGGCTGCTTGCCGCGAACCCGGACTTCGGCATCGGCGTCGCAATAGAAGCATCGCCGATAACATGCACGTTGGCGTGGATGCGCGATTCGAAGGTGCGCTGGTCGACCGGGCACCAGCCGCTGTCGTCGGTGAGTCCCGCCGCGTTGGCAATAGCGCCGGCTTTCTGCGGCGGAATCAGGTTGATGACGTCACCTTTCTGCGGATCACCGAAAGTCGGGTTGACGGTCATCGCCTTCACATCGACGGCTTCGATCGCGCCGCCGTCCGACTCGCTGATCCATTCGATCATGCCGGGATAGAGGGCTTCCCACCCCTGCTCGAACAGCGGCTGCTTCGAGAACTTCTGCTTGGCGTCGTAGATCAGGATCTTGGAGCGCGGCTTATTCGTCTTCAGGTAATGCGCAATCATGCTGGCGCGCTCGTAGGGGCCCGGCGGGCAGCGGAACGGGTTGCCCGGAGGCGCGATGATGACAACGCCCCCGTCCGGCATCGCCTCGAGCTGCTTGCGCAGGATCACGGTCTGCTCGCCGGCTTTCCACGCGTGCGGCATGACCTTGCTCGCGGCCTTGTCGTAACCCCCGATCGCATCCCAGCGCAGGGAGATGCCGGGTGACACGACGAGGCGGTCGTAGGCCAGCGATGACCCGCCGGCGAGAGCGACGGTCTGCTTGTCGGGATCGATGGCGACAGCACTGTCATGCACCACCTTCACTCCGAAATCGTCCTGCAGCGACCCGTATTCGTGGGTGATGAAATCCATGTCGTAGAGCCCGCCGAGCACGGCATTGCTGAACGGGCAGGTCACGAATTTCGAGTCGCGCTCGACGAGCGTTACCTCGATGTTCTTGGACAGCCGACGGATATACCTGGCACAGGACGCACCGCCGAACCCGCCGCCGATGACCACGACGCGGCCATGCGCCTTCCCGCTAACCAGTGCCGGCCACCCGAGCGTCGAAGCTGCCCCCAGCGCACCGGTCGATAGAACAAAATTTCTGCGTGTTATCTGACTCATCGTTGCGCTCCCCTGACTTATCTCTGCTTCGAGAAATATTCGGCGATCAACCGAATTTCTTCTTCTGTATAGCCGTTGGCGTGGCGGCCCATCACGGTCGCCTGACGTTCGCCACTGCGATAGCTCTGCAGCATATCGACGATGTAATCGAGTGACTTGCCTGCTATGGCCGGAATGGCGCCGGGGCTGCGGCCTCCCGTACCGTGACAGCCCTCGCAGGATGCGCTGAGGATTGCGCCGCGACTGAGTTCACCAGCCTGCGTGTCGGTCGGTGGCACAAGGCCGGCCGCCAAAATCATGGCTGCACCTATCAGGCAATTCACGGTCTTCATTTTTCGTTTCCCCCTCGAACACGATTGTTGATGCCGCGGCTCTTTCGAAGCCCCTTGTCACCAGAATAGCAGGACAACACGAAAGTGCGAGTTTCAGGTATCGAAGTGTTGCTTGTAATGTTTTTTCAGGAGATATCGATTAGCAAAAGCGCTGCGATCGTGCTTCGGCTGAAAGCTCCGATGCCGATAAGCGGGACTATATCGACTTCAGTGACTGCACCATCGGGTTCTTACTTGGGGAATGAATCTCATTTCGTTCTTTGAACAATTCTCAATCTGCAGGACGATGTCATCTGCTTACTCGAGGAACGAATGTTTCCGGTGCGAGGTGGCTCATGGCCTATCGGTTTCCGGCACTGACCGATTGAATACACGCTCAGATGGCAGAGGTTTGGGACCGCTGTTGGCCTGCCTATTCGAGCGATCGCCGCACAACTCCGCCGCGGCAGATCGCCGGGTGGTTGCAGCGTACTTATGCGCATGACGGGACCCTGCAGGTTTTGCACAAGACGATCTGCACGACATTGTTCATCCAGGCCCGCGGCAAAGAGATGGCCGACCACGGGAGACGCTCGTTTTGGTAAGCCAGGGCTGAGAAACCTGAAATTGTTCGGAAATCGCTTGTTATGAGGGTCAATTAGCCTATACTCGGCCCAGCTTGTTAGTGCGCATTTCACTATGCACTTCATTTCGACGTTTCCGCAGAAGCCTCTTCCGTAGTACCTCGTCCTGTTTTTCATCAGTAATTGCACCACTTCCAGCCTCAAAGGCCCCTGGAAAGGGCCTTCGTTACTTGATTGAATAGGAAATAACTATGTCCACTACTACGGGAACCGTTAAATGGTTCAACGAAGCCAAGGGCTTCGGTTTTATCGAGCAGGAGTCTGGCCCTGACGTTTTCGCGCATTTTAGTGCGATTCAGGGCGACGGCTTCAAGACGCTCGCTGAGGGCCAAAAGGTCGAGTTTTCTCTCACCCAGGGCCAGAAGGGCCCGCAGGCCGAGAATATCGTTCCGATCTAGAAACCTGCGTATTCTTGCGAAAGGGCCCCAGTTCTGGGGCCCTTTTTTTTGACTGGAAGCGAGTCGGTTGATCTGCACCCGGTGCATTCGCATTGAGTACTTGCTGGCTGCGAGAGCAGGCGATCATTGACGAGGGCTGAATGCCGCCTTTTTGTATGGACTCCCCCCGGACTCGCAAACAGTCTTGGTAACCAGAATTCAGGCGCGTATGTATATTCGGCCTTTGTTTGGAGACGCTGTCTCCTGGCCCTGCATAGGGTCAGTAGGGGTCATTCTTCATCATAGCGCCTGGTCGTCTTGTTCCGGCCAGGAGCAGCCACTGCCAGGCACGAAGTATGTATACGCAAGCTCGTCCAGTTCGCCCCACCTGGACTGCAAGTTGGGAGACGAGAATACATATCCAGGAATTTCTGCACGTTCTTTATCGAGCACAAGTCCGGGAAAACCCAGGCCGGCACCCCAGCCTGCATCGACAAGTTTGCCTACGATGACAGCAGGCTCCCATTGTCCTTCGACCTCCGCAAGCACATGCTCATTTATGTCGCACGAAGGCCTATTTCGTCGATGCCAGCGCCCTGAGGCGCTGTTCTGCATCTGCCGCGAGTTCCCTGGTCAATTCGCCGGCACCGATTTCGCGGCCGAGACTTGCTGCCTGTCCTGCCCAAAGCGAAGAGAAATCGCTGGAACCTGCCGCCTCTGCTCTTGCTTTCAGCGGAGCCAGCGCACCACCTGCTTTCGGAAATTCCGGGGCCAGGTCCGACATTGGTCCAACCTCACGCATGACCCTGTTGATCAGTCCCCGCGCCGGCCTGCCGGAAAATACGTTGGTCAATACCGTTTTATCGTCACTCGCGGTGCGTAGCGCGTCGCGCCACAGTTTTGATATCAGGGACTCGTGGGTAAAGAGATATGCAGTGCCGACAAGAACTCCTGCAGCGCCAAGCGCAATAGCCGCCGCAATACCGCGTCCATCGGCAATGCCGCCCGCAGCAATCACCGGCACATTGACCGCATCGACGACCTGTGGCACCAGGGCAAACGTCCCCGGCTGCGTTGCGATATCGTCGACCAGGAACATGCCGCGATGACCACCTGCCTCGTAACCTTGTGCAATTATCGCATCGCAACCATGGTCTTCGAGCCACCGCGCCTCGTTCACGGTAGTCGCAGATCCGAGCACCAGGCAATTGGAAGCCTTGACGCGGTCGAGAAGCGCCACTTCGGGCAACCCGAAATGGAAGCTCACGACTTCCGGATTGTGCTCTTCGACGACTTCGCACATTGCCCCATCAAAAGGGGTTCTATTGACGGCAGGTGTCGAAGCAGGGGCGTCCAGACCAAGCTCGGTGTAATACTCTGCCAGTCGCTGCGTCCAAATTGCATCACGTTCGGCATCCGGCCTCGGCGGTGTGTGACAAAAGAAATTGACGTTTAGCGGCTTTGTGGTGCGTTGCCGTATGGCTTCGATGTCTGTACGCGCTTTGGCTGGATCAAGCATGCCGCAGGGCAGCGAACCGAGTCCCCCGGCCTCGCTGACCGCGATTGCCATCGCTGGCCCGCTGGCCCCCGCCATAGGGGCCTGAATGATCGGTATTTCAATACCGATTTGATCAAGCAATCTGCGATCAGGCCACATCGTGTTCACTTCTAAATTGATGGCGCACTCGTCCAGCGCGCCCGGGTCTTCAAGGCGACACGTTTATTGTCCTGAGGCAGACGTTATTGCCGCCGCAAGATCAGTATGGCCGGAGAATCAGTGGCAGAAATTATAGCCTGAACCAGGCGACCCTCTCAGTTTTGCCAGGAGTGGAAGCGTGACTGAGTAATTTCCCGAATTGACAATATCTTCCGTCGGAGGAACATAGCGTCGGCGACAAAGGCAAATCGGGCGAAAGCCCGAGACGCAAAGCCATGGGTCCTCGCCTCCTCCGCGACGCCTTCTGCGACGCCGCGAAGGGCCCCAAGATCGCCAGGCTGCCGCCACACGTACTCTCTAAACGGAGCGATGAGATGAAAACTTTGAAACGCATGATGGTTGCGTTGTTGGCGCTGCTGCCACTTGCGGCCGGGATGGCTTTCGCGGAACCCGACCACGGCTACGACCGTATCTTTATCTTTGGTGCCAGCTTCATGGATTCGGGCAACAATTTCGCGGTCACCGGTGAGTCTGCCCGCCCACCTTTCGACCCCACAGCATTTACCAGCTACAACATCGGGGGACATCGTCCCTCCAACGGTCACACCTGGGTCGAGGTCCTGGCGCGGGAAATGAATCTCACCGAGTGGGCAAAACCTGCGTACCGCGACCCGGCGTTCGGCAACTATGCTTATGCCTACGGCCGCGCGCGCGAAGTCCCCTGGGCCATCGGCAATAGCCTCGGGACGCAGGTTACCGATTGGATCAATAACGGCTACTGCACTAACGCCCCGATGACTGACACGCTGTTTATCGTGGATGGCGCGTACGCGGATCTGTTCGACGTCAAGGCCGCGTTTGACGCGGGCGATATGGGAGCGGTTTTCACAATCATGCAGGAAGTCGCCGACACCATCGAGGCAAACATCAGGACGCTTTATGCATGCGGCGCACGCAACTTCCTGTTCGTCTATATACCACCTGCAGAGTTTAGCCCTCTGGCGAACCAGGGCTTCCCACCGGAGATGGTGCCGACGCCTCTGAGTGAGGCCTACAACTACGAGCTGTACCTGGAGCTTTTTGACCCTTATGACGACGATCCGCTCCCTGCCGACATCAATATCTCCCCTATGAGTTTCTTTGAGATTTTCAAGGGCATTATGGCGATGCGCGAGTCTCTGGGATTTACCAACGTCACTGACACGTGCATTACGTACTTTGTCACCAAAGGTGCGTTCTGCAAGAATCGCGATGAGTATTTCTGGTGGGATATGGTGCATCCGACGAAAAAGGTTCACGCCCTGCTCGGACAAATCGCGCTCATGTATCTGCCTGAGCCTGATTGAATCCAGAATCGGATGATGAAAGAAGGGCCGCGGTTTAGCGGCCCTTTACTAGCCCTCAGCTCTTGGCCAAAACTGCCGGCCTGCCGCGTCCGGCCAATTCCGGACAACCAAAGCAGGGCAAATGTGCCGCGATCTAGCCCCTCAGTTTAGTCAAACCGATGGCCAGCCTCTGTTCGCGAGACAGCGGCCTTTTGGCCAGGAACGCCGCCACGACGACCGCGACAAACCAAAAGACAAGATGGACCAGGGATAAGCCGGAAACTGACCACCGCCAGAGTTCCGACAAGGAACTATCCTGGAGGACGTCTATCGCGGAGGCCGCCGTTGCCTGCGCCAGATTTATGATCTTGACGAACAAGTTGCCGAGAAAGCAGCCGACAATCGTATATATCGCCGCCGCCACAGAGAATTTCATCGAAATTCCGCGCCCCAGAAATCCCGTAAAGAACCCGATTACGGTTCCAATACCTGCCGCCGCGAAACCGTGAGAAAACGGCCATGCTTCGACGATGAAACCGTAGGCAACTGCAGCAAGTACCATTGCGACAGCCCCGGCGATAATGGCCGCAGAAAAATTCTGTTCTGCCGCCAGCTTTTCAGCCAACTCGTGACATTCTTGATTTTGCTTGTCGTCCATAGTCGCCGAATGTGATTACAAGCCGGAAAGAGTCGGTAGAAAAATTATAGCCTGAATCTGCCGACTGCAGCTTTTCGGTCAATACAGTACAGTTTGCAGCGTGTACAGAGAGTAATCACGGTGAACTCCAATCGCGATGCATGATTCAGCGAACTACAAAGTAATGAGCCGTAAGACATTTGCGGCAATTATGGTTGTCCTGCTGAGTATTCTCGCTGTCGGGGTCTGGCTGGGACTGGATCGTCTGGCGGACTACGGGGACGAATTGCAGGAACTCGCCGTGACGCAGCCGTTTGTGGCCGCCGCTGCCATCACACAACTACTGCGCGCTCTCGCAATTCTGAATGCAATAGTGTTTTGCGCGCTTGCACTTTTAATAGTCCGACATGGATGGAGCGGCTGGCGATCCGAATTCATGCCTCCGAAGGGCTCTTGGATCCTGGAAGGCCAGCGTACCTGGGCCGGCGAGCCGGCCGTGAGGATTGCGAAGTTCAAGATTGCAGTGGGCGCTCTTCTGGGGGTGCTTGGGATCGTGGGCTCGTTGATGCTGTGGAGACTAGGCGACACAGTTTCGGATCTGGCGTCGAACAAAACCGCGGTACCTGTAACGACGAGCGCCAATAGGAGCACAACCCTCAGATTCTCCAGGGTGAGCTACGGGACAAGCCAACCCAACAACTATTCGACGGTGATCGTCAACGTTTGTTCTAACGAGTCAAACTGGAATTTCGCATGTTTGTACTTGGGTGGTCGGAACTTTGTTGGAGCATCGGATATTGACCAGGGCAGGGAATTTCCGAGCAGAAGCGCCCACAGACCAGCAGGAATCAGCACCGGAGCGTACGCCAACATTGCCCCACCGATCATGCCCCACATATCGCCCGGATAATAGGCGCTGAAATCCAGGCAAGGTAGAAACGCAACGCAGGCTGTCGCGACGATGATCTGCCACAGTTTCGGTGAATGCCATTTCCGCCAGAAAGCGAGTAGCCCAAGCGTAGTCAATACTGCGCCCGGAAGACAGATCACGACTATGAGTTCGGTGCTCGATCAGCGAGACTGAAATCGACGAAGGACCGCTTCGCCACCCATTCGTAGACAACGATACCGACAAATACACCGATCGACCCCATCAAGCCGGTCAGTAGAGTTGTCGTGAAGACGCCTGAGAACTCGATAACAAAGAAGAGGTGAAACCATATCCAGCTGTGTCCGAACACGCCAAGCGCAAAAAATGCGGCGCGAAGCATGGTGTTTCTCAAAGGCAGCGTGTGGCGCAACATCACATACATCAGTCCGGCCCAGGCGCCGAGCCCCAGGAGAAGGCCGTACTGCAAAAATGACCTTGGCCGTAGCAGCAAGTCCACCGTTTCGACGAGAAGGCCGGAAACAAGCGCGGTTCCGAGATAATGGGCCGCGACGAAACCCAATGCTACAAAGACAATGGCCAGCCAGGGTTTTGGGAGATAGCGCGGTGCGAGCGCGTAATCCTGACCTATCAACACGCCAATAATGTACCCAACGGCCGACAAGCCGGTAAGGTCGATCAGGATATTCAGAGTCTCGGCGCGAAGCGTGGTGCCAAGGAAAGCCCATCCGGTCAGAAACCCGAACGCCCAGATGATGCCGAGCGACATCCCAAGAAACAATCCTTTTGTCCCTGCGTGAAGCGCCCAGCGACGCTGCAGAAGTGCAAAGAATAACGTCATCATGCCGAGCGCAACAACGATGTACATCAGGAAGGCGACATCACGTACGCCAGCAGTTACGAACCAGCTGCGTTCGAGGGTGTTCACCAAAACGTCGGGAGGGTAGTAGTCCCATGTGGGGTGGAAGAGCCGTGCATAAACAACAGTCACCGCGATGATCGCAGCGAAAAACATGCCTGCATTTCGTTTCTCGAGCACGTCGTCCCTCTGCGGGATCCGTTCAATCAAGCCGAACGCATTACTTTTGAAGCTCGTTGTCGTTGCAGCTGGAGACGTTGAAGTAGCTCCACGCGGCCCCTTCCGGCCCCTCGAACGGATGGAAAAACGTCCTACCCGATGGGCTCGTTCGCGTGAATCCGCCGCGGGTCATCGTGTCGCCCCAATTCGATTTGCAGTGATGCACACCGTTGAACGTCGTTCCCGACCACCCGTCGTAGTATTTGTCTTTGACGTTCGACATTGACGATCCGTAGCTGAACGGGTCAAGCCATTCACCTTCGATGAGCCAGGTACCCGAAAAACCATAGCGCTCCCAGTAGTATCCATCGTTCGGATTCCAGCCGTAGCGTTCACCCCACTGGTAGCAACCGGGGGCTTCTGTATCGAGCACCATGTCGATCGTCACACGGCCGGGATTGGCGGTGATTGATTTCTCATCGACCGGGCAGGTCACGTAACGCCAGCGATGGTCATAACTTCCGTCGTCCGGGTTCCACAGGCGCCTCTCGGTATGGTAAAAAGCTTCGGTGTATTCGTACGTACCTTTCACATCGTAGTTTTCCCAGACATCGATCGAGCGACAACGGTACCCCCCTTCAATATCGGCACAGCTCCCGGCGCCAACCGAGTTGCCGTAGCTGCGATTACTGAATTTGTACGTGGGCGGACTGGCGCTTACCGCGACCGCCAGGAAAGTGGCGACAGCGCCGCAGATCCATTTGATGTGTGATCTATTCATGATGCCTCCTTCGAGCAATATCACCCATTGATAGCGGCAGCTCGGCGATCTTGGGGTCCTTACGACGATCGCCGTAAAGGAAGCGAGGACCCGTGGCTTTGCGTCACCAGCTTTGGCGGGTTTTGCCTTTATCGCAAGGGTAATTCTGCACGCCTGGACTGCGACGTCAATTCTGGGATGTGCCTACTTTGGAGTTGGTCCATGAGCTTTCGGGCGAAAGCCCGCATCGGTCATCAAGCTCAAGTACAGGCTCCCGTACCAGCCCCAACACGCATCGAGCAGTCACTGCTGTTGATGGTACAATTCCTCGTACGGTGACTGCACAAGAAGAAAAAACGCATACTCCGTAAACGCTTTTAGCTTCGAACAACCACGTCCCAGGTAGAACAATGACAGACTATCCGCGTCTAGCAGAGATGGGTGTGCTACACCCGCAGCAAATCGCATATTTCTCGGTCAATTCCCTCGAGTACACCGACCACCTGCGAATCTTTTACGAGAGACCGAAAGGCTCCCTGTTGCCGACCAGCCGAACCTACAAGTTTCCCCGTGTGCAAAAAAAGCTCGAGTCGGACGCTGCCGTGAAAGGCGCTGAAGTCGTGATGGAGAGCAACCCCGCGTTACGAGAAGCTATTGCGGAACTCGAGTCGCTGCTGGGCGTAAAGGAAAGCAAGGACGACCTCGCGGCGACGATGGTCAAGGAGCTGCGTCAGCTCGAGGAAGACGTCGCCATACGCACTGACTGCATCAAGAACCTGGTCGAGAAGATGCGTACGCTCTAGTCGTCGAACTTGGGCGCGCAGAAGGAGCCCGTATGGTTGTACGGGTCGCCGCCAAAGTCGTCATTGTCGTCAAGCGACAAGCTCGTAACCTCGACGTCCTCGATCGGCTTCCTGGGTTTACTCGTCGTCTCGTGCCGGTGATCGACTGATGCGCGTGCATCGATCTCGGGCCGTGCGCTGATGAATTTCGGTATGGTCATCGTACTGTCCATGGCTTGTTCCCCACAGCTCTATCGTAGGCAACACACGCGCAGATAAGAATGTTATCCGTCGGGCCGGACAGACCGCCCGTCGGGGTTTTGCCGTTCGTCGGGCCCCAGTGACCGCTCGTCAGGATTTCCTGATCGAAATCAGCCCGCTCATCGAGGCGCCCGCGACGACCAGCACGAGCGCAGCATCGTCGAGCCACCATAGCGGCGCGCCCCCGAATCCCCACATTGCGAGCAGTGCAATACCAAGTCCGGTAAACACGGCGCCGATCACCTGGCGCAATGCGGACGGCACCTTTGCGCCGGGACGCCGGCCGCGTCGCTCGAGCGCTGACAACACCAGCGCCAGCGGAAACAGCAGGCATAGCAGGATGCCGATCCAGATTGGCCGCGTCAGCCACCAGTCCGCGGTGCCCGGCTCGATGTGAAAGCCGAAACCGCCCGACAGGTAGAGAACCGACCCGAAGATCACCATGACCGTGATGTGCCACAGGTACACCGTCATGATCATGCTGTTGACCAGCACGGTAGCCGTCCAGAGCTTGAGGTTGTCGAGCGCTTTGCGCATCGGATTTTCGAGCGAGAGCAGCAGGCCGAACTGGAACATGCCGAGGGCAACCAGCGTCGCCTTGGGCGGCAAGGTATTGCTGAGGTTTTCGTCCGGGGAACCGACCATCGCCAGTGGGTACGGGCCCCAGTGAATCAGTGCGTAAAGCGTCGCGAAACCGAGCGCGGCATAGACGAGCAGCCTGGTTACGCTCCCCATGCGCCCGTCGCGCCAGGCAAACCCGAGCTGGTGAACCGCGAGCCACACCCAGAAGTAATTGCTCCAGGACGGCCAGCGAACGTCCGCCGCAAAAAACAGGACATCTATGATCACGGCCCCGGCGACGAAAGCCCAGAACGACGCAAAACCGAAGCGGCGCCACAGTGAGTAGGCCCACGGGGCGAGCAGAACAATAGCGATGTAGATGGCGAGGAACCATGTCGGAATCAGCGCCGACTGCGACGTGAATCGGATAACGACCGGCCGCACGTCGAGGAGTGTCATCACGACCGCGGTGCCGGCCCACACGATGAACAGTGCGAGCAGGGGCGTGACGAGGCGGTGCAGGCGCCCCACCAGCCATTCCGCATACCCCTGCCCTTTGCGCCTGGCGCTCTCCAGCGACACGGCATTCGAATAGCCACCGACAATGAAGAAGATCGGCATGACCTGGAACATCCACGTCAGCCACTGGTATTGCGGATGCGACTTGAGCAGATGACCCGGGCTCAGTTCGCCGTCGACGTACCACGCGGTAGCGATGAGCCAGTGGCCGATGACAACGACCAGGATGGAAACGGCTCGAAGAAAGTCGACGTAACGATTGCGCTCGGGTGGCGTCTTTGCCGCGAGTTCGCCTGCCGTTGCCCAGATTCCCAAGCGAACTCCTAGTACGCCGCCAGAATGATCGCGCGGGTCGCGCGACGCGTTGTTTTGCCGGTCACGGATACTCCCCTCCGAGGTTGCCTGAACGATACACGAAAGCGACGCGTGGCGGCGCGCTTTCCGGCAAATCCGCGTGTCCCCGGTTTCGATAAGTAGCACCGCGGATTGCAATGCCGGCCGGCGCGGGACACAGTGAGCCAGATCGACAGCGACCTCTTACCGAAGGTGGTCGACATGCAAAGCACAAGACTCATTTATTTCGCCGCGCTCGCCGTGTGTGTTTGGCTGACGGCCTGCGGGCCGGACTGGCACAGCATTATCCTGACGCCCAAGGGGCCGGTCATGGAGCGCAAGATTCAGCAACGGTTCGGCGCCGAGGAACTCGAGCACGTGGCCTTGCTGTACAGCCAGGAAATCGACGCGGAGACGCTCGCCAAATTCGAGGATGCCTCGGAGCAGGACACCTCGTTGACCGGGACGTTTGGCGCCGACATGCCGGCCGACAGTCACAACAGTGGCACGTACCTTTATTGCGATTCGCCGCTGGGTTCCGCCGCGATTTACACGGAGCGATTCGGCGGCCGGCACGACATGGCAGCGATGCTGCGGGGCCAGGAGAATGCCTTTCATCTCGTCTGGGACATCGTGCTGCTGCAGCTCGATGCGCTCGTTGCTGATTCGGCCGACTACGCTGAACTCAGGGCTTTTCTCGATACGACCATGCGCGCCGACGCCTGGGACCTGGTACTCGAAATAACGGTGTCGGATCTCGGCAAGGACAGCATGACCAACCTCAGCTGGCGCGAAGAGACGCCCGACGACGTTTCAGAGATGTTCATGCGGGCGCTGCACTTCCTCGACGACCGCGGCTACCTGACATTGCAGGAAGCACTGGGAATGGCCGCCACGGAACTCAACGACGAGGACTGGCATTTCTTTGCGCTGCAGACGTTCGGCACGTCAATCGGGCGCCGCATGGGCATGGCGGAAGGCACGATGCCCGCAGCGTTCGAGGCGCTCATGAATTATTCCGAAGAGCAACTCGCGGAGAAGGTGAAGCGATTTCTCGAATCCGACGGGCGCGTTGCGGCCAAGCTCGCCGATATACCGTCAGGCTCTCTGGAAAAGCTCGTCGAACAGGCATTCCTCTTTGATATCGATCTGCTCGATATCGGTGGTGATGCCCGCAAGGTCGTCCTGTACATTCCCGTCGAACCGTATATCACCAACGGCGCCTGGTTCGAAGCAATCGAGCCCGCCAGGACCGGCAATGACGACGTCGGACCAGGCGGCTCGAAGTCGCACGTCGAGTGGCAGTACCCGCTTGCCAGCGTTCCTCCCGGTGGCGACCTGGCACAGGTCGTGTTCGCATTCTGGGCCGAACCGAACAACGAGTTCCAGGTCGAGCATCTCGGGACTCGCGTCCTCGATGACGACGCCCTCGCCCACCAGTGCCGCTGGCGTCAGCTGCTCGGGCCTTCCCTCCGCGATGAATGGGACAGCTTTATCGCCGGCCTGCAGCCGGGCCCGGACCTGGAAAACATTTTGCGCCGATTCCGCTTCAGCGTCGAAGAGCCGCTCGGCGACGACGGTCCCCCGAACGCGATCGACTCGGTCATCGCGCACGACGTGGTGAGGTCTATGTTGTCGAAGCTACAGGGTTCGCAGAACTGAGCGCCGCAGCGACCTGCGATCGCCGCCACAGGCCGAGGCACTTGCCCGTGTTCTCGAAGTCGTCGTCAGGAACGTAGCGCTCCGGCCGCGGCAAGTTATAGGGCGGCAGCTCGAGATTGATCATGCGGCAGTGCCCGGTCGGGATATCCATGTTGTCGTCTATGGCGCGGTGCGTCGTCGCCAGCAAGTACTCGATGTCGCTATTCACGAAGTTTCTCAACGCCTGGTCGGTCATCTCGTAGGACAAATGGATCATGCAGTCGCGACACATCCACAGGTCCGAATCGGGCAGGTGGTCTTTTGTAATATCGAGGTGTACGAAGCTCGTGTCCTCGCTGCCGTAGGTTGCGTTATTCGCATCGATGAGCTTCTGCACGATGTCCCCGCCGATGTACTCGAATGGCGGATCGCGTTCGACGTGCCGAAACCAGTGGTAGTCGCCGCAGGGCGCGTCCAGCAGGCGGCGAATCCGGAGTTCGGCTACGAGACCCGGCAGCGCCGCGCGCAGTTCGCGCGTCGCACCCAGGTTCGAGCCCGCGCCCGAGCGGGACTCGGCGTCTTTCCAGGCGTTGGCGTCATAGATGTGCGTGAAGCGCGCCTCGGCGTCCCCGATGCGCTCCAGTTTGCGCCGCCGGCGGCGCAGTGACAGTCGGTCGGTCAGCGCCTTGCCGCCGGGGAACAGGCGGATCAGTGCTTTGATCGGCTTCATGGGGGGAGCATACCCGCCTGTGTCATTATTAGCACTCCGCAGAGGGACGCCGCCGATGATTTTCGTATTCGAAGTCGTGATCAGCCCCGGGTATTCCGCCGCAGCCTATGCCGATGCGTGGGTGCGCGCCAGCGAGATCATCCAGGCCGCGCCCGGCGCACGCGGCACACGCCTGCACCGCAAGATCGGTGACGACCGCCGCCTGCTGGCCATCGCCAGCTGGGACTCCAAGGCGCAACGCGACGCCATGGAGGCGTCGCCTTCCGACGAAGTGCGACGCATCATCCGGGAGCAGGCGGAATTCGTCGAGGTCCGGGTGATTGGCGAGTTCGAAGACCCCGAGTGGGTCGTCGAGCCGCGCTGATGCGTTTCGGTGCTTGACGATGTTTCACAGCGCCGAGGGTCAGTCGCTGATTCGCGTGGCGCGGCCGGCGATCGCCTTAAGCCCCTCGACGAACAGCCACAGGAATACGAGTGGCAGGATAATCGTCTGCAGCACGAATATGACGATCAGGTTCACGATCTGCTCGGTGGCGCTCGACGCGCTCTCTTTCAGGCGTTCGATGCGCCCCGATATGTCGAGCGATTCCATCGAGCTGCCGATGGCCTCGCTTATCCTGCCGAAGAACGATGACTCTTCGCCGGGTTCGGCGGTCGTCTGCTTCTGGTTGAATTCCTCGATTTCGGAACTCGTCGCCTCGAGCACGGCCGTCGCGGCATCGTGTTCTTCCTCGAGAAACGCACTGAATACGATGTGCGTGCCGATGATCAGGACGGGAAGCGCAAAACGCAGGAATGCCGCGATCAGGAAAACCCGCAGAGCGAGCGTCTTGACGCTCGCCTTCACGCCGCCGGGCCACCAGATCGCGGTAAGCAGGAACAGCACGGCCGCGCCAAGCACGACCGTGACACCCCACCAGCCGGTCATGTTGAGCAGGATGTTCTGCAGGCCGAGCGAACTCGTGGCCACGAGCATGACCGATGAAAACTGTTCGACGAGGTCATTGATCGGGTCGAGGATCTGGCCGACCGTGAAGTTGACGCCGACACCGCCCGGCTCCACGGCAACTTCGGTGCCCTGCGCGACCGAGATCACACCGTTGAGCGCGCGCGCAATGGCAAAGGTCACGAGGCCTCGCTTGAAGGCCTCGTTGGCATAGTCATCGGAGGCCGAGTCCGCGACGCCCGTCAGGGCGAGCGCCACGGCGGTAACGGCAACCAGGGTCCACGCGATGTTGCGGCGCTTGTTCATGGCGCGAGCATAACACCCGTCGCCCCGGGTCTTGACATATATTTAGATATTTGTCTAAATCTCTGCATGACAACCCAGCAGACAGTCTGGAAAGCGCTGGCCGATCCGACCCGGCGCGGCATCATTCGGACGCTCAAGGCAGGCTCGAAGACCGCGGGCGACATTGCCGAGGAATTCCCGATGACGCGCGCGTCGCTGTCGCACCACTTCAACGCACTCAAGGCGGCCGACCTGGTGCGCACCGAGCGCCGCGGCCAGCACATCGTCTATTCACTCAATACCTCGGTGCTCGACGAGGTTGCCGCGATCCTCATGGACCTGTTCGCGTCGGGCAACAAGGACGAAAAGGAGCCGGGATCATGAGTAATCGCGTTGCCAACCTTATCAGCATCATCGGCATTGTCGGCCTCGCGGCGTATATCGCCTGGTCCTACCCCGCGCTCCCGGATCCGATGCCGACCCACTGGAATGCCGACGGCCAGGTCGACGACTACACGCCGAAACCCGTCGGAGCCGCGATCCTG
The DNA here is from genome assembly GCA_041602775.1 of Woeseiaceae bacterium. Taxonomy (GTDB): domain Bacteria; phylum Pseudomonadota; class Gammaproteobacteria; order Steroidobacterales; family Woeseiaceae; genus UBA1847. Next base: position 3,849 of record JBFIFN010000026.1, on the reverse strand, counting down.
GCCGCCGTGCCGCTGTTCATGATGCTGGTCTACAAGATCATCCCGGTGATCTCGCCGCACGGTTTTCGCACGGAGTCGTTCAGGGGCGTGCTGAATATACTCATGACGGCGTCCGTCATCTTCGCCTGCGTCATCAGCCTGGCCGCCATCCGGGCAGCGGGCGGCGCCGAGCACAACATGTCCACGATCGTCATGGTCTCGATCGGCATCCTGTTCATGTTCATCGGCAACTTCCTCGGCAAAGTCCGCAAGAACTTCTTTCTCGGCATCCGTACGCCATGGACGCTCGCGAGCGATGAAGTCTGGGCGAAGACGCACCGACTGGGCGGCTGGTGCTTCGTGTTCGCCGGCGCCGTGATGGCGATCGGTTCAGTGATCGTCCCCCGTCTCGAATGGGTTGTTGCCGCCGTGGTCACGGTTGCACTGGTACCCGTGGTCTATTCCTACTTTGCGTATCGGCATATCGAGGGTTTCGGCCCTGACCCGGACATCGACGACGACTGACGCAGCGGCGAATCGTCTAACGCTACTGCATGCGGTTGGACGCCCGAACGCGATGCACGAGCGGCGCCGCCACGAGCGGCACGAAGCTCGCTGCGAGAATCACGGCCCAGCCCGCGAGGCCCGGATCACGCAGCCTCAGCACGTCGCTGAGGACCGGCAGGTAAATCGCCGCGAGAATCAGCACGAGACACAGGCCCAGCGCGAGCCAGATCCACGGGTTACGCGTGATCTCGTTGTCGAAGACGCGGCCGATATCGCCGCGCATGTTGAAGACGTGCCACATCTGCGCCAGCGCCAGCGTGCTGAACGCCACCGTGATCCCGTGCTGGACATCGAATCCGAGCCACGTTATTGCGGCCGCCATCGCGCCGAGCGTGGCGGCGGCCATGACGAGACCGTACAGCCCGATTTCGACCCAGTAACGCCGCGACAGGATGCGTTCTGCTGAGGGCCGCGGCCGCTGCCTCATGATGCCGGGCCTTCCCGGCCCAACACCGAGCGCGAGCGCCGGGAACACGTCCGTTACGAGATTCAGGAACAGGATCTGCAGCGGCAGCAGGGGCAGCGGCGCGCCGGCGAAGGTCGCGAGGCTGACCACTAGGATTTCGCTGGTGTTGCACGACAGCAGGTAGACGACGAATTTGCGGATGTTCTCGAAAATGGCGCGGCCGTGTGCGACGGCGGCCACGATCGTGCCGAAATTGTCGTCCTGCAGCACCATCTCGGACGCCTCGCGCGCTACTGCCGTGCCACGAATGCCCATCGCCACGCCGATATCCGCTTTTCGCAGTGCGGGTGCGTCGTTAATACCGTCACCCGTCATGGCCACGACCTGACCTTGCTGCTGGTGCAGCTCGATCAATTTGAGCTTTTGCTCGGGTGTGACGCGAGAGAATACGCGCGCTTCGAGCAGCTCATCCAGCCTGTCGGCCGACAACAGCTCGTCCACGGCCGCTCCCGCGAGCAGCCCGCTCGCCTCGGCCGCCGTGTCGATGACGCCGATGGCACGGGCCACGGTCGAGGCCGTCGCGCCGTGGTCTCCCGTGACCATGATGACGGAGATGCCCGCATCCCTGCAGCTCTCGATCGCGTCCCTGATTCCTTCTCTCGGCGGGTCTTCCATGCCGAACACGCCTTGCAGGGTCAGCCCCGAGTAGAAATCGTCGGTCCTGCCCTCGACGTCCCTGGTCGCCGTCGCGATCGTACGCAGGCCGCGCTCACCCAGGCCCCCGACGCGCGCCAGCCAGTCCCGCCGCCCCTGCTCGTCGAGCGCCACGGCGCCCCCACTGGTGAGCACGAAGTCGCAGGCGCCTATGACCACTTCGGGCGCGCCTTTGACCGCCACGCGGCATTGCCTACCCAGCTCGTGCAGGGTGGCCATGCGCTTCGAATCGGGATCAAACGGATCCTCGTCCACTTCCGGAGCATTGCGGAGCAGGTCCTCTCGCCAGATACCCTGACGGGCAGCCGCTTCGAGCAACGCGCATTCCGTGGGCGGGCCGACTGCGCCATGCTCAGCGTCGCTGTCTTTTTGCAGGACCGCGCCGTTACAGAGCACGGCTGTCGTCAACATGTCTTTTAAAAGAGGCGCTTCTTCAACGTCGACGGGATCACCGAGGGCAATTTCATCGTCGGCCAGCAGCACCGTGGTCACGACCATGCGGCCTTCGGTCAGGGTGCCCGTCTTGTCGGTCAGGATAACGCTGGTCGCGCCGAGCGTTTCGACGGCCGAAAGGCGCGTGACAATGGCATTACGCCGAGCCATTCGCCACAGGCCTCGCGCCAGCGCAATCGTGGCGACGATCGGCAGGCCCTCCGGGATCGCGGCCACGGCCAGCGCAATCGCTACCTCGAGGGCGAGAACTGCCTCCCGACCGACGAGAACACCGACGCCGGTCAGGAACGCGCCGATAAGGATGACCGCCCAAGCCAGTCGCTTGCCGAGCTCATCGAGCCGCTTCTCGAGCGGCGTATGCTGTGGCCGCGCTTCGCTGACCTGCTCGAAGATCTTCCCGAACTCGGTGTGCAGCCCCGTCGCCACGACGACGCCCCGGCCCGTGCCGCGCGTGATCGCGGTGCCCTTGAAGACCATGTTGCGGCGCTCGAAAATCGTGGTTTGCTCATCGAGATCCGCGATGTCCTTGGCGACGGGCAGGGACTCGCCGGTAAGGGTCGATTCATCGGCGCCGAGCTTGGCAGCCTGGATGAGCCGCAGGTCGGCCGGAACCATGTCACCGGCCGTCAGCAGGACGATGTCGCCGGGCACGAGAGCTTCGGCCGGCACCTGCCTGACGACGCCGTCGCGGAGCAGCGTGCAGTTTACGCTCGCCAGCGTACGCAACGCCTCCATCGACCGGGTCGCGCGCCACTCGGTCACGAAGCCGATCATCGTGTTGAGCAGGATCACGATGAAGATGGCGACGGCTTCGGCGACGTTGCCCATGAGAAGCGCGAGTGCCCACGCCGCGATCAGCAGCACGACGACGATACTTCGGAGCTGATCGACGAGAATCGAGATCAATCTGCGCTGACGTACGGCCTGAAGTTCATTCGCGCCATAGCGCCTGCGCCGATCGCGCGCTTCCGCGTCGTCGAGGCCGCGAGCCGGGTCGACGTGCAACTCTTCCAGGACGGAGTCGGCACTCCTGCTCCATGCACAAAGCGTCTGGCCCACGTACATAGCGGTTTCCTCGCAGACGTATTGTCCCGCGATAAGCCGCGCAGGACTAATAGGGATTGTGCGGATACCGCGTGAGGCGCGTTAGCTCGACGCCGCGCGAAAACCCGAGGACTGGCGCACGCCCATGAGGATGCCGAGACCCGGGATGCGTCGCACGATCTCGTAGCCCAGTGCGCAACCTCCGACGGTCACGATCGTCAGGATGAGAAACTCGGGCACAGCGCCGAGTTCCATCCCGGTAAGGTAGTAGCCGGCGACCACGATGATCGTCTGGTGCAGGACGTAGTAGCAGAAGATGGCGCTGGTCAGGTAGCGAAGCGTGCGACTTTGGCGATTCAGGAAGCGCCGCCCCAGGCCGAGAAAAGCCAGTATGCAGGCCCAGGCGTAAAGTATGCCGACGTAGCTGAACACGAGCCGCACACCCGTAGCCGGCAGGAACTGCCCCAGCCGTTCCGCAACGGGCTGGGCGTTGCTGAAGATCAGCCACGCGGCGATCGCCAGTACCGGCGCCACTTTCCAGGCTTTGTCGACCGAGCGCCAGAACGCGGGGTCCTTGGCCACGAAAAAGCCGATAAGAAAAATCATGAAGCGATGGGCGTGGTTGGCCCAGTCGTCGACGAATGCGTGCGTCGTCGGGAAGATCGGCACCAGCCAGGTTTCGACGG
>JBFIFN010000025.1:0-39235 GCA_041602775.1 Woeseiaceae bacterium | reverse complement strand
CGCTCGTGCACGAACCACGGCTGCTGATCCTCGATGAACCCACGGCGGGCGTCGATATCGAAATTCGCCGATCGATGTGGGAATTCCTGCGCGACATCAACGATGCGGGCACGACGATCATCCTGACGACCCATTACCTCGAGGAAGCCGAATCGCTGTGCAGGCACATCGCGATCATCGACGAGGGCCGCATCATCGAGGACGCGCGCATGAGTGACGTGTTGCGGCGCCTGAACCGTGAAGTGTTCGTGCTCAGTATCGACGGCGAATTGCAGGATGCGCCGCAGCTGGACGGTTTCGACACGCGGCTCAGGGACGACGGCGAACTCGAAGTCGAAAAAGGCCCGGAGACCGACATGAACGACCTGTTCGGGCAGCTGCAGGCTAAGGGGATCCGCGTTGCCAGCCTGCGCAACAAGGCCAACCGCCTCGAGGAGATGTTCATGCACCTCGTCGAACAGAAGGGGGATGCGGCATGAACGTGGCGCTGAACCTCGTGGCCGTCAAGACGATCATCCGCAAGGAGATGGCGCGTGTCCTGCGCATCTGGGTCCAGACGATCGTGCCGCCTGCGATCACGATGACGTTGTACTTTATCATTTTCGGCAATCTCATCGGCCGTCGCATCGGCACCATGGACGGCTTCGACTACATGCAGTACATCGCACCAGGCCTCATCATGATGTCGGTCATAACGAACTCCTACGGCAATGTCGTGTCGTCGTTCTTCGGCGCCAAGTTCGGGCGCCATATCGAGGAGATGCTCGTCTCACCGATGTCGAATGCGACGATCATCATCGGACACGTCGCGGGCGGCGTCTTGCGGGGTCTGCTCGTGGGGCTGCTCGTCACCGTCGTCGCCCTGTTTTTCACGAGACTGCAGGTCGCCCACCCGCTGATCATGATCACGGTGGTGCTGCTGTCCTCGATCGTCTTTTCGCTCGCCGGGTTCATCAACGCCGTCTTTGCCAGGAAGTTCGACGATATCTCGATCGTCCCCACCTTCGTACTGACGCCGCTGACCTACCTCGGCGGGGTGTTTTACTCGATATCGCTGCTGCCTGAATTCTGGCAGAACGTGTCGAAAGCCAACCCGATTCTCTACATGGTGAACGCTTTCCGATACGGTATTCTCGGGACTTCGGATATCAGCATCGCCAACGCTTACGCCATTCTCCTCGTGTTCGTCGTGTTGTTGTTCAGCGGCTGCATGTTCCTGATGAAACGCGGCGTCGGTATCCGGGAATAACATGTGCGGTCGATTCGCCTTTTATTCGCCCAGCGAGGCCGCCGCCGCGCTCTTCGGCGTATCGGGCTCCGTCGACATCGGCCCGCGCTATAACATTGCGCCAACGCAATACGTCGCGGCTGTTCGCAATGCTGCGGACGAAGAACGCGAACTCGTCACTCTGCGCTGGGGTCTCGTGCCGTTCTGGGCGAAAGATCCGTCGATCGGCAATCGCATGATCAACGCGCGCGCCGAGACCGTCGCCGAGAAGCCGTCCTATCGCAACGCGTACAAGCATCGCCGCTGCCTCGTGCTTGCCGACGGCTTTTACGAGTGGCGCCGGCAGGGCGACGTAAAGACGCCCTACTACATTTCACTGGCCAGCGGCGAGCCTTTTGCGCTGGCAGGGCTATGGGAGAACTGGACGGACAAGGAGACCGGCGAATCGCTGCAGACGACGACGCTGATTACGACCGAGGCGAATGACTTCATGATGCCGCTGCACCACAGGATGCCCGTCATACTCGAAGGCGGTACCGCGACGGACTGGCTCGCAGGATCACGGGATTTGCTCGACGACGTGGCAGCGATTACACCGTCCTTGCAGGCCTGGCCTGTCGACCGGCGCGTCAACAATGCGCGTAATGAAGGCGAAGATCTAGTCCGACCGGCGGGCGACATCCTGCGCTGATACCCAGGGCCGCACAGCGATCAGAAGCGTACCGGGACCGCCGTGGACACCAAGCGCGGGTCCGAGTCCGTTGACGACGAGTTTCTCGATCTGCGGCACGTACCGGCGCAGGTGTTGTTCGAGTTGCAATGCGTCTTCTTCGCAGGAGGCATGACCGACGCCGATTTCAATCGGACCCCGTGGTGCTCTCTTGGCGACATACCTGGCAAAACGCTCGATTCGACTGTGTCGTCCTACGAGGAAGCCGCTCAGGCTGACCTTGCCGTCGGCTCTCGTGTAAATGATGGGGTTCAGGCGCAGGATCTCGCCTACGGTTCTGACCCACCTTGGCAGACGCCCTCCACGCACTGCGTAGCGCGTGTCCTTGAGGATTGCGTAGGAGGTGGTATGGGGTACCTGTTCCTCCACGGCGGCCAGGGTCGTCTCGGCATCGACGCCCGCCGCGGCGCATTCCGCCGCGAGAACGGCGAGCATGCCCTGTCCCAGCGAGGCATTGCGTGAATCCACGACGTGAATCCTGCCCGGCGCGTTGGCTCTGGACGCGGCGAGGCGCGCAGCCTCGTACGTGCCGCTGGCGACCGATGTCAGGTTGATCGAGATGACGTCGTCGAAATGGCTCGCGAGGAACTGGAACTGCCGCCGGAAGTCGCCGGGCGCGGGCTGCGACGTCGTCGGATGAGCCGGGTTGTTGGCGAGTTCCTCGTAAAACTCGCCGATCGTTATGCTGAGCTTGTCGAGGTAACCGTGGTCGCCGAACTGGATGCGGCACGGCACCATGTGAATATCGAGTCTCTCGAGATCCTGGTCGCTAATGTCGGCGCCCGAGTCGACGATCACGGCGAAGCGACGCCCGCCGTCGTGCGTCGAGTGCTGCTGGCGGTGCATGTCGTCCGCCTTTTCCGCGCTGACGTCGCCAAACCGGCGCGCCGTATCGAAGACGTCTTCCGGCTCGTCGACGTGTATGTGGATCTTGGCTTTGCGCTTGGTGCCCGCGAGCACGAGCGAATCGCCCAGCTCCGACAACGCCTCGCGCAATTTGCGGCGGTTAATATCGCTGCCCGTGACGATGCACTCCGTGCAGTAGCGGAAGTGCGATTCGTTGTCCTCCTCGAGCACGCTGACCGCCGGTTCGATCTCGTGGGCGATCGAGATGTCCGGAAGCGGCGTTTCAATGCCCTTGTCGAGGTAATCGGTCATGCCCGCGACGAGCTCGACGAAGCCCTTCGCGCCGGCATCGACGACGCCCGCCTTGCGCAGTACTTCCAGCTGCTTCGGCGTGTCGGCAAGGGCTTCCTCGATGCGGACGACGGCCCTCGTCAGCAGGGTCGGGAACTCGCCTTCGCTGGCGGCGCCGACCTGGTGGCGAACGCTTTCGGCAAACGCGGCGATGACCGACAGGATCGTGCCCTCGCGCGGCCGGGACAGAGCATCGTGCGCATACTCGTTGCCGAGGTCGATCGCCTTGCTGAACGTGTACGTCGTGAATCGGGTTATTTCGCCGGCAGAATCGCTCACGCCCTGGAAGAACTGCGCGACGATAGCCCCTGAATTGCCGCGCGACCCGTCCAGCAGCGCGTCCGCCACGGCCGCGAGCATCGTGCCGAGGTGCTTTTCTCCCGGCTTGTTGAGCACGCCCAGGGCCGAGCCGAGTGACAGGCTGAGGTTTGTGCCTGTGTCGCTGTCCGCGACCGGGAACACGTTGATGCGGTTGAGCAGCTCCTGCTGCCCGAGCACGCGGTGAATGCCCGAGCGCATTGCGGCCGCAAAGGCATCGCCATTGATGTGTTTACTGACAGTTCCCGCCACGTTGATCAGTCGCGGGGCAACAGGAACGTGATCCCGTCCATGCTGAGTACGACGCCGTCCGGCGTGATTTCCTCGACCAGCGGCCCTTCGGACAGCTGCGATCCCTCTTTGTGCTTGGCCATGTTGATGAATACGAAGCGATCCCGGGCCACTTCGCTGAAGACGTGGATGTCGACGTGCAGGTCGGGCAGGGACAGGCGACCCTGTGCGCGTATCTCGTGGATGGTGGGCAGGACCTCGGCCGGGCGAGTTGCCGTTGGCGGATTGGCTGATACCGCCGCCTTTGCGGGCGGTGCCTCGACGGACGGCGACGGTTCCTCGACAGCGGGCGCGTTCTCACGTGCGGCCGCGACGCGATTCGCGAACTCGTCGCGCGCCGCAACGTTCGCACGTGAGTCGACGACCGGCTCGACAGTCGGCGAGGATTGGGCAATGCTTGCGGGCGCGCCGACGTCCGGTCGCAGGAAGATGCCGACGAGCACGGCCAGGTTGATCAGCAGCAGTGCGCCGAGCACCCAGAGCCACGCGGGCGGGCCATCGCGCCGATCCGCGCTCGTCGGGACATTGGCGAACTCGGACGACCCTTTGTGCTGACGTTCCGTTTCCGATTTCCGGAGTGCGTCGAGGATGAACGACATGCGCTAGTCCTTTGCGAGCAGGGCGGTCGAGAGGCGCGGCGTACCTTCGACGGCGAGCAGGGAATTGATGATGATCTGGGTTTGTTGGCCGGCGAGGCCGTCGACATCGAGCCGATAGTCGCGCTGGAACGATCGAACGATCCGTTCGAGCTCTGCATCGAAGACCGTCGACCCTGGATTCGCGCTCGCGTAGCGGCCGTCGATGGCGGCAAGGCTGTCCCGTAGCCAGGCGACAGCAGGCCCGGACGAGCCCGGTCCCAGCGCCATGGCGGCGCCCGTCGGCGGGCGCCACAGCAGCATGAAATCGCCGAACCAGTTGCGCGTGATCTCGGAGACGGGGTGCGTCACGAGAACGCCGCCGATAGACAGCTCGGCATGGTCACCACGGATCCCGGTGAGCACGACCTCGTGCTCATCGCCCTCACCATCGACGAGCGTCAGGATCGCGGGGCGATCCATTTGCACGAGCCCGGCCCACGAGGCGCTCTGGAACAGACAGTCGAGACCCGCCTCCCTGGCCTGCTCGCAACCCGGGCGACTGCCGGTCCGGTACTCGAGTCCCCAGGTCCCGAACAGCGCCGCCATGGCGTAGTCCGGTGTCGTCAGGTCTTCGGCGAGCCGCAGCGCTTCGAGCAGCGTCGGACCGGCGTCCTCGGGTGCGGCTTCGTCGGCGACCGGTTCGGGCACCGTTTCTTCGGGAGGCGGCTGTGGTTCCGCCACCACCGCGGCCTGCTGCACGACCGGCTCGGGCGGCGTCTCGCGCTGCGCGAGCTGCCAGGCGCTCGCGGCGATCAGCGCAACGCCAATGAAGCTGGCCGCCACTGCCAGGCGTCCAACCCACGGGGAGCGCTGCAGTTCGCCCTTGACCTCGGCCGCGGCCAGCCGGACGAGCCGCGCATTGACACGACGCGACTCCCTGCCGTAAGCGCCGAGCAAGGCACGGTCGCAGATAACGTTGACGAGCCGCGGCACACCCTGCGACAGCCGATACACTTCCTTTTTTGCACCCGGGTCGAGCACTTCACCGAGCGCGCCGGCGACCTTGAGACGGTGCTCGATATAGCTGGCCGTTTCTTCGCGCGACAGCGGTTCGAGGTGATAGCGGGCCGTGATGCGCTGTGCCAGCTGTCGCAAGTCGTTGCGCGCGAGGAGTTCGCGCAGCTCGGGCTGGCCGATCAGTATGATCTGCAGCAGCTTCTGCTTGGCGGTTTCGAGGTTCGTCAGCAGGCGTACCTGTTCGAGCACGGCCGGCGCGAGATTCTGGGCCTCGTCGACGACGAGTATCGTGCGGCGCCCCGCGGCATGCGCCTCGAGCAGGTGCCGGTTGAGCGCGTCCGTGAGCGCCTTGACGCTGCCGCGATTGTGCGCGACCTCGATGTGCAATTCCTCGCAGATCGTCGCCAGGAATTCCACAACCGACAGTTGCGGATTGAGCACCACGGCGACGTCGGCATTGTCGGGCATGCGGTTCAGGAGCAGGGTGCGCACAAGCGTCGTCTTGCCCGTGCCGACCTCGCCCGTCAACTGGATGAAGCCGCCACTCTCGGTAACGCCGTAGACGAGGTGCGCAAGCGCTTCGCCATGCCGCTCGCTCAGGAACAGGTAACGCGGATCCGGCGTGATCGAGAACGGCTTTTCGTTGAGTCCGAAAAATTTGGTGTACATGGTTCCTGGCCGCGAGCCGGCGGACTGACGATTCTACATTAATTCAGTGTTTTCCCAGCGTCCGCGCCCGTCCGAGGGCGTCGCTGCCGAAGCGGTCGCGAATCTCGTCGACGGTCCGGTCGATGCCCGTCTCGCTGTCCGCGTCCGAGAACAGGTCGCCCTGAGCCGCCGTCGAGAGCTTGCTACCACCCACGCCGAGCAAGCGGACCCGGGCCGCAGGATGGGTCGCGAGCCACTCACGCAGCAGGCTGCACGCCACCGCGTGGACCTGGTCGGTCCCGTTCGTGGGCGGCGTGATCCCGCGCTGCCGGGTCACGGTCGTGAAGTCGGGCTCGCGGATCTTGATCTGTACCGTCGACGCGGCCAGTCCCGCTTTGCGCAGGCGTGCCGTCGTCTTCTCCGCGAGCCGCAATAATTCGCGCTCCATGTCTTCGCGGCGCGCGAGATCGGTGTCGTAAGTTTCCTCGGCGCTGATCGACTTCTCCTCGCGCGCCGCCACGACGGGTCGATCGTCGATCCCGGCGGCACGGTCACGGGTCTTCTGCGTATAGCGGCCGAATATCGGTTCGAGCACGCGGTCGTCCGCAGTACGCAGGTCACGGACCGTCGAGATCGACGCGCGGGACAGGCGCTTCAGCGTCTCGCGCCCGATGCCGGGAATCACGGCTACGGGGAGCGGGTCGAGCCGCGCCGCGTAGTCCGCCGGGTAAACCACGGTCAATCCGTCCGGCTTGTCGAGGTCGGACGCAATCTTCGCCACGAGCTTGTTCTCGGCGACGCCAACCGAAGCCGTCAGTGCGGTCGTCTCGTTGATCTGGCGCTTCACCGAGTCCGCGATGTCGACGGGGTCGCCGAACAACGCGACACTCGCCGTTACGTCGAGGAAAGCCTCGTCGAGAGACAGGCCTTCGACGAGCGGCGTGAAGTTGCGAAAAATCGCAAATATCTGCCGGGAGACGGCCTGGTAGTGCGCCATGCGTGGGCGCACCCGCAAGAGGTGCGGGCACCGCCGCAGGGCTTCGCGCATTGGCATGGCGGAGCGAATACCGTACTGCCGCGCCTCGTAGCTTGCCGCCGCGACGACCCCGCGATTGCCGGTTCCGCCGACCGCGAGCGGCTGGCCGCTGAGATCCGGGTTGTCGCGCTGCTCGACCGACGCGTAGAACGCGTCCATGTCAACGTGGAGAATACGGCGCGCCGACATGACCTAGCGGCCGCGGGCAACGATGAATCGCGCGAGCCACTCGAGCGGCGCTGCGTCGGCGCCGAAGGTCTCGAGGCGCGCCAGCGCCGTGCGCAGGAGTTCGTCGCAGCGTGCGCGCGACGCCTCAAGGCCGAACAGCGACGGCCAGGTCGCCTTGCCGAGCTTCGCGTCCGACCCCGCAGGTTTGCCGATGACATCGGTCTCGCCCTCGACGTCGAGGATGTCGTCCTTGATCTGGAATGCGATGCCGATGTCGCGTCCGAACGCATCGAGCATGGCGGTGCGTTCGGCATCGATGTCATCGCGCAGCAGGCAGGCTGAAACGACCGAGGCGTGGATCAGTGCGCCGGTCTTCAGCGCGTACATGTGCTCGAGTTCGGCAGCACTGAGCGTCGCACCTTCGGCCGCGAGGTCGATGGACTGACCGCCGGTCATGCCCACCGATCCGCACGCATCGGCTGCCAGGCGCACGAGCGCCGTGCGCGCGGCGTCGCTCGCGTTTTCGAGGCGGGCGATGACCGAGAAAGCGAGCGGCACGAGCGCGTCCGCGGCGAGTATCGCGGTCGCCTCGTCGTATCGGACGTGAACCGTCGGCTGACCGCGGCGCAGGTCGTCGTCGTCCATTGCCGGCAGGTCGTCGTGCACGAGGGAGAACGCGTGAATCAGCTCGATGGCGACAGCGGGCGCGTCCAGCAGGTCCGGCGCCACGCCCAGGCACTCGCCGGTTGCGTAGACGAGCAGCGGGCGCACGCGCTTGCCGCCATTGAACACGGCGTAGCGCATCGCCTCGTGCAGGCGTTGCGGCGAAACGTCGGCCATCGGCAGAGCCGCGTCCAGGCGCGCGTCGACGCGTTGCTGGTAATCGCCGACGCGGTCCCTGAAGTTCCTCGCCATGATCCTTCCTGCGTTTCGGGCCGTGTAGCTTATATAATCCGCTTCTTTTCCGACAGGGGAACGGCCGGCATGCAGGCGACGGCCATCGCGCAACCGAATATCGCGCTGATCAAGTACTGGGGCAAGCGCGACGTCGCCCGGAACCTCCCGGCCGTGGGCTCGATTTCGATTACGCTGCGCGAGCTCTTCACTCGCATGCAGGTCGAATTCGACGCCAGCCTGTCGGCTGACGACCTGACCGTCAACGGGATGCCCGACGCCCGGATGCTGCCGCGGCTCTCGGCTTGCCTCGATCGCGTTGCCGGCGCTCCGAGGCCGCGCGCCCGCATCGTCAGCACCTGCAATTTCCCGATCGCGGCGGGCCTCGCGTCCTCGGCATCGTCATTCGCGGCGCTGACCGTTGCGGGCGCTGCCGCGGCAGGGCGCAACCCGGGCGGCGATGAGCTGGCAAGCCTCGCGGGGCGGGCGTCAGGCTCGGCGGCGCGCTCGCTGCTCGGCGGGTTTGTCGAGTTGTCTAATGCCGACGACGACATCCGCGTCAGCAGGCTACTCGCACCCGGGGACTGGCCGCTCACCGTCGTCGTTGCGATCACGCAGGCCGGACCGAAACCCGTGGGTTCGACCGAGGCGATGGAGATCAGCCGCATGACGTCCCCGTTCTACACGCGCTGGGTCGAAGGCCAGGCGCAGGACCTGGCGGTGGCGCGGGCGGCCGTTCTCGAGCGAAATTTCGATCGCCTCGGCGCGATCGCGGAGCACAACTGCCTCAAGATGCACTCGATCATGTGGGCATCCAGGCCGCCCGTCGTGTACTGGAATGCCGCGACGATGCGCTGCCTGCAAACCGTTCGCCAGCTGCAGGGCGAGGGCACACCCGTCTTCTTCACGATCGACGCCGGCCCGCAGGTGAAAGCCGTGTGCCTGCCGGAAGCGGCGAGCCGCGTCGAGGCGGCACTGCGTGCCACGACGGGGGTGATCGACATCATGACCAGCGGCCTCGGCGCCGGCGCAAGGCTCGAGGAGCCGGCATGACCGTCGTCGCCAGCGCACCCGGCAAGATCGTCCTTTCGGGGGAATATGCCGTTCTCTGGGATGCGCCGGCCGTGAGCATGGCCGTGAACCGGCGCGCGGTGGTCTCCGTGTCCCCCAGCGCGGACGGCAAGTGCCATCTCGTGACGCCCGGTTTCGAGGGCATGGCACGGTACCGCGTGCTCGATTCGCTGCTCGGCGGCGAGCGACCGGCAATGCGTTACACGCTCGACACCAGCGCGTTCGTCGAAGACGGCCGCAAGACCGGCATTGGCTCGAGCGCGGCGCTGACAGTGGCGCTGGCAGCAGCGATCAACGAATCAACCGACGTGATGGACGAGGCGATGCTGGCGCATCACGAGTTGCAGGGCGGCCGGGGAAGCGGCGTGGACGTCGCAACCGCCATGCACGGAGGACTCATCGAGTTCACGCGAGGCGCGGGCCGCGTTCGCAGCTTGCGCTGGCCCCGGGGTCTCGAGTACCGCGTAATCTGGACGGGCGTGCCGGCGAGCACCGAGGAAAAGCTGGCAAAGCTGGCCGCAGCGGCGACCGGACCGACGCGCTCGGCGCTGCTCCTGGCCGCGCCGCGGATGCGCGATGCATGGCGCTCGGGCGATGCCGATGCCGTGCTTGCAGAATACGTCCCGTACATCGGTGCGTTGCGCCAGTTCAGTATTGACCATGGTCTCGGCATATTCGATGCTGGCCACGAGGAACTGACGGATGCAGCGATGGTCGATGGCCTCGTCTACAAGCCGGCCGGCGCCGGCGGCGGCGACATCGGCCTGCTCTTTGGACGCAACAAGGATGAACTCGAGGTGTTCCTGAAGCGCCACGCGCAACTCGTAAACGGCGTGCTCGACCTGGCGCTCGACCCGGCCGGGGTCCGCCTGGAGCCGGCATGATCGACTCTCGCATACCGGGGTTTTACCAACTGCCTGTTGCCGACCGTATCGCCCGACTCGAACAGATTGGCTGGCTGTCGGGCGCAGATGCGGCCAGCCTGCTGGCGGGCGATCACGTGCTCTCCGTGGCGGCTGCGGACCACATGGTCGAGAACGTGATCGGCGTTTTCGGCCTTCCAATGGGCGTCGCCCCGAACTTCGTCGTCAACGGCCGCGACCGCATCGTGCCGCTGGTCGTCGAGGAGCCGTCCATTATTGCCGGCCTCAGTAGCGCGGCGTCGCTGGCCCGCCACAGCGGCGGCTTCGAGGTGGACAGCAGGGATTCATTGCTGATCGGGCAGGTGCACGTGACCGGCATGGCGGACGCCGACCATGCGCTCGCGGCCGTCGACAACGCGAAAGCGCGCCTTATCGAGTCGGCGCAGGCCGTGCACCCGCGGCTGGTCGAACGCGGCGGCGGAGTGCGTGATTTCGAACTTCGACTTTTCGCGCTGCCGGGTGGCGAACCGGTCGTTGCGGTTCACGTGCTCGTCGATACCTGCGATGCGATGGGCGCGAATCTCGTCAATTCGATCTGCGAGGCGATTGCGCCCGACATCGCGGCGCTCTGCGAAGGCGAAGTCGCCCTGCGCATTCTCTCCAATCTTGCAGATCGTTCGCTATTTACGGCGCGGGCATGCTTCGCGCTGCGTGACGATGTCAGGGACGCCATCATCCGCGCCAACGACATTGCGCTCGTCGACCCCTATCGAGCGGCCACGCACAACAAGGGCATCATGAACGGCATCGACGCCGTGGCGATCGCGACGGGTAACGACTGGCGCGCCATCGAGGCGGGCGCTCACGCGTTCGCGGCATCGTCCGGGCATTATCGATCGCTGACGCGCTGGAGCGTGGCGCAGGACGGCACGCTTCTCGGCGAGATCACGCTGCCGCTCAAGGTCGGCACCGTGGGCGGCACGCTGTCGAGCAATCCCGCGGCCGCGCTCGGTATCGCGCTGACAGGGGCGACGTCGGCACGCGAACTCGCGGAAATCATGGCCGCTGTCGGTCTCGCCCAGAACTTCGCCGCGCTGCGCGCGCTGGCCACGAGCGGCATACAGGCCGGGCACATGAAGCTGCATGCCCGTAGCCTCGCGGCGGCGGCCGGAGCGGGCGACGCGGAGATCGGCGAAGTGGTCGGGCGGCTCGTGGCCGGCGGCGAGGTCAAGGACTGGAAGGCGCGTGAAATTCTGGCCGAGCTGCGCCGTGAGAAGTCGGCGCCTGCGGACGGCACGGCGGCCGGCAAGATCATTCTGCTCGGCGAACACGGCGTCGTGTACGGGCGTCACGCGCTGGCGCTGCCGATACCGGGTGCGGTCGGGGTCTCCGTCGCCGAGTCCGATGCCACTCAACACGACCTGCCCGACGAGTTCGTCGGACCGTTGCTGCGCGATCTGGGTGTTGATGATCGTACCTGGCACATCCGCGTGGAATCGCTGCTACCACTTGGCAAGGGTCTCGGGTCCTCGGCCGCGATTGCCGTCGCCATTGCGCGCGCATTCAATTCCAGGTGCGCGCTGGGCCTCGATGATGCGCGCATCAACGACATTGCCTTCGCCAGCGAGACGCTGGCGCACGGTACGCCGTCCGGCGTGGACAACACCCTGGCGACTTACGCGAAGCCGATGCTGTTTCGCAACCGCGGCACCCTCGAGTTCGATGAGCTCAGGCCCGGAGGCTTGCCGCCGCTCGTGATCGCCTGGGGCACGGAAACGGGCCGCACCCGCGAGCAGGTCGCTGCCGTGCGTGAACGGCGCGATAGTGCTGCCGGGCATTTCGACGCCCTGTTCGATGAAATGGACCGACTGAGCCGCGACGGTGCGCGTTACCTCGAGGCCGCGGACTGGAGTGCGCTCGGCGCACTGATGAACGTGTGTCATGGGCTGCTCAACGCCATCGGCGTTTCGACGCCGGCACTGGAGCGCATGGTTGCGATCGCGCGGCGCAGCGGGGCACTGGGCGCGAAACTCACCGGGGCCGGCGGCGGCGGCTCGATCGTTGCGCTGTGCCCCGGCAGGATCGACGACGTCCGGCGGGCGCTGCGGCGTGCCGGATTTCACACCCTGGTACCGGGAGAGCCCGAGTGAGCGACCAGCACCGCATCGTCTCGTCGGAGGACGAACAACTCATTCTCGTCGACCGCGAGGATCGGGAAATCGGTTTCGTTTCCAAGGCCGATGCCCATGACGGCGACGGCACCCTGCACCGCGCCTTCTCGCTGTTCCTGTTCGACGACGAGGGCCGATTGTTGCTGCAGCAGCGTGCGCCGGGAAAACGCCTGTGGGGTGGCTACTGGTCAAACAGCTGCTGCAGCCATCCGCGCCGCGGCGAGTCGCTCGAGGTCGCGACGCGCCGGCGCCTGCGGGACGAGCTCAATTTCGAGACCGACCTCGAGCATGTTTACTGGTTTTGCTACCAGGCCCCGTTCGGCGATGCCGGATCGGAGCACGAGCTGTGCCACGTGTACCTCGGCCGGGCGACGGGAATCGTGCGGCCGAACGACAGCGAGATCGCTGCGATTCGCTACGTCACGCCGGCCGAGCTGGCCAGCGAGATGAAGACCCGGCCCGCACGGTTCACACCCTGGTTCCGGCAGGAGTGGGAGGAGCTGAAGACGACGTGGCGAGCGCGGCTCGAGCGCTATTGCTCGCTGCGCTGAACTGAGCTGCCCGGCCTAGGCGATGTACTCGTAGTACTCGATGCCGAGATCGGCAAAGTGGCGTTCGTCGCTGTTGCCGACGCCGGCGATGACGAACTCGTTGTTCGGTTCGTAGCGCAGCCCCGTCACTCGGCGGCCGTCATGCAGCGCTTTGTACTGCTCGAAGTCGATGTCGACGGCGTTGTCGAGCGCCTCGCTGAAGCGCATCCGTCGCGTGGCCTCGCGCCAGCCCTCGGCCATGAAGAACGGGATGACTTCGGCAGCGTCGCCGCTGCCATAACCGAGCGTCAGGACCTCGTCACCGACGTCCAGCGAATTCTCGGCGAGCGCCTGTTCGAACCCGGCCGCCATCCACGCCGGCAGGGCTGCCGTGTAGAGATTGCCGAGATCGAGCATCGCGTCGCTGCCGAGCCGCAGCTTGTCCACGATTTCCCTGCCATACGTGTCCGAGGCGCGGAATGTACGCAGCGCGGCCATCGTCAGCGGATAGGCCTCGTAGCTGTGTCGCTCCCGTGTCGCGAGCTCGGCGACCGCCGGCTTCGATGCCAGCTCTTCGACGACGGATTCGACGTCGATGCCAGCGTCGGCGCAGTAGCCTGCCAGCTCGCGGAGATCCTCCGCGTTGCCCTGGCTCAGGGCAAACAGGTAGGACACGGCCCAGCCCGTCTCGGGCATGCGGCGGTATGGCCGGTGCATGAAGACGTTGCGCAGTGAACGCAAATAGGCACTCGGGTCCAACGCGCGCTTCTCGTACATGTCGTTCAGCGCGTGCAGCGTCTCGTCCACGTAGCAGGTCGTCGAGTACTTGCCGTTGAATACCGGGAAGTCCTGCACCTGGTGCGTTTCGGACCGGTCCTGGCCGCAGAATCGCGACATCGGTTTACGGAAATCCATGACGCGGTAGTCGGAAGCGGAGCCTGATCCGACGAGATCGACGACCGCGAGTTTCGGATCCTCCTCGAGCAGCATGGCAACGGCGCCGGCGCCCTGCGTCGGCTCTCCCGAGCTGCCGCGCGCGTATTCAGCGATGTCGGCGCAGACGACGATCGCCTGGCTGCCGGCTCCGTCGAGGGCCAGGTGCCGGATCGCGCCTTTCATGCCGTACACGCCACCGAGGCATGCGTGCTTGAATTCGGGCACTTCGCAGCTGCGCGAGATGGGCGGCTTGCCGCGGGCAACCAGCGCTTCGTCGACCATGCCCTTGATGATGATTGCGCCGGCGGAGTTGTCGGTGCTGGACTCCGTGCCCAGACCGAGGAATTTCACGCGCGCCGGGTCCACATCGTACTGGTCGATCAGGCGGATGACCGCATTGGCGGCCATCGTGTAGACACTGTGGTTGGGCCCGCGCACGCGGAAACTGCGCCCCACGACCTCGCGAATCTTGGGCCACTGGTTGTCGGTCCAGCGACACCAGTCCTCCAGCCATACGCGGTAGGGCGGTATATAGGCGGCCAGGCCGCTGATTCCGATGGGTCGTGTGGATCGAGTCATGACATTAGTTCGACGTAGCCCGGCGATTTTAGTGGTGCGAGCCTTGTCACTCAATAACTTTATACGGAAAACAGCGCAACGAGCAATGCGCCCATCATCGTGAACATGGCGCCGAAAAAGTACGTCACCGACAGCACGACGTACTTGGCGCCGGTCAGGAGATGCCCCTGGCCGTAGACGCGGCGCATCGCCTTGTACAGGTACACCGGTATGTAGAGCGAGGCCGCGACCAGGATCAGTATGACGATCGGTTCGGGTATGAAAATCATCGGCCCGAGGCGGCCGAACAGGATCTGCAGCGTCAGGATCAGGAAAAAGAAGGCGTGGAAATGTACGAAAAACAGCAGATGTTCAACGAAATAGCGCCGTGACAGGGGATACAGGGCCTTGAGCACGAGAGCCATGAAAGGCAGCAGCACGATCAGCGCGACCGGGATATTGTCAAGCAGCAGGTCGCCGAGCGACTTGCCGTCGTCGGCGCCGACCCGCTCGCATATGCGTTCCAGGCGTTCCTGCGTCAGCCGGCGCTGTAACCAGTCTGGCAGGCGATCGACGCCCGTGACCACGCAGTCGCCGGTTTCCTCGTCATACTGGAAGTTGAGCCCGTCATCGCCGTCACTTTCGCCGTAGATCGTGACCGTCGCGCGATCGTCGCTTTCCTCGCCGATTTCCGTCAGAACTTTCCCGGCTTCTTCCTGCGACAGGATCCCCCTGTCGGCCAGGTCCTCGATGGTCTGCTGCGCCTCGTCCAGGTTCCTGTCCCGCTCCTCATCCTTCGCCGCCTGCTCCTCGGGCGTGGGTTCGGGCTCGGGCTCGAATAACAGGCTGAGGTCATCGCGAGGGTCGAAAAACGCGATCACGAAAAAGACCAGGCTCAGCACGAGATACATGCGAAATGGCGGCATGTAGCGCGCGCGCCTGCCCTGCAGGTAATCGAGCGTCAGCTGGCCCGGGCGTACCAGAAGCGGGATCATCGTGCGCCACAGGCGCGAGTCGACGTCGAGCAGGTCGCCGAAACCGTCGCGGACGAGCTCCCACAGGCTGATCAGGCGGCTGGTCGCGCGCTGCCCGCAGTGACCGCAGTACTGGCCGCGCAGCTCCGTGCCGCAGTTCAGGCAGTCCGGGTGATCGGGCAGCTGGGCGGCGCGCTTCGGCATGAATCAGGCTTTGGTGGACTTCTTCTTACTCGTCTTCTTGCGCGATGCTGCCTTCTTGGGCGCCGATTTCCTGGCCGTCGACTTCTTCGACGGTTTCTTCGCCGGTGCCGGTTCCTGCGCCGCTGCGGGCCGGTGCAGGAATTCGTCCCGAGCGAAGTCGTCGACGTCGAGCAGGTCGGTCACCTTGTCGTAGTAGTCCCTGAGGCTGTTTGCCTCGGCTTTCGAGATGACCTGCGCCTTCTCCGCCTCGCCGATTTGCAGTCCCAGGTACTCGGGCCGGATCAGGCCCTCCTTGTGCGCCTGGCGCAGCCGCTTCTCGAGCGGGGCGTATTCCACGGCCAGTTCGAGCGCCTCCTGCAGTTTGCCGAGCGGGTTGCCGGGTTCGAGTGTCGTGTACGCCCACTCGCTGAGACGCTCGCGCGACTCTCCCGGCGTGGTTACGAGCTCGACGACGCGGCGGCCGAGTTCGTCTGACGGGTTCTTGTAGGTGCGCCCGCGCGGGAAAATGAAAAACCGCAGGAACCAGGACACTCCTCGATTGGGGAAGTTGAGCAGGAAGGCATGCAACGATTCCTGCGCCTGGTACATGAGCGTGCGCACCGACCACTCGACGAGCGGCAGGTCCGTCGCCCGCCGCCCCTGGTCCTCGAAGTGCTTGAGCACGCAGGATGCGAGGTACATGCAGCTCAGGATGTCGCCGAGCCGCGCCGACAGCAGCTCGCGTTTCTTGAGGTCGCCGCCCAGCGTCAGCATGGCGAAATCCGACGCCAGGGCGAACGCGGCGCTGTAGCGATTGATGTTCTGGTAATAGCGGCGCGTCGGCGTATTCAGCGGCACGCGGCTGAATTTGGCGTGCGTCAACGCGAGGAAAAAAGACCGCGCGAGATTGCTGATCGCGTAGCCGATGTGACCGAACAGCGCGCTGTCGAAGTCGATCAGTCCGCGGTCGAAGTCTTCGTCGGCAGCGGCCTGCAGCTCGCGCAGCACGAACGGGTGGCAGCGGATTGCGCCCTGGCCGTAGATGATCAGGCTGCGGGTGAGAATATTGGCGCCCTCGACGGTTATCGCGATAGGCGTTGCCATATAGCCGCGGCCCAGGTAGTTGTTCGGGCCCATCATGACACCTTTGCCGGCGTGCACGTCCATGGCGTCGTTGGCGCATTTGCGGCCCATCTCCGTGCAGTGGTACTTCAGGATCGCCGACGGCACGGCCGGTTTCTCGCCCTGGTCGATAGCGCCGGCCGTTACGGCGACGGCGGCATTCATGATGTAGGTGTGGCCGGCGATGCGGGTTATAGCGTCGCCCACGCCCTCGAAATTCGCGATCGAGGTGCCGAATTGCTTGCGAATGCTCGCGTAGGCGCCCGTCGCGTAGCTCGCTGCCTGCCCGCCGCCCGCGGCCGTCGAGGGCAGCGTGATGGCCCGGCCCACCGACAGCAGTTCGACGAGCATCTTCCAGCCCTTGCCCGCCATCTCGACACCGCCGATGATGCAGTCGAGCGGCACGAAAACGTCCTTGCCCTCGGTCGGGCCGTTCATGAACGCAACGCTGAGCGGGTTGTGGCGTCGGCCCACCGTGACCCCTTCGATGTCCGTCGCGATCAGTGCCGCGGTAATGCCGTACTCGTCTTCTTCGCCGATGAGGTGATCGGGATCGTAGAGCTTGAACGCAAGCCCGAGCACCGTCGCCACCGGCGCCAGCGTGATGTAGCGCTTGCTCCAGTTGAGCCGGATGCCCGTAATCGTCTCGCCGTTCCACGTGCCCTTGCACACGACGCCACTGTCGATCAGCGATGCGGCGTCGGAGCCGGCCTGGGGCGAGGTCAGGGCGAAGCAGGGAATCTCGGTGCCCGCGGCGAGCCCCGGCAGGTAGCGGTCCTTCTGTTCTTCGGTGCCGTAGTGCAACAGGAGTTCGGCGGGGCCCAGCGAGTTGGGAACGCCGATCGTGCTGGACGCCACGGCGCTGCGGCTCGCGAGCTTCTCGATGACGACCGCATTGGCGTAGGCGGAAAACTCGAGGCCGCCGTATTTCTTCGGAATGATCATCGCGAAGAACTTCTTCTCGATGATGTAATCCCAGACGTCCTTCGGCAAATCGCCGATTTCGTGATTCACCGCCCAGTCGTCGATCATGCGGCATAGCTCTTCGCAGGGGCCGTCGACGAAAGCCTGCTCTTCCTCGCTCAGCTGCGGCGCCGGAAAAGACATGAGCTTGTCCCACTCGGGCATTCCGGAGAACAGCTCGCCGTCCCACCATACGCTGCCGGCCTCGAGCGCTTCGCGCTCGGTACTCGACATCGACGGCAGCATCTTGCGGTAGATATCGAGCAGCGGCTTGGTGATCTTTTCGCGTCGCACCTCGACGAGGTTCGGTACGACCATCACCGCAAACAGGGCCCATAGCAGGATGAGCCACCACCACGGACCGTTGCCGAACACGGTATAGGCAACGAGCGCAGCGCCTGCAGCGATCGTGGAGGTGCGCAGATCGACGCGCTGGTAAGCGAGGAATATACCGCCGCCGATAAACAGCAGCGCCCAGAACAAGCTAGTGGCTAAACCGGACAAAACGAAGGCCTCTCTTGAAAAAAGTCGGGCAGCGGATGTCGCTGCCCCCTACTTTATAAGAGTTCTTCGATCGCGGCACGTTCCTCTCGAAGCTCTTTCGCCGTCGCGTCCATGCGCTCGCGGCTGAAGTCGTTGATATCCAGCCCCTGCACGACCTCGTAGTTGCCGCCTGTGCAGCGAACCGGGTAGGAGTAAATGACGCCGGGATCGATGCCGTAGCTGCCGTCGGCGGGCACGGCCATGCTGACCCAGTCCCCGTCCGGCGTACCGAGCGCCCAGTCGCGCACGTGGTCGATGGCGGCCGAAGCAGCCGAGGCGGCCGACGATGCCCCGCGGGCCTGGATGATCGCGGCGCCGCGTTGCTGCACGACCGGGATAAACTCGCCGGCCAGCCAGTCCTGCTTGACGAGCTCCGTAGCGGCTTTGCCGTTGACCGTGGCGTGATTGACGTCGGGATACTGCGTGGCCGAGTGATTGCCCCAGATCGTCATGCACTTGATGTCATTGACGTGCGTGCCCGTCTTGGCCGCCAGCTGGGCCTTGGCGCGGTTGTGGTCGAGACGCGTCATGGCCGTGAAGTTGCCGGGATCGAGATCGGGCGCGTTGGACTGTGCAATCAGCGCATTGGTATTGGCCGGGTTGCCGACGACCAGCACCTTGATGCCGCGGCTGGCGTGGTCGTTCATGGCCTTGCCCTGCACCGAGAAGATCGCGGCGTTGGCCTCGAGCAGGTCCTTGCGTTCCATGCCGGGGCCGCGCGGGCGGGCGCCCACGAGCAATCCGTAATCGGCGTCCTTGAAGGCTATGTTCGGGTCGTCCGTGGCGACGAGACCCGCCAGGGTGGGGAAGGCGCAGTCGTCGAGTTCCATGACGACGCCCTTGAGTGCGTCCAGTGCCGGCGTGATTTCGAGCAACTGGAGGATGACGGGCTGGTCGTTGCCGAGCATTTGGCCGGAAGCGATTCGGAAGGCGAGCTGGTAGCCGATCTGGCCGGCAGCGCCGGTGATGGCGACGCGAACGGGTGCTTTCATTGTTCTTTCCTGGTGAGGTTTATTGGCGAAATCCGGGCGGCGATTCTAGCATCGCACCGCCCGCCGGACACTCTCGTATCCTACTTACTCGGATACGGGTTCGCGGAAGTCCGGGAATGCTCGCTGCAGGGCGTCAAGCTCGAGTTCGGCGGCGGCATCCAGCCCGCTGTCGCGCAGTGCCAGTATGCAGCGGTACCAGGTGTCGGCGTTTTCCCGGTCCCCGGCATCACAATGGCCGATCTCGCTCGCTACGGCGGCAGGGGCCCGCTGCCGGCGGAATTCATCCGCCGCAACGTCATCGGCCAAGCCGGCCGCGGTTGCACCGGCTCTCTCCTCCGCTCTCTGCAGCGGCGGTGGTTCGCTCGCCCTGATTTCCGGTGTGGCGACGATGGTGGCCGGCGGGCGCTTGTACGGGGCCTCCTTCGCTGCAGGTTCTTCGTACTGTCCGATATCGGCCTCCGGGCCCGCCGGATGCGGCGCATCGATGGGCGGTCCGCCGCTGAAGTAGGTCAGTTCCAGGATGAATGCAAAGCTCAGCGCAATGGTCGCCGCCCACGCGACGGGCCGAATCCAGGCTCGCGCCAGGCCATAGCGCGTGCGCGCCTCCTGCCTGGCCATAGCCATGACCGATTCGTCGAGTTTCGCCGGCGGTGTTTCCCGCGCGATACCGCGGTAGGCCTCGCTGACGCGCCGAGTGTCCTGGTCCCTGCTCATGTGGTTTCTGCCGGTTCGTCGATGGCCGCGCGCAGCTTGTTGACCGCATAGCGCAGGCGACTCTTGGCCGTTTCGCGGTTGCAGCCCGTAACGGCGGCTATCTGGTCCACGCTCAGGCCGCCCTCCTCGTGCAGCAGGAACGCGTCACGCTGCTCGTCGGGCAGGTCGGCCAGGGCCGTTTCGAGGCGCTCGCGGGCGAGGCTGCGCTCGGTCGTCGTCTCGAGCGTCTCGCCGGGATCGCGATGCAGATCCGGTTCGAAGCGCGTATTGCCAGCGTGCCGCTTGTTGCGACGCACGTGGTCGATGAAACAATTATGCGCCACGCGATAGAGAAACGTCGTGAACTTCGCCGTTGGACGATAATTGTGACGCGCTTTGACGATCTTGCCCCAGACGTCCTGGAATACGTCCTCGGCCGTCTCGTTGTGCCCGGACAGGCGCAGCAGATAGCGATACACAGGATCCTTGTGGCGCCGGTAAAGGGCTTCAAACGCCGTGACGTCGCCGTCCCGGTAACGGAGCATCAGCGCGCTGTCGTCGGGTCCGTGTGCCATGCGCGGAGCATAGGCGAGCGCCGGCGCGCTGCAAAGGGCCATGCTGGTAATGGATGGGGCATTGGCGATCATCGCGCCTCGTTGCTTTTGGTCGTCCCTCGCATAAACGGAGCGCGGGTCGCCGCGGGGTTAGAAAAACGTGTCGCCGGGGCTTGCAATCCGCCTGAACGGTGTTATAGTTGACTATAACACTAATTCACCTAGACCCTGAACGGGGGCCCCGGACCGGACCGGGAGTACGAAGATGACCAAACTGTCACTGTATGTTAATGAATTAATTGGCTTTGTTGTCATGTTGTTACTGCTCGCTGCGCTCGTTTCGGGCCAGCTCAACAGCCAGGCGATGAAAATGGTCGCCGCCGATGACGACAGGGCGGAAATCAGTCATATCCGTCTCGAAGACGAGTAAAGTAGCGACGGAGTTTTGCGCCGGTCCCTGCGACCGGCGCCTTTTTGACCACCCGCGGAGGCACGAGGCAAAACGCCAGGCATTCAATGGATCCAAAGTGGAATGAAGACCAGCCGATCTACCGGCAGCTGCGCGACCGTGTCGTGGCGATGATCCTCGAGGGCGTCCTCGGCGACGGCGATGCGCTGCCGTCCGTACGCAACGTTGCCGCCGAGTACCGGCTGAACCCGCTGACCGTGCTGAAGGGCTACCAGGAACTCGTCGACGAAGGCCTTGTCGAGAAAAAACGCGGCCGCGGCATGTTCATCAACGAGGGTGCCCGTACCCAGTTGCTCAAGGACGAGCGCGAACGATTCCTGCAGAAAGAATGGCCGCAGGTTCTTGCGACGATCGAGCGGCTCGGCCTCGATACGGCAGAGCTGCTGCGAGAAACGAAAAACAAGAAAGCGGGAGGCGACAATGGCTAGCCTGGTCACTGCGCGAAACGTGTCGAAGCATTTCGGTGATGTGCGCGCCGTCGATGATGTCAGCTTCGATATCGAGAAAGGCAAGATCCTGGGCCTGATCGGCCCGAACGGCGCCGGCAAGACGACGTTGCTCAAGGCCGTGCTCGGCCTTACGGATTGCGACGGGGAGCTGTCCGTGCTCGGGCTGGACCCGTTCCGGCAGCGCAAGCAGCTGATGCAGCAGATCTGTTTCATCGCCGACGTGGCCGTATTGCCGCGCTGGATCAAGGTTTCGCAGCTGCTCGACTACGTCGAAGCCGTGCACCCCAATTTTTCACGCTCCCGCGCGGAAGAGTTGCTGCACAGCACCAAGGTCAAGGCAGGCGCCAGGGTCAAGGAGCTGTCGAAAGGCATGGTCACGCAGCTGCACCTGGCGATCATCATGTCGATCGATGCCAAGCTGCTGGTTCTCGACGAGCCGACACTCGGTCTCGATATCCTGTTCCGCAAGGAGTTCTACGCCAACCTGCTCAACGATTATTTCGATGCGGAGCGCACGATCCTCGTGACGACGCACCAGGTCGAGGAAATCGAGAACCTGCTGACGGACATCATGTTCATCAACGATGGACGGATACTGCTCGATTCCTCCATGGACGCTCTTAGCGACACCTATGTCGAACTCACGGCCTCGGGCGAGAATGCGCAGAAAGCGCGCGGGCTGCGGCCACTGGCTGAAAGCGAGATGTTTGGCAAGTCGGTCATGCTGTTCGAAGGCGTCAGCCGCGAGCACCTCGCAGGGCTCGGAGAGCTGCGTATCCCGTCAGTGGCCGACCTGTTCGTGGCGAAGATCAAGGAGGCGCGCAGATGATTGGCCATTACATCGCGCTGATACGCCGCGAACTCTGGGAACATCGAGCCATCTGGGTGACGCCGGCCGCAATCGGAATCGTCGTGTCGCTGGGCGTCATGGCCATGCTGGTATTGGCTTCGGGCTTCGCCAAAGAGCTGGATATGGCCATATTCGGCGCACAGAACCTCGCCGGGGACAACGAGCGACGGGTGGTGATGACCACCTTCTTCCTCGGCACGTCCTGGATATTCCTGATCGCTTTGGCGTTCCTGACCATCTTCTACTGCCTGGATTCCCTGTACGCGGAACGCAAGGACAAGAGCATCCTGTTCTGGCGTTCATTGCCGGTCACGGATGCCGAAACGGTCATTTCCAAGTTGCTGACTGCCGTCGTCGTGCTGCCACTGGTCATGAGCGCGGGCATTTTCCTGACCCACCTGTTGAACCTCATCGTCACGAGTATCTGGGTCTCGTCGAAGGGTGGCTCCGCGGGCACGCTGATCTGGGGATCGGTGCCCATCCTCGACAACTGGCTGGCAGCGTTCATCGTCATCATCAGCACCGGCATCTGGATGTCGCCATTCATCGGCTGGTTCCTGCTGGTGTCGGCATGGACCAGGCGCATGCCGTTGCTCGTGGCATTCATGCCGATCATCGTCATTCCGCTGCTCGAGTGGATCGTTTTCCGCACGCGGTTTTTCGCATCGGCGGTGGCCGACCGCGGCGACAACCTGCCGATATTCCGCGACCTCGATGTCGAGCGATTTTTCGAGAACGAGGAGTGGATGCACGGCATCAATGAACTGAGCCTCCTCGAGCACCTCGATATCGGCAAGTTCCTCAGCCACCACGAGACGTGGATCGGCATCATCGTCTGCGGCCTGTTCGTGACAGCCGCGATCTACGTGCGCCGATACCGCGACGAAAGCTAGGCGTTCCCGGGCCTGCCGCGGATCTCGAATTTCCTCAGCTTGCCGCGCAACTGGTGATAGCTGAGGCCTAGCAGGTCGGCAGCCATGCGCTGGTTGTAGCGGGCTTTTTCGAGCGCCGCTTCCAGGAGGTCCACTTCCGTATCGATCAGGCGCTGCTGCAGATCAGTCGGCAGCAATGGGGCCCGGCGGCCGCGAAGCGGGGTCGTGGCGGGAGCGTCCGGCGAGGCGATCTTGTACGGGGAGTCGAATGCGTCGAAGACGATGTCCGCGATCGGCTGCTCCGGGTTCTCCGCACGGTACACGGAGCGTTCAACGGCATATTTCAATTCGCGGACGTTACCTGACCACTTGTTGCGCAGCAGGGCGGATGTTGCGCGGGCGCTGAATCCCGGGAAGTAGCTCCACTTGAGTTCGCTGGCCATGTTGATGGCAAAGGCGTGCGCAAGAGGCAGGATGTCCTCGACTCTTTCGCGCAAAGGCGGGACCGTAATGACGTCGAAGGCCAGGCGGTCGAGCAGGTCCTTGCGAAATCGTCCCTCGTCCGCGAGGCTCTGCAGGTCCGCGTTGGTGGCGCCGACGATGCGAACGTCGACCTGCAGCGTCTCGTTGCCGCCGACGCGCTGTATTTCACCGTATTCGATCGTGCGCAGGATCTTCTCCTGCATGCGCAGTGAGATCGTCGCCAGTTCGTCGAGTATCAGCGTGCCGCCATCGGCACGCTCGAAGTGACCGATGTGCGTCTTTGCTGCGCCCGTGAATGCGCCGGCCTCGTGACCGAAGAGCTCGGATTCGAGAATCGATTCGGTCAGTGCAGCGCAATTGACCTTGACGACGCGCTGTTCCCACCGCTCGGAGAGAAAGTGCAGACGTGACGCGACGAGTTCCTTGCCGGTGCCGCGCTCACCGACGACCAGCACGGGTTTGGACAGCGGTGCCGCCCGCGATACGTGCTCGAGCATCTCGAGAAACGAAGGGGCCTCGCCGATAATCGCCTGCGATTCGGAACGCATTCGTCATTTTAGCCATAAGTTAGTCAAAAACGCGAAAAACTAGCGAAATTCGCCGTTTATGGACGCCGCGGCAACACCGGTCAAGCGGCCATATTCGTTTTTAAATCATATATTTATGACTATTCAGTCGACTTGGCACGATAGCTGCAATGCTACAGGCAGGTTTCATGCGACAAGAGGGACGACCATGGGTATTTTCACGAGATTCAGCGACATCGTGAATTCGAATATCAACGCGATTCTCGACAAGGCCGAGGATCCCGAGAAGATCGTCAGGCTGATGATCCAGGAAATGGAAGACACGCTCGTCGAGGTTCGCTCCGCCGCGGCCCGTTCGATCGCCGACAAGAAAGACCTGAATCGCAAGATCGAGGCCCTCGAGGACGAGCGGCGCGATTGGGATGACAAGGCCGAACTCGCAATGCGCAAGGGCAGGGAGGACCTGGCCAAGGCTGCGCTGGTCGAGAAGTCGAGGGTTGCAACGGCCGTCGACGTGCTGAAAGAGGACTATGTCACCGTTGACGAGGGACTCGCGAAACTTAACGAGGACATATCGCGGCTCGAAGCCAAGCTCGAAGACGCCAAGGTGCGCCAGAAAGCATTGCTCGCACGCCACAAGACGGCGAACAGCCGACTCGCGGCTCGCAAGAAGATCCACGACTACAAGATCGACGACGCCATGCTGCGCTTCGAGGCCTACACGCGTCGCATAGACGACGTCGAGGGCCGCGTCGAGGCCTACGACCTCGGGTTACCGAAAGACCTGAATCACGAGTTCGCCAGCCTGGAGGCCGAGGAGTCGATCAAGCAGGAACTGGACGCACTGAAAAAGCGCGTTGCGCAGGAGCGGAACGCGGAGGCGGAATAGATGCTTTACCGTGATCGAGAGAATGGCTGGATATTCGGCGTCTGTGCCGGCATTGCCCATCGCTTCAATTTCAATGTCGGTACCCTGAGGGTCATTGCCGTCATCAGCCTGGCGTTGTTCTTCTGGCTAACGGCTGCCGTCTACCTGGGCCTGACCTTGCTCATCAGGGAGAAACCGTTGGTGTACTCTGGTGCGCGCAGTGAATATGACTTCTGGCGCCGCCGCCGGCGTGACGATTGGAGGCACTCATGACAGGACTTGCAGGGACAACCGGGCGTCGCCTGTATCGTGACGCGGATCGCGCCGTCCTCGGCGGCGTTTGCGCGGGTCTCGCGAACTACCTGGGTTTCAATCTCAAGGTAACGCGGTTCCTGTGCTTTATCGCCTTCCTGTGTGCGTTCCCATTTGCCGTTTTCGCGTACCTGGTTGCTGTACTCGTCATCCCGGCTTCGTCTTCCCGGGTCTATGACGACGAACTGCGCGAGGCGCGCCGCAAAGAGGCCTTGCGGGAGGAGATACTTCGTGCGAAACCGACTGTGCGCGATGTGCGCGAACGCTATCGCGAGATGGACGAAAGGCTTGCGCGGATAGAAAAGTACGTGACATCGTCGCGCTACGAGCTTGACGAAGAATTTCGTCGCCTCTGACCACGCTCATAAGGACCCGCAATGAACACTTTGTTTTACGTTGTCTGCATCGTCGCAATCGTTTTCACGGCGGACACCATACAAAAGTACCTGAAGATGAAGAACAAGGAACGCGAAGCCGACCCGGAACTCGAAGAGACGCTCGCACACATCGAAAAACTGGAAGAGCGCATCCGGGTGCTCGAAAGAATCGTTACCGAGAACAGATTCGATCTCAAAAAAGAGATCGATAAGCTGAAATAGGATGCCGTAACGAAAAAAGCCCGTCATGCGACGGGCTTTCTAACGTGACTGTCTGCGCGGCGGCCTCAATTTTTCCTTCGCGCATTGTAGGCGCGCAACTGGATGTTGAAGCGCTCGGCAACGAGATTCATCTCCGCGACCGCGGCGTTGTACTTCTTGTCGAACGTCGACTTGCGTTGCCGCTTGGTCTCGTCATCCACAGCGCCCATCGCGATGACGGCTTGCGCTTCCTCGGCTTCGATGCAGGCCAGGTACTCCTCCATCACCGCGAGGTAGGACTGCACGGCCTTCTTGCCGGCAATCATCTCATCGCGCGTTGCGATGTTGCCATCGGGCACGTCGTCGACGCGTTCCGGGTAGTCGCAGGCCAATGCGCTCTGCGCAAAAAACAGCAGGGCCACGGAGACGGCCGTATTCGTCAGTTTGTTCATGAGATCTTGTCTTCTGGTCCGGCGTGGAGCCGGATCGTTGTCGGGCAGGCCATTTAATCATGTTGCCGGGTGTGTTGTGAAGCAATGCACAATTGCCATAAATATCAACAATTTGTGATTGTAGCGGTAGCATACTCGAACAACGCTGAACGCTGTCTGAACGCGGGACTCAGGCGAACAACGCCCGGTGCGTATCCGTACCCTCGGCCTGCGCCAGCAGCAGTTCGAGATAGTTGTCGGCGCTCATCGGGTCGCCGAACAGGAGCCCCTGCGCGTAGGTGCAGCCGAGCTTCTGCAGGAAGTTGAGCTGCGCCTCGTCCTCGACGCCCTCGGCGACGACATCCATGTTCAGGTTGCGGCCCATCTGGATGATCGTGTCGACAATGGTTGCGTCATCGGGATTGGTGACGACGTCGCGAACGAACGACTTGTCGATCTTCAGTGTGCTGATCGGGAATTGCTGCAACGCGCTGAGCGACGAGTAGCCCGTGCCGAAATCGTCGATCGCCAGGTGCAGGCCGAGGCTGTACAGCTGATCGAGAAGCTTGATGGTGCGCTCGGGATTCTCCATCAGGGTCGTTTCGGTGATTTCCAGCTCGAGCGACGTCGGCGATACCTCGTGACTGCGCAGAATCGAGCCGATGCGCTTGATGAAATTGAGTTGCCGGAGCTGTTTGAGCGACAGGTTGACGGATACGCGGCCCGGCGAGCCTACGCTGCGTTGCCAGGCACGGAAATCATCGCACACCTTGTCGAGAACCCACTCGCCGATCTCGATAATGAGGCTGGTTTCCTCGGCGATGGGAATAAAGTCCGAGGGCAATATCAGGCCTCGATCCGGGAGCTCCCAACGCACCAGCGCCTCAGCCCCGAACAGTTCGCCGGTCTCGAGATTGTACTTCGGCTGGTAGTGAACGAGCAGCTCGTTGCGTTCGAATGCCCGTTTTAGCCTGCTTTTTGTCATCAGCCTCTCGACCGAGGCCTCGTTCATCGCGGGGATGTAGAAGGAATAGACATTGCCGCCCGATTTTTTCGCGCTGTACAGGGCGGCGTCCGCGTTGCGTATCAGGTCGATGACGTTGGGCGCATCATCGGGGTAATAGGCGATGCCCATGCTGGCGGTCATGAATACTTCGTGCCCCTGGACGATCAGGGGATCGGCAAGCTGGTCCAGGATCTTTTGCGCAAGCCTGCGAGTTTCTTCGCTATCGTCGGGACCGAGACCGTCTACGATGACGGCGAACTCGTCGCCGGCAAGGCGACCGACGACCGAGGGCTTGGGAACGATGGCTGTCAGCCTCTGTGCAACCGTCTCCAGCGCCGTGTCGCCGGCCAGGTGACCGAACGTGTCGTTGATCTCCTTGAAGTGATCGATGTCAACGTAGAACAGGCACAGCGGCTTGCCGATACGACGTGCGCGCGCAATACCGCGCTGCAGAAGGTGCTGGAACTGCATGCGGTTTGGAATCTTGGTCAAGGCGTCGATACGTGCCAGGTAACGTATACGCTTCTCCGCGCGCCGCCGCTCCGTGATGTTCTGCGCCGCATAAATCCTATGGTTGCCGTCGCCATCGCTGTCCACGATCGAACACGTGTAGGAGACGGGAATCGATCCGCCGTACTTGCTTTCAAAAATTGCTTCACGGGGCAAGCCGGACGGCTTGTCGTCCGCCAGCGAGCGGTTCTTGGTACCGTTGATGATGGAATCGATCGACGTGCCGCGCAGTTCGTATTCGTCATAACCGAGCAGGTGGGTGGTGGCCGCGTTCGTGCGGATGATCCTGCCGTCGTCGGTCGTGACGATGATCGCCTCGTTCATGCCGGACAGGATGCTGTCCACGTAATTGCGCGAGTGTGTCGTCGTGCGCAACTTGTCGCGCATGTCATTGAAAACCTGCGCCAGCGCGCCGAGTTCGTCATCCGTCGTCACGGGCAGCTCTTCGCCGAAGTCGGCATTCCGCAGACGCTCGGCCTGTGCCTTCAACAGGCGAATGCGTTTGGTCTGTCCGCGCACGAGCAGCCAGACGACTGCGCCGCACATCAGCAATACCGCGATCGTGCCGCCGCCGATCCACGCGTAACTGGCTTGCCGGCTCTCAACCTCCTTGGTTTGCAGCTGCTCAGTGAAGTCGGCGAGGTCTGCGTAGAACGACACGAGATTGAACGACCCGGAGAGTTGCGCAACTTCGATGTCATTCCTGACGATGGGGAACGAGAGCAGCATCTCGTTGTCGAGCCAGGTTGCCGCAGTGCCGGTCATACCCCGCGGGTAGTTGCCGCTCACGAGCTCGTCGTTGCGATTCGTCGTGAGTCGCAACCCGTTCAGTTGCCGATTTTCCATGAGGGCCCGATTCAGGATGGCGCTGTCGGCCGCCATGTCAACGGCTGTCAGCTGGTGGGCGACATGGTGTAACTCTGCCCGAGCGCGGCGCTCGAAACTGGCTTGCAACAACGCGTGGTGTTCATCGTAGCTGGTCGCGACGATTTCACTGGCCAGCCAGCGGTACTGCCCGAAGAACAGGGTCAACATGACGACGGCAACGACAGCGCTGAGCGCCGTCGTATACAGGAGAAAACGCGGAATCCTATTGCCGATCATGTCGTCGTTATTATTCGGCCGTCTGACGCGCCCAGTTTAGCACCGGACGGCGACGCGAAGCGGCTTATTTCCAACCTGGACTAACAAAAACGGGCAGATTCGACCACCTGCGGGCGGGTCAGTCGTCGGCGCCGCGTTTCTCGACAAAACCGACAGGGTCCTGCTGGCCCGTCGTTCGCATCTGGCCCTCGACGACCGCGCCTTCCGCAACGGCGATAGCTTCCCCGGTAACCGTGCCGGT
The DNA here is from genome assembly GCA_041602775.1 of Woeseiaceae bacterium. Taxonomy (GTDB): domain Bacteria; phylum Pseudomonadota; class Gammaproteobacteria; order Steroidobacterales; family Woeseiaceae; genus UBA1847. Next base: position 10,277 of record JBFIFN010000025.1, on the reverse strand, counting down.
TATCTTCGCCGAGTCGGAAATCTCGACCTTGCCTGCCGCGACAATATCGCCTTCGACATGGCCGGAAATCACGACGTGACTGGCCTTGATGGTGCCCTGCCAGAGACCGTCGCGCGTCAGGGACACAGTGCCGTCGATATCGCAATCGCCGTCCACTTCGCCGCTGACCTGGTAGTCGCCGGAACCCGTGATCACCCCGGTGATCTTGCAGCCTTCGTTGATGAGTGTCGGTGCGCCCGAGACGCGGTCGCGGAAACGCCGTGATTTCTTGTCGTTCATGGCGCGTAGTCTACTTACTCACGGTAACCATAGCCAAGCGATTCTATGCTCACGAGGATTCCACCCTCGAAAACCAGTCGCCGCATGAGCTTGCGCGGCCCGAAGTTGTAGACGTACTCGGTGACGATGACTTCCTGCGCGAACCCGTAACCGGGGAATCGGCGGATTGTCCATCCTCCGTGGCGGCGTTCCACGGCACTATCGACATGGCGCAGCGCGCGGCCTATGTGGCGCATCGTCGTTGGCGCTCCGCAGGCGCGGCGGACCTGCGTCTCGTGCATGTCCTCTTTCACGATCCGGTTGCCACAACGAAAGGCCTCCGCCGGGCTTGCGGCGAGCAACAGCAACAGCGCGATCGCGAAGAACCAGGTGGCGCGACTCATGGCACGAGCATAACATCGCGGCTGCGGGACGGACGCGCCGCGTCCGTTATGGTAAAACTGCGGGCTGGCTCGGCTATCGGGCAAATCCCAAGGGACTGAGTTGCAAGAGGGTTTCGAGAAACGCCTGGCGCGCGTTGCCGGATACGGTGACGCGTTGTACGGGGGACTGAAGGGTGTGGAGAAGGAGTCACTGCGCGTCAACCCCGATGGTTTCCTGGCGCAGACCCCACACCCGATCGGGTTGGGTTCCGCGCTGACAAACCGCTACGTCACGACCGACTTCTCCGAAGCGCTGCTCGAATTCGTCACGCCGGCCTTCGCGACGACGTGGGAGGCCCTGCGCTTTATCTGCGACATCCATCAGTTCACGTACTCGCAGCTCGACGACGAGATGTTGTGGACGTCGAGCATGCCCTGTCGAATTCCAGGCGATCGCCAGATACCCCTCGCGCGATACGGCAGTTCGAATGTCGGCCGAATGAAAACGATCTACCGCCGCGGGCTGGGTTACCGTTACGGCCGCGAAATGCAGATCATCGCCGGCGTCCATTTCAACTACTCGGTGCCGGCCGGCTTCTGGCCGCTGTACCAGGAGATGCTCGGCAGCAAGCTCGGCGACACCGCTTTCCGGTCCGAGCAGTATCTCGGCATGATTCGCAATTTCAGGCGCATGGGCTGGATGGTTCTTTACCTGTTCGGCTCTTCGCCGGCCGTTTGCAAGTCGTTCGCAGGAGCGGCGGCACGCCTGCCGTCGCTGAATGCCGATACCTGGTACGAGCCCTGGGCAACGTCACTGCGCATGAGCGATCTCGGCTACAGCAACAAGAACCAGTCGCGCATCAGCATCAGCCTGAACAGCCTCGACGAGTACATTCGCGATCTCAGTCACGCGATCTGCACGCCGGAACCGTCATACGAAAAAATCGGCGTAAAAGTAGACGGGCGCTACAGGCAGTTGAATGCCAACCTGTTGCAGATAGAGAACGAGTACTACTCGTCGATACGACCGAAACGCGTGGCGCACTCGGGCGAGCGGCCGACCGCGGCGCTGCGGCGCGCCGGCGTCGAATACGTCGAGGTTCGCTCGCTGGACATCAACATGTTCGATCCGTCCGGCATCAACCAGAATACGATGCGCTTCCTCGAGTCGTTCCTGCTTTACTGTCTGCTCGAAGACAGCCCGGAACTCGACTCGCCGGAGCTCGAGGACATCGGCTACAACCATACGGCCACGGCCAAGCGCGGTCGCGACCCGGATTTCCGGCTTCGCCGCGACGGCCGGGAAGTCACGCTGCGCGCATGGGCAAACGAAATCCTCGACAAGGTGCACGCCGTTGCCGAGGTCATCGACCGCCGGGACGACAATTACTCGGCCGCGATCGCGAGCCTGCGGGGCCTCGTCGCCGAGCCCGAGACGACGCTCTCTTCACGCATCGTTCGCGAACTGGAGGACACGGGTAGCAGCTTCTTCGAATTCGCGCGCGGCATGGCGAAGTGCCACCGGGACTACTTCGCGTCCATCGCGCCGCTCGACGAGACGAAAGCGGACACCTTTGCGACGGAGGCCACCGACTCACTGCAGCGCCAGGAGGCGATCGAAGCCGCGGATGCGCTCAGTCTCGACGAGTATCTCGTGAACTACTTCCGGTCCCGCTGACAGGTGGTCGCCCGGCGAATCCTGTGCGTTTCGTCACAAAATAGCCTCGCGGCAGTAGGCTGCCGGCGCCAATTTAACTAAACTTTCCGCATGTGCCTGATTTGGCAGGCGAATTTAGCGAGACACCATTGTTCAGGACCTTTCTCTTCGGCATCGTGCTCGGTCTCGCCGCGGCAGCGGGCGCCCTTTATGCCATCCCCGTGGTCGACCAGCATCGCGAGGCATCGATCATCAGGGTCGCGCCGAATGGCGGCAACACGGAATCGTTCCACGTGAACATTCCGATGGACCGCATCATGGCCGGGTCGCAGGACGCATCGAAGGCGGTGCCTGCCGGTCTCGTATGGCCTGCCACCGAAGTCCTGGCCGGCGTGCGGGCCGAAGTTTTCAAACTCCGCAATGCCAATGACATGGTTGTCGGCGTCGGCGTGCGGACCGCTGCCGAGCGAAGCGACGGCAATGTCATCGACTGGACGCTGCACCTGCCGGCGCGCGGCTCCCTGTTCATCGGCATGGAAGCCGCACCCCGCGATGGCGGGTTTCGATTGGGTGAAATGCGTTCCGGTTCCCGGGAATTCGCGCGCCTGACCGGAGTCCTGACGGAGCGCTGGGTTGAAGATACCTCGGGCGAGGAGGATGCGCCGCTGGGTCGTATCGAGCTTCGGACGACCTACGTCGGGAACGCCGAGCGGCATGACGATGCAGAGGTGGTGGAATGAAGTACGCTGTCGCACTCGTCCTGGGCGTCATCGTTGGCGCGGTATGTTTCGCCGTTGGCGTGCTGTACAACCCGTTTGTCGGTGACCGGGGATTGTCACCGCTGTCCGTGACGGACGCGGAGGTGATCACGCTCGGCTACTCCGTCGTGCCGGCCGAATCCATCATGTACACGAATAACGGCGAGTCCCTGCAGGCACCGCATCCCGCCCGGGTGCAACAGCTCTGGGAGGCGCCGATTCGACTGACGGACACCAGGGTATCGCTCCTGCACGACGCCACCGGCAAACCGGTCGGGCTGGGCGTGAAACTCTCGTCCAGGTCCGAGAGCACCCATATTTTCAGCGGTAAGGCGCTGATGGACAGCGCCTGGTACGTCTACCTGCCCGATCGCGGCAGCCTGTTTATTCACCAGACCGAGAACTACTGGCCCTTCCTGCAGCAAATTGCGTTCCCGGCCTGGCGAAGCAGCGGCAATAACTGGCGCGGTTCATGGCTTGGCGACCTCACCGCGGGTCCCGGTGCGCTGGGTACTGCCGCGGCAGTCGGGAGTTCGGGCGAGTTTGCCGGGCTCGCTATGGAAGCCGTGGAATCGCTGTCGGTCCGGGCCTTTTCGACGGACACGGGCTTCTTGTCGGCCGAAGGCCGCCTGCTGATCGAGTTGCCCGAAGCCTCGCCAATCGACTAGACGGCCAGCTCGCGAAGCTCGATATCCGCATCGGCGAGCCGACTCTTGTCGACGCGTGCGCGGCACGCAATCAACTGCTTCGAGTGCACAAAATCACGTGGCGCATTGATCGCGTCCACGGCAATGATGCGGTCCTCCTGGAGGTAGATGCAGGAAAACGACCGCTCCGCCGGGTTACCCCGGATAACCACGTCGTCGTAGCCGTCGGAAAGGCCCGCAATCTGCAGCTTGAGATCGTACTGGTCCGACCAGAACCACGGCACCTCGCAATAGCTCGTGTCGAGGCCGCACAGATTCGAGGCGGCGGTCTTGGCCTGCTCGACCGCGTTGTGGACGGATTCGAGCCGCAGCTTGCGATCGAAGATCGCATTCGGATGCAACGTACAGTCTCCGACGGCATAAATGTCGGGATCGCTCGTCAAGCAATGATCGTCGACGACGATGCCATCGTCGACCTCGAGATCGGCCGCGGTCGCGAGTTCCGTGTTGGGGACGATGCCGACGCCGATGATCACGACATCCGCGGCGATCTCGTCACCGTCGGAGGTAGTGACGCTCTTGACCTGTTTCTTACCATTGATCGACTTGACGCCCGTGGCGAGGCGCAGCTTGACACCCTGGTTGGTGTGCTCGATCTGGTAGAAATCGGAGATTTCCGGCGATACCACGCGGCTCATGACGCGGTCGGCGATTTCGATGACCGTGACGTCCAGGCCGGTCTGCCGCGCCACCGCGGCAACTTCGAGACCGATGTAGCCCGCACCAATGACGACGGCGCGGGTACCCTTGCCGAAGTCCTCGCGGATGGCCGTGGCGTCGTCGATGCTGCGAACGTAGTGCACGCCTTCGAGGTCGGTGCCGTCGACGCTAATGCGGCGGACGCGCGAACCCAGCGCCAGCACGAGCTTGTCGTATTCGATGACGTCGCCGTCCGACGTCTGCACATGCCTTGCCGCGCGATCCAGCGCGTCTATGTGCGTTTCGAGGCGCAACTGCACGCCCGAGTCTTCGTAAAAACTATCCGGCCTGACGTACAGGCGCTCGATATCCATCTCGCCGGCCAGGAACTTCTTTGACAGCGGCGGACGCTGGTAGGGCAGGTAGGGTTCGTTGCCGATAAGCGTGACGGGACCGTCGTAGGCATGCTGCGCGAGACTGGTCGCGAGCTGCCCCGCAGCATGGCCTGCGCCAACAATGACGAGTCTGTTAGTCAAGACGATCTCCCTAGGCAGGTACCAGCGGCCAGAGTATCGGCAGCAGCACCATAACGGTAATGAAAACGATGATCGTGAGCGGAACGCCGACCTTGAGGTAATCAACAAATCGATAGCCGCCGGGGCCCATGACCAGGATGTTCGCGGGGTGCGAGATGGGGCTGGTGAAGCTTGCCGAGGCGGCCATCGCTACGGCCATCATTGCCGTTTCCGGCGCCACGCCGAGATCGCCCATTGCCGAGAGTACGATCGGCGACATCAATACCACGAGGGCGGCGGTCGGGATGATCATCGTGGCCATTGCCGTGAGGACGTAGAGCCCCATGATGACAGGCCACGGGCCCGCGTCGCCGAGAAGGCTCATGACCTGGGTGGCGAGGTATTCGGCCGCGCCGGATTGCTGCATCGCCGTGCCGAGCGGCAGCATGCCCGCGATCAGGAAAATCGCCCGCCAGTCAATGGCGCGGTATGCCTGTTCCATGCTCAGGCAGCCCGTAAGCACCATGATCGTGCCGCCGATGACGGCGGCGATTGAAATCGGCGCGTAGCCCATCATGACGACGAGCACGACGCCGAGCATGATGGCCGCGGCCAGCGGCGCCCGCCGGGTGTCGGGCGGTTCCTGGCCGAGCGGTGTCAGGATCAGGAAGTCGCTGTCCGAGGACAACAGCTGCAGGCGATCGCGAGGGCCGAGCAGCAGCAGCGCGTCGCCGATGTGCAGGCGTTCGTTCGTGAGCTCCGTGCCTACGGTTTCGCCTTCCCGCCAGATGCCGGCCAGCTCGATGCCGTAGCGCTCACGAAAATTCAGCTCGCCCACGGTTCGGCCGGCGAGGCTGCTGCGCGGGTCGAGCGTTGCGTCCATCAGGGTCAGCCGCTCGGACTCGAAGGCCGATACGTTGGCCGGCACTTTGGTGTCGATTTCGAGCTCCTGCAGGCCGCGCAGCACGTCGAGGTCGGCTTGCTGTCCCTCGATCAGCAGCAGGTCCCCGCCGAGAAGGACCTCGGCGCCGCGCGGCATGACGTTGAGTTCGCCGTCCCTGAAGACCGCGAGCACGCGGAAGTCGAAGACTTCCGCGAGACGGCTCTTTTCCAGCGTTTCGCCGGCAAGACCGCTTTTCTTGGGGACGCGCACGACGAACATGCGTTCGTCGGCCTGGTATTCCTCGGCAAGGCGTTCTTCCGTGTAGATGTCGACGGACGTGAAATCCGAGAACTTCTCGAGCTGCGCGATCGCTTCGATCTCGCCCTGCACGAGGATCTGGTCGCCGGCCTTGATCGGCACGTAGGCCAGGTTCGTCAGGCGGTAGGAGCCGCGCCGCATGATGCCGACGACGAGAACGTCGAAGCGCGAGCGAAACGGGGCGTGGCGCACGAGTTCCGACACGACCGGCGAGCCTTCCGCGATCGTAACGGCCGCGTAGACGACCTTGGCCGCCACCATCGACTTGAGCACCGGCGCCTCGCGCTCGATGACGAGGTCGGACCAGCGCCGCAGTTCCCGGAACTGGTCGACGCGGCCCTGGACCAGCAGGCCGTCGCCGCCGCGTATGACCGTCTGGCGGCCCGGCAGCGTCTCGCTGCGGCCGCCACGAAACAGAGACAGGATGATCAGGCCCGTTGACGCGCCGATGCGGCTCTCGGCCAGCGTCTTGCCGACAAGCACCGAGTCCGTGGGTACGCGCAGCATGAAGGTGCGTTCCTGCAGCTTGTAGCGCGAGCGCAGGCTGCGCTGTGAAACGTGCCTGTCCCTCGCCGCTTTCTTGGCGGGTAGCGCAAGGCGCCCGATAAAGGCGACGAACAGCACGCCAATGACCATCACGGCACCGCCCAGCGGCGTGAAGTCAAAGAGGTCGAACGGCTCGTAGCCATTGAGCACGAGTGATTCCGAAATCAGCAGGTTCGGCGGCGTGCCGATCAGCGTCATGAGGCCGCCGAGCAGCGTCGAGTACGCGAGCGGCATGAGCAGGCGCGAAGCGGGGATACGCGTCCGCCGCGCGACTTCGACGACGACCGGCAACATGAGTGCCGCAACGCCGATGTTGTTCATAAAGGCGGACAGCACGGCCCCGGTCACCATGATGACAATGATGAGCATGATTTCCTGACGGCCGCCGAGGCGCATGACCTGGCGCCCGATGATGTCGGCGATGCCCGTCCGCGTCAGTCCCTCTGACAGGATGAACATGGCCCACACCGTGATGACGGCGCCGTTGGAGAATCCGGCGAACGCCTGGTCGGAATCGACCAGGCCGGTGACCGCGAGGGCGCCCAGGACCAGCAGCGCCACGACGTCCATGCGAATAACTTCGCTGATGAACAGGACCAGCGAAATTGCCAGGATGGCGAGCACCAGTGCGATTTCGAGGGTCATTGGCGCTTTATACACGACCTAACACATTGTATAAACTAAAGTTTAAACTTGTGAATTCATCCAGTACTGTTTATAAACACAGATACGGTTCACGAGGTTTGACATGGCAGTTGCAGAACGGAAAGCCGACTATCTGGGGATGTTGAACCCGGCGCAGCGCGAGGCGGCGGCGTTCGGTTCGCGAAACAACCAAGGCGGCTTTGCTGCGGGGCCGTTGCTCGTCATCGCCGGCGCCGGTACCGGCAAGACGATGACGCTCGCGCATCGAGTCGCACACCTGATCATCGAAGGGACCAGCCCGGAGCGCATCTTGCTGCTCACGTTCACGCGCCGCGCGGCCGAGGAAATGACGCGCCGCGTCGAGTCAATCGTGCGCAGGACGATGCGTGATGCGACGCCATTGCCGGCAGGCGGCCTGCCATGGTCCGGGACGTTCCACTCCATAGCGAACCGCTTGTTGCGACAGTTTGCGGGTAACCTCGGGCTCGATCCCGGATTCTCGGTACTCGATCGCGGCGATGCGGCGGACATGCTGGATGTTGTGCGGCACGAGCGAAGATTGTCGCGCACCGCGAAGCGTTTTCCGAAGAAAGACACCTGCCTTGCGATCTACTCGCGTTGTGTCAACACGCAGAAGAAGCTCGGAGAGATTCTCGAAGAATCCTACCCGTGGTGCGCCGACTGGAACGAAGAGCTCGGCGACCTGTTCAGGCATTACGTGGAACGCAAGCTTCACTGCCAGTCCCTCGACTATGACGACCTGCTGCTGTACTGGAGCCATCTCGTGGCGGACGTCGATTTCGCGCGGGAGATCGACAGCTGGTTCGACCACGTGCTCGTCGATGAATACCAGGACACGAACCTCGTGCAGGCGGAGATTCTCCATGCGCTGAAGCCCGCCGGCGAAGGCGTGACCGTCGTCGGCGATGACGCGCAGTCGATCTACTCGTTCCGCGCAGCCGACGTAGACAACATCCTCGGTTTCCCGGATCGCTTCATGCCGACTGCCAAGGTCGTCACGCTCGAACAGAATTACCGCTCGACCCAGCCAATTCTCGATACGGCCAATCGCCTGATTGCCGAAAGCGAGCGGCAATACCGCAAGAACCTGTTTTCGACGCACGATGGCGGGAACAGACCGCGTTACGTTACGGTCGAGGACGGGGATGCCGAGGCCGAGCACGTCGTCGAATCGATCCTGGAAAATCGTGAGCTCGGCATGGCGCTCAAGGACCAGGCCGTGCTGTTTCGAGGGTCCCACCACAGCGACCGGCTCGAGCTCGAGCTCGTACGACGCAACATCCCCTACGTGAAGTACGGTGGGCTCAAGTTTCTCGAGGCCGCGCACGTCAAGGACCTTCTGTCGATACTGAAGTGGGCCGACAATCCGAAAAACGAGATCGCGGCATTTCGCGTGCTCAAGCTGCTGCCGGGCATGGGACCTTCCCGGGCAGCGCGCTGCTTCGAGTACCTGGCCTGCAACGACTACGCAATGTCCTCGCTGACCGGTTTTCGTCCGCCGGCCGCTGCGGCGGCCGATTGGCCGGAATTCAGCGCGCTCATGGGATCGTTGTCGAGGTCGGAAGCCGGCGATCGCGGCTGGCAGGCCCAGGTGACGCAGTCGCGCAAGTGGTACCGGCCGCAGCTCGAACGCCTGTACGACGGCGTCGAAACGCGCGAGGCGGATCTCGAGCAGCTCGAGCAAATCTCGGGCCGCTACCCGACGCGCGAACGTTTCCTGACCGAGCTGACGCTTGATCCGCCCAGCGCCGCCGGCGACCGGGCCGGCGACCCGCTGCTCGATGAGGATTACCTCGTGCTCTCCACGGTGCATTCGGCCAAGGGCCAGGAGTGGGAGGCAGTGTTCGTGCTCAACGTGACGGACGGCAACTTCCCGTCCGAATTCGCGACCGGCAAACCCGAAATGATCGAGGAGGAACGGCGCCTGCTGTACGTCGCGATGACGCGGGCAAAACAGTCACTGACACTGATCGCTCCGCTGCGTTTTCACGTGACGCAGCAGCGCCGCGATGGCGACCGTCACGTTTACGGTGCCCGCAGCCGTTTCATGAGCGACCCGGTGCTGGCAACGACGGACCAGCAGTTCGCAGGCCGCGCCCGGGACGGCGACAAGCGGCCCGGCAAGGGGGGCGCAAGACGTATTGACGTGGCCGCGCGCCTGCGTGAGATGTGGTGAGGTTGACAAAAAAAGCGGTGACCGGGGTCACCGCGAATGCTCACGAACAAACAGCATAAGGGAATATCAGTTTGTCGTCGTCTCGATCTCTTTCCGGATGATCACTTCATGTTCGCCGTGCACCTGCTCGGCGCCGCTTAATTCGCTGCCGTCGAGGTAGATCACCTCGCCGCCCTGGCCGGCCTCATCGAGCGCCGCTTCTATTTTCGAGCGCGTGGTGGCGTCGAGTTCGCCGCTCGAGATAATCGTTACTCCATCGGTCCGGTCGGTCTTGATGACTTTGATCCTTTTCGACGAGTTGATGGTTGCGTGCCGGTACTCGTGCGGCATCTCGATCGTCCTGCCGTCAATGTTGAACTCGAGCCCGTTATCGGTCCGCGTCACCGTGGCATCGCGGCCGTCTACGCCGGATAGGGTCCTCGTTTCCCCGACCTCGAGCCTCGACAGGTCCGCGTCCGGGTCGTCGCTGTGCCATTCGAAGACCTGCGGTTCGCCACCGTCGCTGTCGACGGCAATCTTGATTTCCGACCGATACTCCTCGCTCGCCATGGCGGCGGTCGCCACGAGGAAACCCCAGAAAAACACGGTCATTGCTCGCACATTCATGCCTGTCCCCTGATTTGCAGATGACCTGTAGTCAATAGGATGCGCCGGCCCGGGAAATGGTTGCGCCTCAGCCCAGAAACATCTTGTAGGCCGGGTTGTCGCTCTCTTCCCAGTGCGCATATCCGAGTTCCGCGAGATGGGCTTCGAGATCCGCCGTTTCGTCCT
>JBFIFN010000024.1:0-40903 GCA_041602775.1 Woeseiaceae bacterium | reverse complement strand
TGAATGTGAAAGCGACTTTTTTTATCGGAAGGTCTCCTGTTTCGTTACGACCGCCGCTGGCGTTAATTTCGCGACCCGCCAAGGTGAATTCTAGGCGACTGCGGCCCGACAGTAACGGTTGATGAATTCCTGGTGCGTGGGTAGCTTGTTCAGCATAACGTCCACCTTCTGCCGCTGGAGCTGCATGAACTGGCGAAGCTCCTGGTCGGCCATCATGTCCACGATGGCGTGGTAGCTCTGCGGCTCGATCCCTTGTCCGAGCATGACCTGGACCCAGCTGTTCTCACGGAAGATGTCGCCCTCGGCCTCGAACACGCGGCCGGCATCGCGGAACAGGTCCAGGCGGTGCTGCAGGCTGTCAGGGATTTCCATGTCGCGACAGCGACGCCAGAACTCGGAATCCGTCCGTTCCGTGACGTGGTAGTGCATGATGATGAAGTCGCGGATATAGCGGAACTCCGTGTCCATCTGGCGATTGAATTCAGTCCGGTCCGATTCGACAATGCCGCCGTACGGGAACATCTGCAGCAGTCGCAGCAAGCCTCGCTGGATCAGGTGAATACTCGTGGATTCGAGCGGTTCCAGGAATCCTGCCGCCAGGCCCAGTGCGACGCAGTTGCGGTTCCAGTGTTTGGCGCGCTGCCCGGTGCGAAACCGCAGGACCCTCGGTTCGGTAATCACGTCACCCTGGAGATTGTCGAGCAGTGTTTCCCGGGCTTCGTCATCGTTCATGAACTCGCTGCAATAGACCAGGCCGTTGCCGACCCGGGTCTGCAGCGGGATACGCCACTGCCAGCCGCTCTCGCGGGCGATCGAACGCGTGTACGGAATCAGGTCGCCCGCTGACGTCGTCTGGACCGCGATGGCCCGATCACAGGGCAGCCAGTGCGTCCAGTCTTCGAATTCGGTGCCGAGCGCCTTGTCCATCAGCAGGCTGGCGAATCCGCTGCAGTCGATGAACAGGTCCCCCTTCACCGCCTGCCCCGATTCGAGTACGACCTCGGAGATATCACCGCTCTCGGTCTGGCGGACCTCATTGATCCGGCCCTCGACCCGGGTGACACCATCCCGTTCGGCCAGCTCGCGGAGGTAGCCGGCGTAGCTCGTCGCATCAATGTGGTACGCGTAACTGAGGCCCTCCTGTTGCGACAGGCCGAACCGGTTCGCTCTTGCTGCCATCAGCTCCGGGGAGTAATGACTGAAGTCTTCGGCAAAGCCGAGCGCTTTGGCCTTGAGCCAGAAGTGGTGAAAGCCGGCGGCCCAGCAGCCCTGGCCCGTGGTGCCGAAAGCATGAATGTAGTCGTGGCCGATTTTCCGCCAGTTTTCGAAACAGATGGCCAGCTTGAAGGTGCCCTGCACCCTCGACATGAACTCGGCCTCGTCGATCTTCAGCAGACGATGCAGCGTTCTGAAAGGCGGTATGGTCGCCTCGCCGACCCCGACCGTGCCGATAGCGTCGGATTCCACGAGCACCACGTTGAGGTTGGCCCCGATCAGCCTTGCTATCGAAGCTGCTGCGGTCCACCCGGCCGTGCCGCCGCCGACGACGACGACATTCTTTACCTTTGGAGCTGACATATGATCTTTGCCTACAGCAGTTTATCTCTCAACATCTTGCGAATTTGCCGGGCGGTCTCCTCGTCAATGGTATTCAGGATGCCGCGCGCGGATTCAGGGATATGTTCGAAGTTGTCCGGATCGGGATTGAAGACGTAAAAGTCGAATAGCTGCCGCCACTGTCTTCGTTGTGCCTCAGGCAGGTCCCGGAGTGCGAGAATCCCGTGTTGCAGCGCACTCAATGGCGGGCCCATGAAGGATGGCGAAGTGCGCCACCAGTAGTTCACGAGAACGTTGAAAGCATCCAGGGCTTCCATGTGATGCCACCACATGCTGGGGACGATGACGGCGTCCCCGGGTTCGAGCACCGCTATGCGGGCGGTCTTGACGGCCTCGCGAAATCTCGGGAACCGCTCGTAGTCGGGTGCGCAAAAGTCGACGAGGCTGATCGGCTGTCCCGCCGGCGTGAAATCCAGCGGGCCAACGTAGAGATTCGGCAACTGCTCCGGCGGAAACAGGATCACGCGACGTCGACCCGCGACCACGCAGGCGATATTCGACGGAAAATCATAGTGCGCCGATACACGGCTCCGGTTGCCGATCCATATGCTGACCAGCGGTGCCAGGTGCCGTATCGGAAGATCGTTTTCTTCCCGGAACCCGGGCAGCCAGTGATCGACGTTGGTCGAGCCGATATACAGGGACGGCGGCGAGGGCAGGTCCATGTGCGAGCGGACCAGCTGCACGGCATCCCCGAGCGCCATCCGCCGATACTCGAAATTGAAGGCGGTCATGCCCTCGTTGTAGAAGATCCTGCCGTCGGCCTCGGACGGCGCATAGAGGGCTGTGACGACTTTTCCCGAGTCGAAACCCTGCAGGTAATCTATCGCCTTGTCCGCCGATTCGAGCCCGTGTCCTACGGCAGGCCATTTTGCCGCCAAACCGCGAATGACGAGCGGCAGGTCGGACGCCAGTAGTTCATCGCTGAGATCGTCGATCGTGACATCACCTGTCTCGGCAATGGCCTCGCTGATTTCGTTCAGGACATGCTGGCCGCTCATACGGATACCCCGGTTACCTGCTACACCGAAAGCCGGTTGCGCCGTTCGATAATGTCACGAATCCGGGACAACGAGGCCACCGCCATGAAGACGGGCTGCAGGTAGCCGGCCCGGTTGAGCGACTCCAGCACGTCTCCCGGCAGCTCGTACAGGCGTTCCTCGGCGATGCTGTAGAAACCCTGCAGGGATTTTTTGCTGCCGTCGTTGAAGGTGAAGTCCAGCGTGATCTGTTCCAGCAGCTCGTGCTGCAGCAGCGTGTCGATGAACCCCCTGCCGTGCTGCAGGCCGCGATGCAGCTTGTCGAGCAGCGCGATCTTCCGGTTGAGAAACTCGGTCGCAGCGCCCTCACTGTCGAACAGCGTTTCCCCCTCGTCCCGGCTGACTCGCGGGTGCTCGAGATCCACCGAAACGACCGGGTCGCCGGTATCGCCTTCTCCGCCCGTGGCAATCAGGAAGGGCTGACGCTGCACCACGGCGGGGACATAGGTCGCATCCCAGCGGTCGTCCTGCAAAAACAGGTTCTGGTCCGCTTCAAACCCCAGGACAGCGGCAGCAAAGAACCCCCCGGTGTTGGGATCCTTGGTAAACAGGATGGGATAACAGCCCTGGATGTCCCGGAACTCCATGGGGTAGGTCATCACGTACCTGACCGCGTCGCCCAGGGCCGCGCCGTAGCCTGTCCTGATCCGCAGCTGACGATGTTTTTCCCTGTCCAGGATTTCGTAGCGACTCATAGCAACACTCTATTCACGAACACTCGACTCACTTCCGCTCACAGCTTCTGGAATCCAAACTCTCTCACCTTGTTCAGCAGCTCCCTGTTGCCCGGCAACGCCTGACGCAACTGCGCTGCCCGGGCAGCGTTCTTCCGGAACAGCTCCGCCGCCTCGCGCTCGCGTTGCTCCTGCCCGTGGCTGCGCGTTGGCCTCGCCGTCGATCGGAACCCCATGCCGTACAGGATGTACTGGTAGCTCGCGGTTGGAAAGAGGTCGTCGACCGCTTCCTGGTCGGGATGCCAGGGGCTCCGGTAGCGCCACAGCGCCAGCTGTTCGCCGAGCTTGTCCGGGATGGAGGAGGCGGCGCGATTCTCCTGCCAGTACGCGGAATCATCGCGCTCGCTGAGGACATAGTGCAGCTTCAGGAATTCGATGATCTGGTCCCAGTGGCGCAGGAATTTCCGGTTGTACCGACGGGCGACGATGTCCATGATGCCGCGCGACGCGGGCAGCTGGTCAGCAATCATGCCGGCCGCCAGCTCTATCATCACGAGCGCCGACGCTTCGAGCGGTTCGACAAAACCCGACGACATACCGATCGCAACGCAGTTCCTGTGCCAGAACTCCCGCCGGTGTCCGGGCTCGAACCCGATCTTTCGCGGCGCAGCGCCGGCCGCAGCCTCGTCGCCGGCAATTTCCCTGATATAGGCCAGCAGCTGGGCCGTGGCCTCGTCCTCCGAAATATGGGCACTCGAGTAGACGTGGCCGGTGCCGCGTCGCGTCGGCAGGCCGATATCCCAGATCCAGCCCGCTGTCTGCGCCGTGGACAAGGTGCAGGACTGGATCGCCTGATCGTCTTCGGTATACGGCACCTGCGCGGCCAGGGCGGTGTCGTTGAAGATACAGGCGTGCCGCGACTCGAACGGGACCCCGAAGTGCTCACCGAGCAGCAGGCTCCGGGTTCCTGTGCAGTCGATGAACAGGTCACCGCTGATTTCGCCAGCACGATCGGTCGTGACCGACCGGATATCGCCGTCGTCCGCCGCGTTGATCTGCGACACGTTCGCCTTGACATGTGTGACACCCAGCTTTTCGGTGCAGTGCTTGCGCAGCAGTTCGGCGAATTTGCCGGCATCGAGGTGATAACCATAGTTGACGACGAACGCGTACTCCGGCGTCGTGATCTGCTTGGGGGCCTGGCAGTCGGCAAATAACGCGGTCTGGGGCGTCACCGCGTCCGCGAATCGTGGCGCGTCGTTCAGCGCCAGCCAGTGTGGCACGAGATTCGTATCGGCATAGCCCGCGGGAACGCTAAAAGGATGGGTATACGTGTCGCCGTCGCCGGTGTGCCAGTTACGGAAATACGTGCCTTGCTTGAAGCTCGCGTCGCACTCCCGGATGAAGTCGGTCTCGGACAGGCCGATGCGCTGCAGCGTCGCCCGCATGGACGGCCAGGTACCCTCGCCGACGCCGATGGTCGGCACGTCGGGTGATTCGATCAACACCAGTTCGAAGGGCTGGTCGGCCTGCGGGTCGATACGATGTTCGGCGGCAATGACCCCGGCCGACAGCCAGCCGGCGCTGCCTCCGCCCACTATCACAATTTTCGAAATCGCCGCCACGCGGCATACTATGCCGCATAAAATCATATAAATCAATAAGTTATATATCAGCGAGGCGGACTCGAAGTCCGCGGTGCGGCGCCGCGCCCGATCGGGCCGGCGACCTGCGTATGATACCGTTTGTTTGGCAGGATTGGATCCCGCAGCCGCCGACCGGCGAGTTGCCCCGTCAACAAACGAGAACAACGACATGACAGGTCTTTACAGGAAGCTTGTATTCACAATGGCAACGGCAGCAGTACTCTCCGCTTGCGCGGAACGGGATTCCGGCGACGTCTCCGAATGGGCTGTCAACGTCGGCGGTCCTGCGTACACGGGTGTCGACGGTGTCCACTATGTTGCCGAGGAATTCGTGAGCGGCGGTAGCAAAGGTCGCCTCGACACGGTTCTCGGTTCACAGGACGAGGTGCTGTATCACACCTATCGATCCGGCGACGTCAGCATCGACAGGCCGCTACCCGACGGCGTTTACGACGTCATTCTCCATTTCGCCGAGCCCGACGAAATCGAAGGGAAAGAGCGACTGTTCGATGTGGTCATCAACGGCCGCACACGTCTCGCGAGCCTGGACGTGATGGTCTCCCGCGACGGTAAGATCCGGTCCGCGCTGACGGTTGCTTTCCCCAACGTGGAGGTCTCGGAGGGTCGACTGCGTATCGAGTTCGCTCCGGTGAAAGGAGAGCCTGTCCTCAGCGCCGCCGTTGTCCGCAAAAAGCCCGAGGCTGTGGATCACTGGCAGCTGGTCTGGCAGGACGAGTTCGATTACGAGGGTCCGCCGGATGCCGAGAAATGGAACATCGAGGAATGGCCTCCCCGCAAGGTCAATGACGAGGACCAGGCATACACATCGCGGTCGAAGAACGTGCGCGTCGAGGACGGCCATCTGGTCATCGAAGCGCACAAGGAAGATTTCAACGACGCCGAGTATACCTCGGGTCGCATCCAGTCCCAGGGCAAAGGCGATTTCCTGTACGGCCGCATCGAGGCCCGTGCGAAGCTGCCGCGGGGAATGGGCACCTGGGCGGCGATCTGGATGCTCCCGAGCGATCCGTTTACCTATGCCACAACCTGTACCGACGATCCGGACTGGCAGGGCAGCGAGGACTGCGATGCATGGCCGAACTCGGGTGAGATCGACATTCTCGAGCATGTCGGCTACGAGATGGGGCACGTGCACGGAACCGTGCACACCAAGTCCTACTACTGGGCCGTGTGGCAGCAGCGCAAGGGACGCATACTCATCGATGATGTCGACGAGGTGTTTCATGACTACGTCCTCGAGTGGACTCCCGAGCGGATCGACGTTTTCGTCAACGACACGCTGTATTTCACCTACGTCAACGAGGGCACCGGCTGGAAGGAGTGGCCGTTCGACAAGCCGTTCCACGTGATCATCAACCTGGCCGTTGGCGGAATGTGGGGTCGCGCCGGGGGCGGGATCGACGACAGCATCTTCCCGCAGAAAATGCTGGTCGACTACGTTCGAGTTTTTCAGAAGGCAGGTGGCGAGGGCATGCGAAATTAGCAGCCAGAGCAGCGTGCTAAAGTACGCGGATTACACAAAAAAGAAAAAGGGGCGGTTATGAAACGTTTAATGATCTTGTTGGCGACGCTGTCGATCTGCGGTTGGTCTCCCGTTGTCCTCGCGGGCGACCAGAAATCGATCCTGATCACGGGCGCGAGTACGGGCATCGGCCGGAACCTGGCAGAGACGCTGGCGGCAGAGGGATACCATGTCTATGCCGGAGCGCGTAAGGATGCGGACCTTGCAGAACTCGATGCGATCGAGAACATCACGGCCGTGCGCCTCGACGTGACGAAGCAGGACCAGGTCGACGCGGTCGTTGAGCTGATTCGCGAGAAGGGCACGGGCCTGTGGGGTCTCGTCAACAACGCCGGCATTGGCGGAGGCGGCGCCGTCGTCGATACGCCTATCGAAAACCAGAATTTCGTGTATCGCGTCAACGTCGAGGGCGTGTACCGCACGACGCAGGCGTTTGCGCCGCTCATCATCGAGTCCAAAGGGCGTATCACCACGACGGGCTCCATTGCCGGCACCTTGTCCTGGCCCGGCGGCAGCGCCTATGCGGGCAGCAAGCACTGGATCGAGGCGTTCACCGACGCGCTTGCCGCGGAAATGGAACCGCTTGGCGTTGCCGTGAGCGTCATCGAGCCGGGCAACTACAAGTCCAGGATTCGTCGCAGCAGCGTCCAGCGAGCGCACGAGCAGATCAAGGCGAGCGGTGGCGAGGTCACCGAGGATATGGCGAAGGCTTTCGAGGCGACCAAAGCGCGCGAGCTTTCCTACAAGGAGCCCGACGAGGTCACGGAGGCGTTCAAGCATGCCCTGTTTTCCGACGCGCCCATGCGTCGCTACATGGTCGTGCCCAATGCCGAGGAGCAGGGCTGGACGATCCGCACGCAGATGGCGGAGCTCGTACAGCTCAACCAGTGGGGCCCGTACAGCTACAGCCGCGATGAGCTCGTCAAGATCCTCGACGAAACCCTGAATCCGCCGCCGGCGGAGGCAGAGGAGGGAGACGAGTGATTCGTGCGCTGCACGCGATTCTTGCCGCATCCCTGTTGCTCGCGCTCGTTTACGCGCCGCCCGCGGCGGCCGATGATCGGAAGGCGGTGTTGATCACCGGCGCGAGCACCGGTATCGGGCGCAACATGGCCGAGACACTGGCCGCGGAGGGCTTTTACGTCTACGCCGGGGCGCGCAAGGACGCCGACCTTGCCGAGCTCGACGCGCTCGACAACATCACGGCGGTCAAGCTCGATGTCACGAGTCAGGAGGACGTCGATGCGGCGGTCCAGCTCGTGCGCGCAGCCGGCCGCGGACTCTGGGCCGTGGTCAACAATGCCGGTGTGGGAACGAGAGCGCCGGTCGCGGAGGTCACCGACGACGAACTCGAGTTCGTGTTCGGCGTCAACGTCGTCGGTGTCGTACGCGTCACGCGCGCGTTTCTCCCCCTGATCGTCGAGAGCAAAGGTCGCGTGGTCACCACCGGGTCCATCGCCGGGATTCGGTCGGGTCCCGGGAGTTCGGTCTACAGCATGAGCAAACATGCTGTCGAGGCGTTTACGGATTCGCTCGCGGCCGAGATGGCCGATGCCGGGGTCCAGGTCAGCATCATCGAGCCCGGCGGCTACAGGTCGCGCATCCGACGTTCGGCGATCGCGAGAATCACCGGCAACATCGAAGCTGCGGGCGGCAGTGTGCCCGAGGCCATGCAGGAACAGGCAAAACAGCTGGCGGCCCAGGAAGTGGCGCTCGACGAACCAGACGACGTGTCGGCCGCATTGTTGCACGCCGTGTCGGCCGACGTGGCGCTGCGCCGCTACATGGTCACGCCGAATGCACAGCAGGCAGACGGCACGGTCCGGGCGCTGGTGCGGGAACTCGTCGAGCTCAACGAGTGGCAGCAAAGCGGCTTCGATCGGGACGAGCTGGTGCAGATGCTCGACGAGGCGCTGGACAGGTAATCGGTCGGCAGGAGCATCCTGGCGGCCGTTACCGTGGCGCGTCGGGCTGCGACTCCGGCGTTGCGTTGCGAAATGCAGGCAACGCCGTGCAGTTGTCGACGATTGCCAGCAGTTTCGGGAAGGCGTCGAGCGCGACGTTGAAACGCCGCGCGTTGTAAACCTGCGGCACGAGGAGTGCGTCCGCGAGAGTGACGCTTTCGCCAGCCACGTACGGGCCGTCAGTGGCATACGCCTCGCAGGCCTCGAAGCCGCGCCGGATCCAGGTGCTGTACCAGTCGCCGGTCGGGTCGGCGCCGAACGCGTCACGCACGTAGTCGAGGACGCGCTGGTTGTTCAGCGGATGGATGTCGCAGGCGATCATCTGGCAGAACGCGCGCACGCGGCTGCGCCGCGGTTCCTCGCCGGGGAGCAGCGGGACGTCGGGATAGGTTTCCTCGAGGTACTCGAGAATGGCCATCGACTGGTTGATCGCAATCTCGCCGTCTTCAAGGAAGGGCACGAGCATCTGCGGATTCTTTTTGCGGTACGCCTCGCCCCGCTGCTCGGCGACGCCCGGGGCCAGCGATACCGGTACGATCTCGTAGTCGAGCTGCTTGAGATTGAGCGCGATGCGGACGCGGTACGCGGCCGAGGATCGCCAGTAGCTG
The DNA here is from genome assembly GCA_041602775.1 of Woeseiaceae bacterium. GTDB lineage: Bacteria > Pseudomonadota > Gammaproteobacteria > Steroidobacterales > Woeseiaceae > UBA1847. Next base: position 31,811 of record JBFIFN010000024.1, on the reverse strand, counting down.
TAGAGCCTGATGGACACCGCGCCTCCTCTACGGGCCTTCGTATTGCACGACGGTCTGCTCGATCGTCCCGAAAATCGATTGCCCCTTTGCGTCTTTCATGTCGATGCGAATCCTGTCGCCAAACTGCATGAACGACGTCGTCGGTTTGCCGTCGTTGATCGTTTCGATCGTGCGGATCTCCGCGATGCACGAGTAGCCGACGCCGCCTTCGTCGATCGGCTTGCCGGGGCCTCCGTCGAGCTTGTTCGAGATCGTTCCCGAACCGATGAGACTGCCCGCGGACAGGGGGCGCGTTTTCGCCGCGTGTGCGATCAGCTGGCCGAAGTGAAACGTCATGTCGACGCCGGCATTGGGCTTGCCGAAGGGCTCGCCGTTCAGGAATGAGAGCAGCGGCAAATGCAGCTTGCCGCCGCGCCAGGCCTCGCCGAGTTCGTCGGGCGTCACGGCGACGGGTGAAAAGGCGCTCGAGGGTTTGGACTGGAAGAAGCCGAAGCCCTTGGCAAGCTCGCCGGGGATCAGGTTCCGCAGAGAGACGTCGTTGACGAGCATGACGAGGCGCACGTGATCAAGCGCGTCCTCGGCGGCGACGCCCATTGGCACGTCGTCCGTGACAACGACGATCTCGGCCTCGAAGTCGATGCCCCAGGACACGTCGGCGACGGGGATGTTGTCGCGAGGACCGAGGAACGAATCCGAGCCACCCTGGTACATGAGCGGGTCGGTCCAGAAGCTCTCGGGCATCTCGGCGCCGCGCGCCTTGCGCACGAGTTCGACGTGATTGACATAGGCGGAGCCGTCGGCCCATTGATAGGCACGCGGCAGCGGCGAGTGGCAGGCCGCCTGGTCGAAGGGCTCGCCTTCACCGGCATTGACACGGGCGCCGAGTTCCTCGAGAACGGAACCGAATTCGGACCAGTTATCCAGCGCGGTCTGCAGCGTCACACGCAAGCCGCTGCCGACAAAGCTGTCTTCCAGGGAGTCGCCGCCCAGGGAGAGGCAGCGTTGGAGGTCCGTCGATACGACGACGAGTCGGCCGTCCCTGCCTCCCTTGAGCGATGCGAGTTTCATTTACTTGTTTCCTGTGAATTCGAGTTCGTGCAGCCACGCCGCGTGGCGCGGTGCCTTCTTGGTCCGGCTCCACTCCTCGAGCATGTCCGGGGCCACGCGTTTCAGTTCCTCGACCTGTTCCTCGGTGTACGTGTTCGCCACGAGTTCGAGGCGGTGGCCGTTGGGATCGAAAAAATAGATCGACTGGAAGATGCCGTGGTTGGTGGGTCCGATGACCTCGAGTCCTTCGGCTTCGATGCGCGACTTCGCCGCCAGCAGCGCGTCGTAATCGTCGACTTCGAAAGCGATGTGCTGCACCCACTCGGGCGTGTTGCGGTCGCGGTCCATTGCGGGCCGCGTCGGCAATTCGAAGAACGCCAGAACGTTGCCCATGCCGCAGTCGAGGAAGACGTGCATGTAGGGATCGGGCTCCTTGGTCGATGGCACGCTGTCCTCGGCAAAAGCGACCGTGAATTCCATGTTCAGCACGCGCTGGTAAAACTCGACCGTCTCTTTCGCGTCCTTGCAGCGGTAGGCGACGTGGTGGATGCGTTTGAGTTTCATGCCCTGTCCTCAGGCTTCGCTGCCGACGATGCCGCGCGCCACCTGGTCGCGTTCTATCGACTCGAACAGTGCCTTGAAATTGCCTTCCCCGAAGCCCTCGTCCTGCTTGCGCTGGATGAATTCGAAGAACGTCGGCCCGATCATGTTTGCCGAGAAGATCTGCAGCAGCAAGCGCGGCTCGCCGCCGTCCGTAGTGCCGTCGAGCAGGATACCGCGCGACTGCATCGCCTCGACGGGCTCGCCGTGTCCCGGCAGGCGCTCCTCGAGCATCTCGTAGTACGCGGCCGGAGGCGCTGTCATGAACTCGATGCCGTTCTTCTCCAGCGCATCCCAGCAGGTATAGAGGTCATCGCAGGAGAACGCGATGTGCTGGATGCCTTCTCCATTGAATTCCATGAGGTATTCCTCGATCTGCCCGGTGCCCTTGGACGCCTCCTCGTTGAGGGGAATGCGGATCTTGCCGTCGGGCGCGGTCATGGCCTTGGACAGGAGGCCCGTGTACTCGCCCTTGATGTCGAAATAGCGAATTTCGCGAAAGTTGAACAGCTCGTCGTAATACCTGGCCCAGTACTCCATGCGGCCGCGATAGACGTTGTGCGTCAGGTGGTCGATGACCTTGAATCCGCAGCCTTCCGGATGACGCTCCACGCCGTCGAGGAAATCAAAGTCGATGTCGTAGATGGAAGAGCCGTCCTCGTAGCGATCGATGAGATACACGGTCGCGCCGCCAATGCCCTTGATGGCCGGCAGGCGCAGCTCCATCGGGCCGGTCGGGATTTCGACGGGTTCGGCGCCTTTGTCGAGCGCGTGATTATAGGCGACGTGCGCGTCGCGGACGCGAAACGCCATGCCGCACGCACAGGGGCCGTGCTCGCGCGCGAAGTACCAGGCTTTCGAGCGCGGCTCGTTATTGATGATGAAGTTGATGTCGCCCTGGCGCCACAGGCGAACGTCCTTGGAACGGTGTCTCGCGACTTCGGCGAAGCCGAGCAGCCTGAACGCGGCCTCGAGAATCGTGGGGTCCGGCGCTGCGAACTCGACGAACTCGAAACCGTCGAGCCCCATAGGGTTGTCGAAGAGATCTGCCATGGACGAATCCTCCGTCACGATGATTCGGGTCTTCCTACATTATGCGCATTTTTTTTCGGATAAGGGGTTTGAAATGTGCTCCGACCCCAATTACGCGAGAATATGTGCTCCGATCTCGATCAGTGAACCAGCCTGTCCGCCGCGCGTCAGGACCTCGTGAGCAGGGCAATCGAGCGCGCGGGCATCAGCACGGTGCGCTCGTCCTCGAACTCGATGTCACTTTCGGCGCTGCAGAACGCGACGCGCCACGCCTGCAGCTCCGCAGAACGCCACAGGCGCATGTGTGCCGCGTGCTCATGTGCATTGAGCAGGATGGCGACGGCCGACACATCGCCGGCCAGACTCGTACGGGCGATGACCTTTGTGAACGCGCGGCTGTCCGCCCACTCCGAACTGTGCTTCGCGTCGCCCTGCTGGTTGATCCAGTCGATCGTGACCACACCGTCATCGCACTGCAGCGTGCCGTGCACGTACTGCTGCAGCCGCAGCAGCGGGATGTCGCGGCGCAGCTGCACGAGCTTGCGCACCTGTTCGGTAAAATCCGGGTCCTCATCGAGACCGGACCAGTCGAGCCAGCCGATCTCGTTGTCCTGTGCGTAGGCGTTGTTGTTGCCCTGCTGCGAATTGCCGAATTCGTCGCCGGCGAGCAGCAGCGGGGTGCCCTGGGAAAACAGCAGCGTCGCCAGCAAGTTGAGGCGATGGCGGCGCCGCAGCTGACGGATCGCCGCGTCATCGGTTTCGCCCTCGACACCGTAGTTGCAGCTGTAGTTGTGCGAGTGCCCGTCGCGATTGTCCTCACCATTGGCCTCGTTGTGTCGATGCGTGTAGCTGACGGTATCGGCCAGCGTGAACCCGTCGTGGGCCGTCACCATGTTGACGCTGGATACCGGTCCGCGCAGGCTGGCTTCGAAGATATCGGCCGAGCCGTGCAGGCGCCGTGCGAGCATGCCGCTCTTGCCCTTGTCGCCGCGCCAGAACTGCCGCAGCGTGTCGCGGTAGACGTCGTTCCACTCGGCCCAGCGCGGCGGAAAATTGCCCAGCTGGTAGCCGCCCGGCCCAGGGTCCCAGGGTTCTGCGACGAGCTTGACACCGGCGAGGCGCGCGTCGTTGCTGATTGCCATCAGGAGCGGGTGGCCCTTGTAATAGCCGTCGCTGCGACGGCCGAGGACGGGGGCCAGGTCGAAACGGAAGCCGTCAACGCCCATGATCTGTGTATGCCAGGCGAGGCTCTCGATGACGAGCTCGCGCACCCGCGGGTGGTCGACGTTGAGCGTGTTGCCGCAGCCCGTGTCGTTGACGTAAACGCCGGGTTCAAAGGGTGGCGTCCGGTAATAGGCGAGGTTGTCGAGGCCGCGCAGGGAAATGGTTGGACCGTTGCGGCCACCTTCCCCGGTGTGGTTGTAGACGACGTCGAGGATGACTTCGAGGCCGGCGTCGTGCAGCGTCCGGACCATGTCGCGCAGCTCGATGTCGGCTTCGCCCTGCGCGTAACGCGGCATGGGTGCGAAGAAGTTGATCGAGTTGTAGCCCCAGAAATTACGCAGCCCGAGTTCGACAAGGTGTCCTTCGTCGATGAACGCGTGCACGGGCATCAGTTCGACAGACGTGACGCCCAGCGCCTTGATGTAATCGACCACGTCCCGGTTACTGAAACCGGCAAACGTGCCGCGTTGTGCCTCGTGCACGGCCGGGTGCCGCATCGTGTAGCCGCGCAGGTTGCACTCGTAGAAGATCGTTTCTCCCCAGGGCACGCGCGGGCGCGATTCATCCGCCGGCAGGCCCGGCTCCGTGACGACACTGAAGGGCAGGGCGCCGGCGCTGTCGAGGTCGTTGCTGTCGAAAACGGCGTCAGTCCACTGGAATTCGCCGTGCAGGCGGCGCGCGTAGGGATCGACGAGCAGCTTCGCCGGGTTGCAGCGCAGGCCGCGATCCGGATCGAGCGGGCCGTGAACGCGAAAGCCATAGCGCTGGCCCACTGCGCAGTCGGGCACGTGCAGCGCCCAGACACTATCGTCATTGCGCACGAGGTCGTGGCGCGCGCGTTCGCTGCCGGCGTTGTCGAACAGGCACACCTCGACCCGCTCGGCGATCGAGGAGAACACGGCAAACCGCGTGCCGCGCTCGTCCGGGGTGGGCCCCAGCCGCCCGGGTCGTGATGTGTCCGTCATGCCCGCCTGATCGGGTCGAGTCGCCAGATATCCCGGTTGTAGTCGCGCATCGTGCGATCGGTCGAGAAGCGGCCCGAGTGCGCCGTGTTCAGGATGCTCATTCGCGTCCAGTGCGCCTCGTCCTGGTAGGCCCGCCCGGCATTCTCCTGCGCGTCGACGAAGCTGCGGAAGTCCGCGGCTGTCATCCACAGGTCTGCCGGCTCCCTGATCGACTGGATAATGGCGTCGAAGATGCCGGGTTCGAAGTGATTGAAGTGCCCGCTCTGCAGCAGGTCCATGACGCGCCGAAATTCGGGGTCGTTGTCGATGATGGCCTGCGGGTTGTAGTTGCCGCGCAGGGCCTCGATCTCTTCGACCGTGTTGCCGAACAGGAAGAAGTTCTCGTCGCCGACGGCTTCGCGGATCTCGACGTTGGCGCCGTCGAGCGTGCCGATCGTGACGGCGCCGTTCATCATGAACTTCATGTTGCCCGTACCTGAGGCTTCCTTGCCCGCCGTCGAAATCTGCTCGGACAGGTCGGCCGCGGGGCAGATACGTTCCATGGCCGAGACGTTGTAGTCGGGGTAGAAGATCATCTGCAGCCTGCCCTCCATGGCAGGATCGGCATTGATCACGCGGGCGACGTTGTTGATGCACTTGATGATCGACTTCGCCATGACATAGCCCGGCGCGGCCTTCCCGCCAATGACGATCAGCCGCGGTACCAGTTGCTCGCCGTCGCCGCGGCGAATGCGATCGTACAGATGGATCGCATGCAGCACGTTGAGCAGCTGGCGCTTGTACTCGTGGATGCGCTTGACCTGCACGTCGAACAGCATGTCGGTCGATATGTCCAGCCCTGTCCTGGTTCGGAGATCTTCGGCGAGGCGCTCCTTGTTGGCGTGCTTGACCGCACGCCACCGTGCCTGGAATTCGGGATCGTCGGCATACGGGGCAAGTCCCTCGAGCTCGCTGAGTTCGACTTTCCAACCCTCGCCGATCTTTTCGCTGATGAGTGCGGACAGGTCCGGGTTGCACGCCGCGAGCCAGCGGCGCTGCGTCACGCCGTTGGTCTTGTTGTTGAATCGCTCGGGCCAGAGTTCGGCGAAGTCGCGAAACAGGCCCTCGATGAGCAGCTTCGAGTGCAGTTCGGCGACGCCGTTGACGGAGTAGCTGCCGACGATCGCAAGGTAGGCCATGCGGATCATCGGTTCCGAGCCTTCCTGGATCAGAGACATGCGTCGCACCCGGTCGTTGTCGCCCGGCCAGCGCTGGCCGATCTCCGCGATGAAGCGCGCATTGATCTCGTAGATGATGTCGAGCAGCCTCGGCAGCAGCCTGCGGAACAGCGCAACGGGCCACATCTCCAGCGCCTCGGGAAGGAGCGTGTGGTTCGTATAGGCCATCGTGTTGCTCGTGATGTGCCAGGCCTCGTCCCAGTCCAGGCCGTGTTCGTCCATGAGCAGGCGCATGAGTTCCGCGACCGCGACCGCAGGATGCGTGTCGTTGAGCTGGAAACAATGCTTGTCCGCGAAGGTCGAGAAATCGTCGCCATGTCGCGTGCGCCACTTGCGAATCATGTCCTGCAGGCTGGCAGAGGCCAAAAAGTACTGCTGGCGCAGGCGCAGCTGCTGTCCGTTTTCGGTCGCGGCGTTCGGGTACAGCACCATCGTGATGTTCTCCGCCTCGTTCTTCGACGCAACCGAGTCGGCGTAACTGCCGGCGTTGAACTCCTCGAGGTCGAACTCGTCCTGTGCCGATGCCGACCACAGGCGCAGGGTATTGACGACGTCGTTCCGGAACCCCGGCACGGGGATGTCGTAGGGGATCGCCATGACGTCGTGCGTGTCCACCCAGACGTGTCGCGTCTTGCCGTTGCGGTCGATCTGCACGTCGCTGCGGCCGCCGAAGTGCACGGTCTGCGCGTACTCGATGCGCTCGATCTCCCAGGGAAATCCCTCGCGCAGCCACGAATCGGCCTTTTCGACCTGGTAGCCGTTTTCGATGCGCTGGTGAAACATCCCGTACTGGTAGCGAATACCGTAGCCCGTAACGGGCAGCCCGAGCGTGGCGCAGCTGTCGAGGAAACAGGCGGCCAGCCTGCCGAGGCCGCCGTTACCTAGCCCGGTATCGCGCTCACGGTCGCAGACGGCCTCGAGGTCGAGGCCGATGCGATCCAGCGCAGCCGCGGTTTGTTCCTCGATGCCGAGATTCAGGAGCGCGTTGCGCAGCAGGCGCCCCATGAGGAACTCGAGCGACAGGTAGGCAACGCGCCGGCTGTCGTCGGTAGCGGTGGCATTCCGGGACCTGTTCCAGCGCTCCATGAGACGGTCGCGGGCCGCATACACGACGGCCTGGTAGAGAAACGGCGAATCGATCTGGATCGTCTGCCGGCCGAGTAGTCGGCCGAAGTAATGCGTGAAGTCGCTGAGTATGGCGTCCGCCGTCATGGGCAGCGCGGACGTTTGCAGCAGCTCGCGGTCACCGGCGGGAGTATCGGGTTTGGCGGACATCAGGCTTTCTCCAGGATTATCGTTGCCAGGGGAGGTAAGGTCAGTTCGAGTGAACATGGCCGGCCGTGTATGGCATCGTCGCTCGTCTCTACGACGCTGGCGCCGACTCCACTGCCGCCGTAGCGCGTGTCGTCGGTGTTGAGGGCAACGCGATAGCGGCCCTGCTCGGGCGCCCCTATGCGGTAGCCTTCGCGGACCACGGGCGTCATGTTGATGATGCAAACAACGAAGCCGCCCGACGCGTCGCGCCTGATCCAGCTGAACACGCTGTTGTCGCGATCGTGCAGGTCGATCCATTCGAAACCGGCGCTGGTGAAGTCGACCTCGTGCAGCGCGGGTGTGTTGCGATACAGCGTGTTCAGGTCGCGGACCAGCGCCTGCACGCCGCTGTGGGGCGCATATTGCAGCAGGTGCCAGTCGATCGACGTGTCGTGATTCCATTCCGCCGACTGCGCGATCTCTGCGCCCATGAACAGGAGCTTCTTGCCCGGGTGCGCATACATCGAACCATAGTAGGCGCGCAGGTTGGCAAAGCGCTGCCACTCGTCGCCGGGCATGCGACCGAGGATGGAGCGTTTGCCGTGCACGACCTCGTCGTGGGACAGTGGCAACACGAAATTTTCGTTGAACGCATACACGAGGCCGAAGGTCATCTGGTCGTGATGGTAGCGGCGGTGCACCGGGTTCTCCCGCATGTAACTGAGCGTGTCGTGCATCCAGCCCATGTTCCACTTGAACGTGAAACCGAGTCCGCCATGCTCGACAGGCCGCGATACCGCCGGCCAGGCCGTCGACTCCTCAGCATGTGTCGTCGCGCCGTGCGCATGCACTTCGCGGTTCAGTTGCTTGAGAAACTCGACGGCCTCGAGATTCTCATTGCCACCGAATTCGTTCGGGACCCACTGGCCGTCGTCGCGCGAGTAGTCGAGGTACAGCATCGAGGCGACGGCGTCGACTCGCAGGGCGTCGACGTGGAATTCATTGATCCAGTAAAGCGCGCTGCCGATCAGGTAATTGCGAACCTCGCGCCGCCCGAAGTTGAAGATCAGTGTGCCCCAGTCGGCGTGTTCGCCCTTGCGTGGATCTTCGTGTTCATAAAGGGCCGAACCATCGAAGCGCCTCAGCCCGTGTTCGTCTTTCGGGAAATGCGCGGGCACCCAGTCGATGATGACGCCGATGCCGGCCTCGTGACAGCGATCGACGAGGAAGCGGAAGTCATCGGGTGGACCGAAACGCCAGGTCGGCGCGAACATGCCGATCGGCTGGTAGCCCCAGGACCCGTCGAACGGGTGCTCACTGACGGGCAGGAACTCGACATGCGTGAAACCCATGTCGAGGACGTACTGGACGAGCTTATCGGCGAGTTCCCGGTAGCTCAGCCAGCGGTTCCCGTCCCCGCGCCGCCACGACCCGAGGTGTACCTCGTAAATCGCCATCGGCTTATCGAGCTCCACGGCTCGCCTGGACATCCATGCGTCGTCGTTCCAGGTGTGGTTCGACGCATAGACGATCGACGCGTTGCCGGGCGGCGGTTCATGGGCCGCGGCATAGGGGTCGGACTTGAGCGGCAGCAGCTTGCCGTTGCGGTCGAGCATCTCGAACTTGTACTGGTCGCCGTGACCGACGCCCGGAATGAAGATTTCCCAGATGCCATTGCCCGGGTGCAGTCGCATCGGGTGGCGGCGACCGTCCCAGTCGTTAAAGCTGCCGATGACACTGACGCGCGATGCGTTCGGCGCCCACACTGCGAAACGCGTGCCCTTGATGCCCAGGTATTCGCGGAGCTGCGCGCCCAGTTTTTCGTAAATCTGGCGATCGGAACCTTCGCCGAGCAGGTAGAGGTCCATCTCGCCCAGCGTGGATGAAAATCGGTACGGGTCCTCGGCGACATAGACGTGGCCGGACGGCAACGTGATTTGCAGGCAATAGTGACGGATCCGCGGCGGGAGGTCGGCGACGTAAAGACCGCCGTCGTGGACGCGTTCGGCGTCGGCGAGTATCTCGCCCTTCGTGTCGATGAGCGCCACGGCCGCCGCCTGCGGCTGCATCGTGCGTACGACGCGCCTGTTGCCGTCCCGCTGCGGGCCGAGCACTGCGAACGGGTCGTGACAGCGCCCTTCGGCCACGGCGACGAGTTTGGAGCGATCAGTCATCATTGACTCCGTAAAGTTCCCGGACCGTGCGTTCGGCGCACAGCTGCCAGCTGAATCGCTGCTGCATGGCGCGTTCGCACATCGTTTTCCAGCCGGCGGGATCGTCGCTGCGCCAGGCCAGCGCCTCGCGCGTTGCCGACACGAAATTGTCAGCCTGGGAGCGCGGCGTGTCGCCGTCGAACACGAAGCCGGTTGCACCGTGTTCGACCGTGTCGCGCAGGCCGCCGACGCCGTGCACGACACAGGGCTGTCCCGCGCGCATCGCCAGCATCTGGCTGATGCCGCAGGGCTCGAAGCTCGACGGCATCAGGAACAGGTCGCCGGCAGCATACACCGGGTCGGCGAGCAGCTCCGAATAGCCGTTCAGGAACAGCACGTTCGGGCACTCGTGCGCGACGGCCAGCATGCGTTTTTCGAACACCGGGTCGCCGCTGCCGATCACGATGATGACACTCGGCCGACCGAGCTGGCCGGAAAGCCGTTGCAGCGGCGAATTCCCGCTCTCCGCATCCAGTAGCAGCAGGGTGGCCTTCTGCGCGACGAGACGGCCGATGCTCGTGAGCAGGTGCAGCGGCCGGCGCTTGGGGAATTGCGAGATGCGCTGCCGCGCGAGCTGGTGCGCGTCGTTGGCCGGGGCCCGGCGCTGCCAGTCGTGAAGTTGCGCCTCGCACATGCCCAGGAGCCGCATCCAGCCCGGGCGTCGGGCCCTCGGCACGTCGTAGTCGCAGCCGTTCAGTATGCCGAGCAGCCGGCCCTCGGCGCGCGCGTCCTCGAGCAGGCTCTCGAGGCCTTCGCCGCCGATGAATCCCGTCAACGGATCGCTGGGCCTGCAGATCTCCCCCGCGTAAGTCCCGGAGACCGTGCTCACGCGATCGGCCAGCCGGATCGCCGCCGCCATCGGGTTGATGCAATTGCCGTGCTCGGGATCGACGATGGCGTCGATGTCGGGACGGAGCCCCGGGAACCACGCCTCGAGCGACGATTCGTCGCCGCGCAGGGGACGCGTCCCCTGGTATGAGAGGTTGTGCACGGTATAGACGGTTGGAATTCGCGACAACGCCCGGAGGCGCTCGTCGAAGCGCGCGAACAGCAGGTACAGGGCCGCATGCCAGTCGTGCAGGTGGACGACGTCGGGCTTGCGCCCGGTCTTCGCAACCCACTCGGCGGCGCTGGCGCAGAACAGGGCGAACCGGCTGGCGTCTGTCGCGAACGGGCGCTCGGGTTCGTCGCCGACGTAGATGACGCCGTCGCCTTCGGCCGCGAACAATGGATGGTCGAACACGATGTTGCGCACGCCGGCGTTGCTGCCGGGCACGAGCCATGCATCGACCGCTTCGACCCGGCCGCGATACGGGACGTGGAACGAGCCGAGCCGCTCGGCGCCATCCACGCGGTGCAGCGAGCCATAGGACGGTGTTGCGATGCTTACCGACCAGCCCAGTTTCGACAGGGCGACGGGCAGGTCGCGCACGACGTCGCCAACACCGCCGACTTTACCGCCGGGGAGGGCACCATTCTCGGACGCGAGAAAGAGTACGGAGCGCGTATCGATGACGGACAGCCTAGCGCGTGTAATGCAACTGCTGGCCGAGCATATCCGGCGTGACGAGCGTTACGCCTTTTTCCGACACGCGGAATCCGCGCGCCCGGTCATCATCATGGTTTTCGCCGATGACCGTGCCTTCCTCGATGACCGCTCCCGAGTCGATGATGCACCGGGTCAGCCGGCAGTTGCGCTCGATACGCACGTCGGGCAGCGCGACGGCGCCGTCGAGGACGCTGTGGGAACGGACCTTGACGCGCGAGAACAGCAGCGAATTCCTGACCTCCGCGCCCGAGATGAGACAACCGCCCGATACCATTGACTGAACGGCGCTGCCCCGGCGACCCGGCTCGTCGTGGACAAACTTGGCCGGCGGCGCCTGCCACTGGTAGGTCAGGACGGGCCAGCGCTGGTCATAGAGGTTCAGTTGCGGCGTCACCGAGACGAGCTCCATGTTGGCTTCCCAGTACGCGTCGAGCGTGCCCACGTCTCTCCAGTACGCCTGCTCGGACGTTTCCGGGTCGCGGAACGGGTAGGCGTACACGCGGTATTCGCTGATGATGCGCGGAATGATATTGCGACCGAAGTCGTGCTGCGTGTCGGGCGTATCCGCGTCCCTGATGACCTGCTCGTAAAGAAACTCGGTGTTGAAGATGTAGTTGCCCATCGAGGCCAGGCAGATGCCGGGCTTGCCCGGAATCGGGTTCGGCTTGGCCGGCTTCTCGTCGAAGGCGACGACGCGCCAGTTCTCGTCCACGGTCATGACGCCCATTTGCCCCGCGGCCTCCTCGACCGGCATCTCGACGCAGCTGACGGTCATGTCCGCCTGCAGGTCGGCGTGAGCGGCGAGGAACTGGCCGTAGTCCATCTTGTAAATGTGATCGCCGGCCAGGATCAGCACCTGCGACGGGCCGTGCGTCCGGATGATGTCGAGGTTCTGGTAGACGGCGTCCGCCGTGCCGCGGTACCACTCGCCGCCGACGCGCTGCGAGGCGGGCAGAATCTCGACAAACTCCTTGCGGCCCAGCTGGAACCAGGACCAGCCGTGGACGAGGTGTCGGATCAGCGAGTGCGCCTTGTATTGCGTCAGCACGCCGATACGGCGAATACCCGAATTCAGGCAGTTCGACAGGGGAAAATCGATGATCCGGAACTTGCCGCCGAAGAACACGGCCGGCTTGGCGCGCCAGTGCGTGAGTTCGTGCAGGCGCGAACCCTGGCCGCCGGCAAGCACGAGGGCCAGTGTCTCGCGCGTGAGCAAACTGACGTGACGTGGGTTTTTCTTAGTTTGTGTATCCATGCTGAGACAATCCGCGTTTCGAGTCTTTGACCAGAGACGCAACATTGTCGCAAAGATCGCCGGACAATTCTGTTTCAAGTACGCGCCAGCGCCAGTTGCCGCCCGACGTGCCGGGCGTATTGATGCGGGCTTCGGACCCGAGGCCGAGATAATCCTGCAGCGGGGCGATCGCCAGCCGGGCGGGCGTTGCGAAGGCGGCCCTGATCAGGTCGATATGGACGGTTTCGGCCGTGCCGCCGGTCAGCGCGAGCACGGATTTTTGCGCTTGCTCAATTTCCTCGCGGCTGCGGATATCATTGGGGCTGCCCCGAAACCAGCCGATCGTCGTGTCGTTATCGTGAGTGCCGGTGTAGCAGACGCTGTTTTCCGCCACGGCATCGAGCGTGAAGTCCGGGTCGCAGACGTCGAATTGGAGGACGTGCATGCCCGGAATGCTGTGGCGTTCCCGCAGGTTCTCCACCTCGGGCGTGATCACGCCGAGATTCTCGGCGACGATCGGCAGGTTGCCGAGCGTCTCGTGCATGGCGTCGAAGATCGCGTCCCCGGGGCCGGGCTCCCAGGTCCCGGTGCGCGCGGTCTCGGCATCGGCCGGGATCGCCCAGTAGGCCTCGAACCCGCGGAAATGATCGATGCGCACGAGGTCGGTCAGTTCCGCCGTGGCGCGCAGCCGGTCTACCCACCACGAATAATTGTCGGCAGCATGCTTGTCCCAGTCGTAGAGAGGGTTGCCCCAGAGCTGGCCGTCCTCGCTGAAGTAATCCGGCGGCACGCCAGCTACGCTGTCGGGTCTGCCGTCCTTGTCGAGTCTGAGGATGCTGCGATTCGCCCAGGCATCGGCGCTGTCGAGTGCGATGCAGATCGGCATGTCGCCGAACAGCGTAACGCCGCGGTCGTGGGCATAGTCACGCAGTCGGAACCATTGCCGGAAGAACAGGTACTGGATGGTTTTCAGGGAGCGAATACGGTCCGCTTCCTCGGTCTCGAGTTCCGCCAGCGCAGCGGCCTCGCGATGCACGTATTCGGGCTGCCATTCGGGCCACGGGCGCTCGCCGTGCCTGGATTTCAAAACACGGAAGAGGGCGTAATCGTGCAGCCAAACCTCGTCGCTGCGCGCCAGGAAGTGCCGGAAATCCTGCAGCACCGCGCTGTCAACGGTCGCTTCGAAGCGACTCGCCGCGAGGTGCAGGAGGCGCGCCTTGACCGGAATCAGCGCCCCGTAGTCCACGAAGCGCTCGGGCAAAGCCGTGAGTTCCGCAACTTCGCTACCGGACAACAGGCCCATCTCGACGAGTTCACCGATGTCAACGAGCATCTCGTTGCCTGCGAACGTCGACAGGGGCTGGTACGGCGAGTCGCCGTAGGCGGTCGGTCCGAGCGGAAGAAATTGCCAGACGGAGAGCTCCATCGCGACCATTCGGTCGATGAAAGCGCGCGCGGCCCGGCCGATCTCGCCGATGCCGTAGGGGCCCGGCAGCGACGTGATGTGCAGGCACACGCCGGCACGTCGCTGGCGGGGCATCGCGAATTCGACGTTGCGCGTGTGCAAATTGGGGGCAGATTCTTGTTTCATGTTTTCGACCTGCGAATTTAAAAGCCCCCGCAAGCGACGCTCACGGGGGCTTGGTCGGTCCTGCTGACGCCCTGGGGCATCACGTTGCTCAGTAGCGGTAGTTCAGCCCCAGCAGATACTGCGTGCCGTACTCCTGGTAGTCGAGAACCCGCGTCTTTTCCTCCGAGTAGGCGACGTAGGGCTCGTTCGTCAGGTTGTTGATCTGGAACAGCAGCTGCAGGCCGTCCAGACGCCCCTCGCCGAAGCTGTAGCTGAACTGCGCATCGGTGATCTGGTCCGCGTCGACGAAGCGGAAACCGCGATCGTTGGCGAAGTTCGTCACCTCACCGATGTACTCGGACCGGTAGCGCGTGTTAATCCGGGCTGCAAAGCCGTACTTCTCGAAATACAGCGTCAGGTTCCAGACGTCCTGCGACAGGCCGGGCAGCGGAATATTGGTGATCGGAACGGAACTGACCGATCCCTCGATCGCAATATCGCTGTCCGTGTACGAGTAACTGAACTGCGCGCCGAAACCGTCGAGGCTGTCGGAGAGCATGCTGAACGGCACGGATGCCGAGAACTCGAGGCCCTGCACGTAACCGCCGCTGCCGTTGACGGGACGGGTGAAGTCACCCTCGGTCAGCGGTGTCACGCCCGGCGGAAAAAGCGCCGGGGGCGTGTTTTCCAGCAGCGTCGTGAAGTCGTAGCGAATGGTCTGGTTGTAGATGTAGGTTTCCAGGTCCTTGTAGAAGCCCGCGATCGCCACGTAGCCTTCGCCCTCACCGAAGTAACGCTCGTAGGCGACGTCGAAGTTCCAGGCCTCCCAGGGATCGAGCAGCGGGTTACCGCCACTACCGCCCGGTTCACCGGTCGTGAAGTTGTAACCGCTCTCTTCGGTGGCTTTCAGCTGATCCATGCGGGCCCGGGCAATCGTCTTGGCGAGGCCGACGCGTACCGCCTGCGTATCGCCCATGGCGAACACCAGGTTGACCTGCGGCAGCACGTGCTCAAAGGACGTGCCGTCGGAAACCCGTTCCACGACCTGGTCCGGCGTAAAGGCCCGCGTGACGAAGAAGGAGCTCGAGCTCTGGTCGGTGCCGATCACCTGGAGGCCGATGTTACCGAGCAAGGTTACATCGCCCGACAGTTCGTGATTCAGGCTGCCGCGCAGCGACACGGTCCACACGTCTTCCTGGACGTCCCAGTATTTGCCGGCGAGATACGGCAGCGTGGTCGGGTCACCGTAGACGATCGTGTCGAAGTACTCGTTGAGAACGCCCTGCACGTCCCAGGCGAGGGCCTGGCCGGCACCGGCATAACCGAGGTTCATCGGGCTGGTCAGGAATCGGTCGTCGACGCGGTTGTAGCCGCCATTGGCCGTACTCAGGCCGCTTTCCGGCGAGATCTTGTCCTTGGTGCGTTCCGTGTAGTTGACGCTGAAGGCCATCTCTTCAAACCAGCCCATGTCGGCCGCCCGTACCAGGTCGACGCGGAAAGAGCTGATCTCGTCCTCGACCTCCGGCGCCTTCGTGTATCCGGCGCCGTAGATCGTCGGACCCACCTGAACCTGGTCCGGATCGGCATAGTCGCGCGCGAAGGACAGGGTCGGCATGTCGGAGGTGCCTCTCAGCTGGAACGTCGCCGTGTCGTACTGGTTGGCCGGCAGGTTCGGATCAGAGGTCTGCGGGACGTACTGAGCCTGCGTCTCGAACTGGTCCTGTTCGCGGACCGCCTTCGAGTAACTCAGGTCGGCGATCAGGCTCCATTCGTCGCTGAGCCAGAATTCATTGTTGAAGCCCATCGCGAAGATTTCGTCATCGGTCAGGAACAGGAAGTTACGCGCCAGCGGCACGACCTGCAGTACGTTGCCGGCAACGGCGACGCCGTTCTGGACGGTCACATTGTCATAACCAAACTGTGTTCCAGGCGGCCAGGGGCCGTCGCAGCACACGGCGGGATAGTCTCCGAGGTTGACTTCGAGGCTGCGCGCGTTGTTGGTCTGCTCCATTGTCGAGTAGTACAGGTCGATGATGCCGGTGTAGTTGTCGCTTGGCCGGAACTGCAGGGCGGCCATGAAGCCGTCGCGCTCTGTCGAACCCATGTCGGTGCGCACCTTCATACCGTTCGTGGTGAGGGTCCCGTCGGGCACGCTGGCATTCCAGTCCGGATTGCTCTTGTTGACCGCGCCCCAGGGCTCGTAGGTGCCGAAGCCCTGCGTCGCGAGCGGCGCGTCGAGGCGCGCGTAGCCGATCGCCAGACCGACCGTACCGTCGGCGAACTGGTCAATGTAGGAGAAACTGATGCGTGAGCCCATTTCGTCGGCGCCCGCGCCCAGGTCGTCGTTGCCGTTCATTTCGCCGCGGACGTTCACGGCAAAGGCGGTGTTGCCGTAGTCGAGCGGGCGTACCGTGCGCAGGTCGATCGTACCGGACAGGCCCTGGCCGACAAGGCGCGAGTCCGGCGTCTTGTAGACGAGCACCGCGTTCAGCAGTTCCGACGGATACTGGTCGAATTCAACGCTGCGGTTGTCGCCGGTGCTGACCTGCTCACGGCCGTTCAGGAGTGCGGTTGTAAAGCCCGGATCCGTACCGCGCAGGCTGATGGCCGAGGCACGCCCTTCGGCGCGCTGCGAGGTCAAACCGGGCAGGCGCGAGATGGCGTCGGCGATACTGGTGTCGGGCAGCCTGCCGAGATCTTCGGCGGATACCGCCTCGATGATGCTGTCGGAACTCTGCTTGAAATCAATGGCGCGCTGAATACTTCCGCGGATTCCCGTTACGGTAATTTCTTCGATAACGCCCTGGTTGCTCCTCTGCGGTTGCGTCTGGGCGTTGACCGTCCCGGCGGCGCTGACTGCTGCAATCAGTGCAATACTGACTGCGAGCGGGCCACGTCGTGATGGCTTGTTCATGAAAGGCTCCCCTCGCTTGATTCGCGAATGACGGCGGACGAGTCCGCCGTTGGTAGTGGCTTGGATGGCTCGTGTTCTTCTCCAAGAAGTGGATGAATTGTAGTCAGCGGACCTCGGGCAAGGCAATGAATTGCAATCGTATTCAGGCGCCCACGGCAGACGTTTTCATGCCGTCGCTCCGGGCCCGGCGAGCCTGTCTCGCCAGCCTAGTCTCCGAGCAGCCATTCCAGCTGGTCGCCCACGCGGGCGCGCCACGCGCGTTCGCTGTGGTCGGCGCCATCGTACCTGCCGAAACGATAGTCACGTCCTTCCCTGAGGCCCTGCCTGCGGAACCACGCGCGCACGGGCTCGTGGTCGTCGTGATAGGTCGAATCCAGCGTCTCGGTGCCGTAGTCGAAGAAGAACCGCCCCCCGGAAATCGTGTCGCCGCCGGCGATGTCGAGCAGGATGTAGGGCGTCGTGTCGGCCTTCCGCGGATCGAGCCCGGCATAGCCCGCAAGGTTCTGCTCGTTGAGGGCAAAGTGGCTCGACACGCAGCCGCAGGCGCCGAACACGTCGCTGTGGTTCTTGACGAGGTAATAAGAGAACAGTCCGCCCATCGACGAGCCCATCGCAAAGGTATTGTCGGGACCGGTCTTCGTTCGGAATTCAGCATTGACGCGCGGCATCAGCTCCTCGATCAGGAAGCGCGCGTAGTCACGTGCGCGGTGCCAGGGCGAGTACTCTATGCCGCGCTGCGCCGTGCTCCACGCGCCCACGACGATGGCTGGCTCGAAGTCGCCGTTCTCGACGCCGCGTATCATGGCTTCGTCGACGCCCCAGTCGACGCCCCAGCTCGCGATGCGCGGGTCGAACAGGTTTTCGCCGTCGGTCATGTAGATGACCTCGTAGCGCCGGTCCGGGTTATCGTCGTAGCCTGGCGGCAGCCAGACCACGACGTTGCGCGATTCGTCGACGAACTGCGACGGCACGTCGTACCAGTAAACCTGCCTGCCCAGCACGCCAGAACCCGGCAGGTCGTCCATGAACGGCGCATTGTCGGGTGCCTTGAACAGGCCGCCGCCGACGCGGTACACATGTGACTCGAACGGTTGCAGCCGCACGTGGACCTTGCCCACGCCGTGATCGACGACGATGGCGTTCCTTGCCTCGCCGTACAGCTGCTCATCGAGGGCGCGCCGGCCGGACTCGAGACCGAGCTCGGCGACCAGCGCGGCGTCCAGCTCCATGACGAATTCCTGCGGCTCTCCCGCGTCGAAATTGCTGACGACGATGAGCCGTTCGGCGTCATTCCAGCGCGCAAACGCAAATACCTTGTCGTTGTCCAGGGGAATGGGCGCGTATTTGCCGTTCAGCGCGCTTTCCGTCGCGCTGAACGTCAGCAGACGTGCATAAAAACCACGCAGCAATCGCTCGTCTTCGCTGAGTGCGCCGCCGTCGAACCGGCCGCCGTTCATCCAGCGCTGGTGCGCCGGGACACCCCAGTAGTCGAAGATCGTCGTGCGCGTCGCGGTGCCGAAGCCGGCGTCGCCGTCGCCGTTCTCACCCACCGCCTGGCCGAAATAGATCATCGTCGGAGATCCGCCGATGAGGGCCGATACGACCATGCCGGGCTTGCCCATGCGCGCGTCGCCCGCAAAAGGCTCACTCGCTATGCGCTGCTCGTCGTGGTTCTCGAGGAAATGCAGCATGTGCGCCTCGATGTCGAGCACTTCCGCGTGCGCTGCCTCGAGCGTCGCGGCCGGCTCTTCCGCGCGCATGACGGCGCGCAGCGTGTCGTAGAAACCGACCTTGTCGTACAGGTAGTCCATGCGGCCGAGCTCGATGTAGTCATGGTACATGTCCGGGACGTAGATCTCCGACAACAGGAATGCGTCCGGCCGGCGCAGCTTGATCGAGGCGTTCAGGTAGCTCCAGAACTCGACCGGCACCATCTGCGCCATGTCGTAGCGGAAGCCATCAACGCCGCGGTCGAGCCAGAAATGCACGATATCGTGGAACTTCTTCCAGCTGTCCGGCACGTCGCGCCGCGACCAGAACTCGACGAGCTGCTCGTTCGTCCAGTCCCGCGCCTCTTCCGGCAATTCGTCGAAGGCCTTACTGCCGTCGGGGCGAACGCCGAAATTGATCTTGACGGTCTCGAACCAGTCGCCGATATCGGGCTGCGGCGCGCGCGCACCGTTGCCGGTCCACTTGGCCGGCGACTCGGCAAACCTGCCGTCGGCCAGCGGATGGGGCTCGCCGTTCAGCGGTACGTAACCCTCGGGTACGGCGAAGTCGGCGCCGGGCACATAGTAGAAGTTGTTGTCGCGCGCCCACTCGACACTAGTGTCGTCGTCGGCGCCAAAGTCGGCGACGCCGGGCCGGGTCGACGCGTAGTGGCGCGCGACGTGGTTCGGCACGATGTCGATGATGACCTGCATGCCGTTCGCGTGTGTGCGCTCGATAAGCGCGTCGAACTCTGCGAGGCGCTTCGCCGGGTCGATCGCGAGATCCGGGTTGACGTTATAGTAGTCCTTGACGGCGTACGGGGACCCGGCACGCCCCTTGACGACGTCAGGGTCGTCGTTGCCAATGCCGTAATCTGTGTAGTCGCGCACGACCGCGTGGTGCGGCACGCCCGTGTACCAGATATGCGTGACCCCGAGTTCGCGGATGCCCTGCAGCGCAGTGTCCGTGAAATCCGAAAACTTGCCCACGCCGTTGTCCTCGATCGTGCCCCAGGGTTTGTTTGCGGTTTTCTGGTTGCCGAACAGTCGCGTGAAGGCCTGGTAGACGACAGGCTTGCCGTCCATCGCTACAGGCTGCGGCTCGTTGACCTGCAGCGTCGCCGGCGCATGGTCCCAGTCGACCTCGATCGTGAGCGTACCGTCCTCGAGCCGTCCGTCGACGGACTCGCCGTTGAAGGCCAGCTTCGCGGCCGGCGCAGTCCAGTTGTGGATGACGAGCGTCAGCTTGCGACGCGTCGGCATGCCGTCATAGGTACCGCCCTCGCGGGCCAGGCCAATCCGCAGCACGTCGCCCTCGTGCGTCGCTTCGAAGCGGAGGAGTTCGTAAGCCCCGTCATCGAGACTCGTGCGGCTGTGCCCGTCGTCCTCGTACATCAGCCCGGACGCTGCAGGGACCGAGGCGTCGGCGTAGTAGTGCAGCGTCAGTTTTTCGCTCGAATAGTCGCGGGTCGTCTGCACCGTATCGACCATCGGTACGAACGAGCCGGCACGGACGAGGACCGGGATAGTCTCGAGCGTGACGGGGATGTCGGCGATCCGGTTGCCGTCGTATCGCGCGTCGGTCCAGAAGTCGAACCAGGCCCCGGGTGGAATCAGCGCCTCGACGGAATCCACACCGGGGTCCGTAACCGGGGTCACGTAGAACGCATCGCCCCAGAAAAAGCTGTCCTTGACGTCGATGAGCCAAGGGACCGACTCGTCCTCGAAGAACAGCGGCCGCATCAGTGGCATGCCGGTCGTGCTGTTCTCGAAGGCCAGCGTGTAGTTATAGGGCAGCAGTCGATAACGGAGGTTGATGGCCTCGCGCACGATGGTGCGCGTCTCGCGGTCGTGGAATACGGGTTCGGACGGGATGTGCTCCTGTGCGTGCGGCCGGTAGACAGGCTGAAACACACCGTATTGCAGCCAGCGAATGTACATTTCCTTGTCGAATTCTTCGCCGCCCGCGAAGCCGCCGAGGTCCGAATGCATGTAGCCGAGTCCGAACAGGCCGCCCTGCAATGCCAGCTCGACCTGTGGCTTGAGCCCGCCCCACGAGCGGCTGACGTCGCCGGTCCACGGCACGAGGCCGAAGCGCTGCGAGCCTGCGAAGCCCGATCGCATCATGATGAGGGGGCGCATGTCCGGAAAAGCCTCGACCTGGCGTTCGTAGACCATGCGCGCCCATTCGTGGCCGTAAGCGTTGTGCACTTCGTCCCCGGTCGCCTCGATGCCGGCATCGGACACGTAGTGCAGGGCATCGCCCGGGTGCACCTCGGGCTCGCCGAGATCGCCCCAGGTCGCGGCCGTGCCCTGGTCGAACAGCATCTTGTAGGGCCGCCACAGCCAGTCCGCGGCCTTGTCGTCGAACACGTCGACGAGGCCGGTGTTGCCGAAATAGAAATCGAAGCGCCGCGGTTCGCCGGTCGGCGTGCGCGCGAGCGCGCCGCTATCCACGGCGTCCTGCCAGCGCCTTGACGTGGTCAGGATGAACGGCTCGGTGATGGCAATCGTCCTGACACCGTCGGCAGCGAAGTCGGCGATCATGTCCTCGGGCGTGGGCCAGGCGTTGCGGTCCCAGTCGAGATTGCCCATGTGCCCCTGGATATCGGGACCGAACCAGTAGATGTCGAGAATGACCGCGTCGAGCGGGATCGTCTCGTCCCTGAAGCGGCGCACGACGTCGCGCGTTTCTTCTTCGCTGTGGTAGCCGAACCGGGATGCGAAATTACCGAAAGCCCAGCGCGGCGGCAGCGGCTGCCGTCCCGTGACGTCGGTGTAGTTGCCGACGAGGGCGGGATAGCTGTCGCCCGCGATCACGATGTACGCGGTGCGCCCCGCAACGGCTTCGAACTTCAGCACGTCGCGCTCGGTATGGCCGATGTCGAGCCAGCCATTGGCCGAATTGTCGAACACGAGCATGTACTTGTCCGACGACATCACGGCGGGCAGGCTGTAGTACATCTGCTGCGCTTCGGTCGAATAGCCGTAGCTGGCCTTGTTGTACAGCGGCAGGCGGTGGCCGCGCCGGTCCATGCCGAGAACGCGCTGGCCGCCGCCGAGGATCTTCTCGGCCTCGTCGAGCGCAAAGCGAAACCCGCGCGTCGTCTCGTACGCGAAGTAACCGTGTTCCTCGGCGACGAGCGGTTCACCGTCACGGTAGAACGCCACGCGCACGGGCGACTTGTCGACGACGGCCGTGATGCCCTCGATCGAGAACGACACGCTGGCGCCAGTCTCCTCGACGCTGGCCGCGTGATCGCCGGGCTGCGGTGCCAGCGCGAACGATGGCAACTGCTTGACGCCGTCCTCGACGTAGTGCACCTCGAATGCGGCGTCATCGACCGCGGTGATGCGCAGTGCGCCCCGCGTGCTCGAGATGCTCAGCGTGTCGCCATCGTGGGTATGGCCCCGATACTCGCCGAAGTCGGCTGCTGCCGGGCCCGTTGCCCAGAGGGCGACGAGCAGTAATACGATTCTTCTCAAGGGGCGCTCCCGTGATCGATGGCGAGCAGCCGCACGGACCGGGGCGGCAGGGCGAGGTTCTCTTCTATATCGACGATCGAGCCGTCCAGGACGCTGGATGCGTGCGTCGCGCCCTGCAGTCTCTCGGCAAAGCGCGCCATGTCGAGATCGATCCGGTCGTCGTCGAGGTTGAAGATCACCATAATCGTGTCGTCGTCATCGTAACGGAAATACGCGTACACATTGCCGACCGGCGTGAAATGCATGAACTTCCCACTGTGGATCACCCTGGCCCGTTTACGCCAGTTCAGCAACTGGCGCGTGAAGGCCTGTGCGGCACGCTCCTGCCGTGACAGGCCCTCGCCCGTAAAGGCACTGGCGTCGTGATCGTCCCACCCACCGGGAAACTCCGCCCGGATGGCGCCGTGGCTGTCAGTGCCCGGGTGTGACATCTGGATTTCGGTGCCGTAGTAGATTTGCGGAATGCCGCGCATCGTGGCGTAAAAAACCATGGCCATGCGCCACAGGTCCTCGTCCTCGCCGACCTGGGTGAACAGACGACTCATGTCGTGGTTGTCCGGCATGATCACGAGGTTCATTGGCTCGGGATACAGGTAGTCATGGCCGAGCAATTCGTAAACCGGCGTCCAGATGCTGCCCCAGGGCGGCACGTCGGAGGTCAGGACTTTCTGCAACGCGATCTGCAATGGAAAGTCGAACACGCCGGGCAGGGCGGATACATAACCGTCGGCATTCTGTTTGCCGCGCTGCCAGTAGGCGACGACATTCGGGCTCGGGCTCCATTCCTCGCCGACGATGTTGAAATCCGGGTACTCCTGCATGATGCGGCGCGTCCACTCGGCCATGAAGTGCTTGTCCGGGTAGGGATAGGTGTCCTGGCGAATGCCGGACAAGCCGAGATATTCCACCCACCAGATCGAATTCTGTATCAGGTAGTCGGCCAGCAAGGGGTCGCGCTGGTTGAGGTCCGGCATCGTATCGGAAAACCAGCCGTCGGCGTGCCGGGCCTTGTCGTATTCGGAGGCATAAGGATCCTGGTGGGTCGTGCGGGCGTGCGACGTGATGGCCCGGCTATCCGGGGCGTTCAGCCATGTTGCCGTGGGCAGGTCGTCCATCCACCAGTGGTTGCCGCCCGAGTGGTTGGCGATCATGTCCATGATGACGCCCACGCCCTTGTCTTTTGCAGCGGCGACGAGCCCCCGGTAGTCCTCGTTGCTGCCGAAGCGCGGATCCACACTGTAATGGTCCGTAATCGCGTAACCGTGGTAGGACGAGCTGTCCATGGCGTTCTCGAGAACGGGGTTCAGCCAGATCTGCGTGAATCCCATGTCGGCGATGTAGTCGAGATGCTGCCGCACGCCCTCGATGTCGCCGCCGTGACGGCCATAGTCGTCGGAGCGGTCAGCCTCGTCGCCATAGCCGTCGACATTGTCGTTCGATGCATCGCCGTTGGCAAAGCGGTCGGGCGTGACGAGGTAAATGACGTCGCTCGCATCGTAAGTCCCGACGTGTCCGGCGACGCGCTGCTGCAGCACGTACGTATGCGCAATGCGTTCATCGCCGCGCTCGAAAACGATATCGAACGCACCGGGCGAAGCGCCACTGATATCGAGGTAGACGAACAGGTAGTTCGGGCTGTCGCCGCGCTCGACGCGTGCAACGGTCACGCCGGCAGCGCTCACGCTCGGCGTGTACGCGCCGATACCGCCGGCCTGCACGAGCAGCTGCAATTCGCCGTATTCGAATCCGGACCACCAGAACGGCGGTTCGATGCGAACGACACCTTCGCGCGCCACGTCGGCCGGCTCATCCGAAGAGCAGGCCGCGAGCACCACGAGCGCTGCGGCGAGGGTGAGGATCCGGGACATGTCTTCCCCTTGCTTGCGAGACGTTCCAATATAAGCAATTCGGCGGTATTTCCGGGTATGAATACGTTTGCAAAAGCCCGTTAAAAATCAATGAATTGGTAGAATCTGCCGGAGGCCGGGCGGTCCCGCCCAGGCCGACTGACAAGGCGAACGAAGAATGAGAAACAAGCCCATATTGAGTTTTTGGCAAATCTGGAACATGTGTTTCGGGTTCCTCGGCATCCAGATGGGCTTTGCCCTGCAGAACGCCAACGTCAGCCGTATCTTCCAGACACTCGGTGCCGCGGTCGACGAGATCCCGATTCTCTGGGTGGCCGCGCCGCTGACCGGCCTGATCGTCCAGCCGATCATCGGCTACATGTCGGATCGCACGTGGAATCGGTTCGGGCGTCGGCGGCCGTATTTCCTTGTCGGCGCGATCCTTGCGTCCGTTGCGCTGTTCATCATGCCCAATTCACCGTACCTGTGGTTCGCCGCGGGCATGCTCTGGATCATGGATGCGAGCATCAACGTCGCGATGGAGCCGTTTCGCGCGTTCGTCGGCGACATGTTGCCCGAGAAGCAGCGCACGAGCGGCTTCGCGATGCAGACGTTTTTTATCGGGGTCGGAGCAGTATTTGCTTCGGCGCTGCCGTGGATCATGACCAACTGGTTCGATGTAAGTAACACGGCGCCGGCCGGCCAGATTCCCGTATCGGTCAAGATCGCGTTCTACGTCGGTGGTGCGGCATTCCTCCTCGCCGTGTCCTGGACCGTCTTTCGGACCCGCGAATACTCGCCCGAGCAGCTCGCCGAGTTCGAAGCGGCTCGCGACAAGACGGGTGAGGACTACGACGACACCCTTCGCGACGCGTCGCAATACCGCAACGGTGGACTCGTGTGGATTGCAGTGGGCATTGCCCTTCTGATCTGGATTCGCTCGGGCGAGCTCGACAAGGAGCTCTATATCCTCGGCGGCGGCTTTACGGTATTCGGCCTTTTCCAGCTCTTCGCCTCGATGCTGCAGAACCGCGGGTCGACAAGCAATGGATTCTACGAAATCATGCACGACCTGTTTCGCATGCCCCGCGTCATGCGCCAGCTCGCGGTAGTGCAGTTCTTCTCGTGGTTCGCCATGTTCGCGATGTGGATCTACGGCACGTCGGCCGTCACGAGCTACCACTTCGGAGCCACCGATGTCACGTCGGCCGCTTACAACGACGGTGCCGACTGGAACGGCATCCTGTTCGCTTCCTACAACCTGTTCGCGGCCTTCGCCGCGATGGCGATTCCGTTCGTCGCCAACCGCCTGGGCTGCCGCGTAAGCCATCTCGTCAACCTCTTGGTCGGCGGGCTCGGACTGATCAGTTTCTACTTTATTAAGGATCCACAGCTGCTGCTCGTATCGATGGTCGGCGTCGGCATCGCCTGGGCCTCGATCCTGTCGCTGCCCTACGCGTTACTGTCGAACAATCTTCCCGCCCAGAAGATGGGCGTTTACATGGGCATCTTCAATTTCTTCATCGTCATTCCGCAGCTCGTCGCAGCGAGCATCCTCGGACTGCTGCTGCGCGAGTTCTTCGGCCTGCAGCCGATTTTCGGCCTCGTTATCGGCGGTTGCTCCTTGCTCGTCGCCGGCGCAGTCACGCTGCTTGTCGACAAGTCGGCGGAACCGCGGTCGTGAGGCGCGGTCTCGCCCTCGCCGGCGCATCGCTGCTGGCGGCCTGTGCGTCGCAGCCGGACGCTGGGCAAGAGACTCGCGCGTATTACGGCACGCTGGAGCCGTTCGCGTCGGAAGCCGTCTACTTTCTCCTGACCGACCGTTTCGTCGACGGCGACCCGGCCAACAACTTCCCGGAGCAGGGAGGCGGGCCCGAAACGCGGACTTTCGACCGACCGCTGCACGTGCCCGGCTACGAACCCGCCAACATCGGTTACCTCGGTGGGGATTTCCAGGGCGTCCTCGACAACGCCGCGTACATCGCCGACATGGGATTCACGGCCATCTGGACGACGCCAATAGTCGATAATCCCGACGAAGCGTTCACGGGCAGCCGCGTACCCGGTCGCGGACCCGGCGGCGACAAGGGAAAGACCGGCTACCACGGCTACTGGGGCGTCAATTTCTTCGCGGTCGACGAGCACCTCGAGTCGCGGGGACTGAAGTTCGCCGATTTCACGCGGCGCTTACGCGACGAGCATGACCTCGACTACGTGCTCGACATTGTCTGCAACCACGGTTCGCCGGCCTGGACCATGCCCGAGGACCAGCCCGGCTTTGGCGAACTCTATGATGCCGGTGGCGACCTCGTTGCGGATCACCAGAATCTGCATCCCGGCGATCTCGACGACGCCAACCCGCTGCACGATTTCTTCAATCGCGAGCCCGGCCTCGCCGAACTGTCTGACTTCGACGAAGACAACCCCGACGTTCTCGAGTACTTCGTGGCAGCCTACTCGAAATGGCTGGACCAGGGTGTCGCGGCGATCCGCATCGACACCATCGCTTTCATGAATCACGCTTACTGGAAACGCTTCAGCGACCGCCTGCGGCAGAAGCGGCCCGGCCTGTTCATGTTTGCCGAGCACTTCAGCTTCGATGCGAATGCGATCGCCGAGCACACGTGGCCCGAGAACGGCGGCATCAGCGTGCTCGATTTTCCCGGCCGGGAGGCGATGGTCGACGTCTTCTCGAAAGGCGCCGGTTTCGGTGCACTCGAGAACTACCTGCATCTCGAGTCCGGGCTTTACCAGAACCCTTACGACTTGATGACCTTTTACGACAACCACGACATGGACCGCATGGCGGCCGATGACAACGGCTTCATCGATGCGCACAACTGGTTGTTTACGAGCCGCGGAATCCCGGTCGTGTACTACGGTTCCGAAATCGGTTTTCGCGCCGGGACTAATGAACACACAGGCAATCGCGACTACTTCGGCCAGGACAACATCGAGCTCGCGAAATCGCACCCGATCCGGGAGCGCCTCGCGCGCGTTGCCCGTTTACGCAGGGATTCGGTCGCACTGCAGCGCGGGCTGCAGCTCAATGACCGGCTGGGCGACGACGTGGCGGTTTTCTACCGCGTGTACGAAAAGGACGGCGTCGCGCAGACTGCACTCGTCGCGCTCAACAAGAGCGATCAGCCCGTTACCGTCCCGGTATCGACACTGCTGAGCGCGGGCACCTGGGTTGACGCGTTCACGGGTCAGCCATATGTCGTCGCCACCGATGCCGCAAGTCTGAACATCGAAGTGCAGGCGCACGACGTCCGGGTCCTGGCGTTCGATAACCCGGTTTCGAACCCGCGAATGCTGGAGCGCCTCGAGCAGCTGCAGATCAAAGCGCGCCGCAGGAAGCCCTGACGATCAGCTTCGTCGCCATGAGCGCAGATTCGACGGGCTTACCCTCGATGAGCCCGACGATGCCCTCGACGAGGCCCTCGGCGGCCTGGCGAATGTCCTGCCGCACCGTCGTCAAGGGCGGCGAAACATGGGGCGCCAGCGAGATATCGTCGAAGCCGACAACCGCAACGTCGGCCGGGACCGACAGGCCCCTATCTTCGAGTGCATGCATGGCGTCGATCGCAATGACGTCGGTGACAGCGAAAAGTGCATCGAATTCGACCTTGCGTTCCAGCAGGTCGAGCACGGCGCGGTAGCCCTGGCCGTCGGAGCTGTCGGCGTCGACCTTGAGTCGGTCGTCGGCCACGAGGCCAGCCTCGTGCAATGCCTTGCAGTATCCCTGGTAGCGCCCCGCGAGTTCCGGAGAACGCTGGGAGGTGGTGCCGAGCAGGGCGATGCGGCGGCGTCCCGCGTCGAGCAGGTGCCGAGTGGCCTGGTAGCCGCCATCGACATTGTCACAGCCGATGGAGTGCCCGGGCTGTTCGTTGATCGTCGGGCCCCAGATCATGAAGCGCGTATTCGCATCGGCGAGCGCCGCGAGCTTCTCGCGGTACGTCGTATAGTCGCCGTAGCCGAGCAGGATCAGTCCGTCCGCCCGGTTGCTCGCCTGGTATTCGATGTGCCAGTCGTCGCTGAGCTGCTGCAGCGAGATCAGGACGTCGTATCCGAGCCCGGACGCTGCACGCGTGATGTACCCGAGCATCGACAGGAAAAAGGGATTGATCTGCGCATCTTTGCCCTCGGTCTCGTCGAAGACGAGCAGCGCGATCGTGTTGCTCTGGTGCGTGCGCAGGCCAGCCGCGTTTCGATTGACGAAATAATTCAGCTCGCGCGCAATCTTCTGGATGCGTTCGCGGGTCTCGGCGCGCACCAGCGGAGAGTTTCGCAGGGCGCGGGATACGGTCGCCTGCGAAACGCCGGCGATTTCAGCAATGTCCCTCGATGTCGGATTCTCGACCTTCATGGCCCCGGCTTTCCCCCCGTCCTGCCCAATTGTTGTAACACAATCGGCGCGGCGTGTTGATATAGAATGCCTGCTGGCGCGCAACGCGTTCATTAACAAGGCACCCAAGCGGAAACGGCATGGCGGACAAGAAACTCCTCATCGGGGATATCGGCGGCACGAACGCGCGTTTCGCGCTCGCCAACCAGACGCACCCCGGTTTCCTCGACGTCATCGAACTCAAGTGTGGCGACTACGAGACCTCGAGCGACGCCATCCGCCACTACCTCACCGAGGTGGGTATATCGGCGCCCGACGCCATCTGCCTCGCTGCGGCCGGCCCGCTGGTCGATCACAGCATCAAGGTCACGAACAACCACTGGAACCTCTCGACGGCGTCGCTCGCGTCGGAATTCGACCTCGACGCCGTGCGCCTCGTGAACGACTTCGAGGCGATTGCCTACTCCATACCGTTCATCGGCCCGGAGGATCGCATGGCCGTCGGTGCGCCGCCGGGAACGGATCTCGACAACCGCGACTTCAATGTTGCGATCCTCGGGCCGGGAACGGGCCTCGGGGTCGCGGGCCTCAGCCGGCGCGACGGACACTTGTTCGCGATCACGGGCGAGGGCGGCCACGTGGGGTTTGCGCCGGAGACAGCGCGGCAGTCGGAAATCCTCGGCGTTCTGCGCGGCCGGTTCGAGCGCGTCTCGGCCGAGCGGCTCGTCGCCGGCTCCGGCATCGAGAACATATACTCGGCGTTGCTGGAACTCGACGGCCGCAAGCCGCAGAAGCGATCTGCCGCCGACATTTTTTCCGCCGCTGACGGGTCGAAAGCGGCTGCCGAGGCCGTGCACCTGTTCTTCGAGATCCTGGGGCAGGTCGCGGGCGACCTGGCCTTGACGCTCGGCGCATTCGACGGCGTTTACATTGCAGGCGGCATCGCCAAGCGTTACCCGGAAATCCTCTGCGACGGCACCTTCCGTACCGCTTTTACGGCGAAGGGCCGGCATCGCCATATCGTGGAACGCGTCCCGACCTACCTGATCACGCACCCGCAGCCGGGGCTGCTCGGCACCTCCTACCTGGCGCAGAGGTCGGCCGGCGTCTAGTTATACGCTCCGAGCGCATCGTTCACATCTTGATGCTGGTCGAGACGACCCTGCGAACGGTCGGACCGCGGCAGGTAGCCGAACACGCCTCGCCTCGAGGCGTCAGGACGTCACTGCTCGGCTATGGATTCGGCTACCTGCCGCACGGGTCTCAACGGGACTTGAATGCGCGTCTGGATAACGCGTGTGGAAATCTCAGCTAGTCCCCGGCTGCGGCTCGCGGCACGGACGTAATGCCGAGCTCGTGCCGCGGGAACATCTCCGCGTCGATCGATTCGAGGTAGCCGTGCCACGCGGCGTAACCGATAACGGGGATGATCACGACGAGCCCGATGAACGCAGTCGCAATGCCGAGCAGCAGGGAAAAGACGATAATCGCCAGCCAGACCAGCATTGCGAGCTTGTTGCGCAACACGGCGTTGACCGAGGTCACGATGGCCGTAATGCTGTCGACATCGCGGTGCATGATCATCGGCAGCGAAAAGGCGCTGGCCGAAAATGTCACGGCGGCAAACACCGCTCCGATCGCGGAGCCGAAGCCGAGATACATGATCCAGTCCCGCATCGTCGGGCTGCCGTCCGTCGGGAAGAAGACGCTCACCATGACGGCGGCCCGCGCCCACACCAGGAAGATCACGAGCAGCGCCAGCGCGAACACCATTTCGTTGCCGAAGTGGCGCCCGACGGCCGCGCGGATGCTGCGCACCATGAGCGGCTTTTGCCCGCGTTCGAGCTGGGCACTGATGGCGTACAGCCCGATGCAGGTCAGGGGCGCCAGGAATACGAAGCCGCCGAGCATCGCGAACATGATCCACTGGCTGCCACGGAACCAGGCCAGCAGACAGACGATGCCGATCATCAACGCAACCGACAGGCCATAGGCAAGGCTTTGCTGGGGCGCCTGCTTGAGGTCGGCGATACCGCGTCTGACCCATCGGAACGGCGCCCACGGAGAGAGTTCCTTGCATGGCGCAACGAAGGGCAATTCGTTGCGGCTTGCGTCGTCGCTCATAGAATGTCCCCCTTGTCGGGCCTCAAGTATGCCCCTAATCTGGCTCATCGTGAAACGACCCGACCGACCGAATATCGCACACGCGACTCTTGTAGCCCGGATCACCGCAGCAATGCTGTGCGCCCCGGCCCTGGCCGACGAAACGTTGGTCGACCGCAACTGGCTGGAGCTTGAGATCGACCGTCGCATACCGCAGCAGGAACGCGAACTCGACTGGCTGCAGGGCGACGCCAATGTCTGGAGTGGACTCGCGGGCGCCGCGACCCTGGGTGTTGCAGCCGACAGGGCTGCCAGCGACAACGTCGTCCGGGGCCTCGGAGGACGAACCGGCGCGTCGGGACCCGTCGTCGAGCTGGGCGAGGACCTCAGTACGGTGATATCCGGAACGGCCTACGTTACGTCACTGGTGGCGAGAGACTACCGGGGCTTCGTTTTCATGGGGCTGCACAACGTAGCGTCTTCGGGCACGACGCTCGTATTGAAGAACGGAATCCATCAGCGGCGGCCCGGGGACCAGGACGCCAACTCCTTTCCGTCCGGTCACACGAACACGGCGTTTGTTGGCGCGGCCTTCATCCAGCAACGCTACGGGGCGCGATGGGGTATCCCTTCCTACATTTCCGCCTTTATCGTCGGCTGGTCGCGGGTCTACGGCAACAAGCACTATGTCAATGACGTGATCGGCGGCGCATCGGTCGCGATGCTCAGTGCGTGGGCGCTCGTGCCGCCCTACGATGCCGAGCGAGCCGCGCACTGGCGCGATCCCGATCGCCGCAGGCGTTTCAGGTACGAATGGGAGATGACCCTGAATACGGTCGACCGCAATACCGTCAAGGCCCCGCTGGGCACCGGGGCATCGTTCAATTCGCCACTCGACACCGACGTCAACGAGCCCTGGGCCAGTTCGCATGTTGCGGTCGAGTATCGGCTCGACGAACGCCACTCGCTTCGCGGCGTGTTCTCCCCCTGGGAGATCCGCTCTTTCGGCCGGTTCGCATCGCCGACGAGCTTCGCCGGCACCCTGTTCCCGGCCGGCGAGGATCTGCGTGTGGCCCACCTGATGTGGACATTCGGAGCACAGTATCGGCAGACCCTCGCCGCCAGAGATCGTTTCAGTTTGCACTGGGGCCTCGGGCTTGCGGGCCAGTACACCGAGGAGGAGGTGTTTGTCGTCGACCTGGCCCGGCCCGAAGGACGAGGCCTATCGGCGAGTGCGGATGCCCGCGCGTGGTACGCAGTCGCCCACGCGGGAGGTGGAGTCCGCCTGTTCCGGCACCTGTACTTGGATGCAGGTCTCGATCTCGGTGTGGCGGTTGACAACCGGTTCCTCGACTGGAGCGCGGGGCTGACCGCGAAGCTGAATTCGAAGTGGGATATCGGTGTGTCGTGGCGCCAATTCGAGACAGACCTGAAAGAAGACGCCCTGCGCAACGACTTCAGGCGCAGCGGTGTTGCGCTCAGGGTCGGCTACGCGTTTT
>JBFIFN010000023.1:0-41457 GCA_041602775.1 Woeseiaceae bacterium | reverse complement strand
TTTTCAGTGCTCCTGTTTTCCTTAGTCTTCGCGGGCTTCGAATCGCCGCGCTTTGCCGACGAACGAGGTCGTTCGCTGCGCGTTTCGCGGCGTTCGGGACGCCGCTCGGCGCGCGGTTCCGAGCGTTGCCGCGCGACCGGTTCACGACGTTCCGAGCGCCGCTCGACGCGTTGCTCCGTACGCTGCCGTGCTGCCGGCTCGCGGCGATCCGTGCGCCGTTCCGAGCGCCGCTCGACGCGCTGCTGCGTGCGCTGCCGTGCTACCGGCTCGCGGCGATCCGTGCGCCGTTCCGTACGCCGCTCGACGCGTTGTTCCGTGCGCTGCCGCGCTACCGGCTCGCGGCGATCCGTGCGCCGATCCGTGCGGACCTTGCGCTGGTCGCGGTGCCGGACGACGTTTTCCACGTCGCCGGGGCGCTGCCTTTGCAGGGCATCCGGGCGCGAGCGAAAGCGAATGGGCTCGCGATTCTCGACGCGACGATCCTGGCGCACGCGCGCCTCGCGCGATTTACGCTGGTGGTTCATGACGCGCGGATGCGTCTCGCGGATGTAGTCCCGCCGATCGCGCCGGGGATGCCAGCGGTCGCCGCGGTGATGCCGGTTGATCGTGATCCGGGTGTTGCGGACGTAGGTCGTGTTGTAGACATTGATGCTCGGCTGTCGATACCACCAGTCGTCCCAGTATCGGTACCCGAAATAGGGATGGCCGCGGTAGCTGTGGTGGTAGACGTGCAGGCTGTCGGTAACCCAGCCGATAGTGAACGCCGTCGTAACGCCCCAGAAAAATCCACGATCGAAGTCGTAGTAGGACGGGTACGGGTAGTAGTACACGGGATAGGCGCGCGGGTAATAGTAGTACACAGGCCGCGGCTGGTAGACGACCACGCGTTCGGGCTCGTAGTAGGGGACGTAGATGACATCGTCCGAGACGGGCTTGATCTCGATGACACCGTTGTGGCGTTGGATGTTCTGGTAGTCGTCACTGCGCAGGTTGCCTGCCGCATACGCGCGGTCGCGGAAGTCCTCGACTGCACTGACGACGTCTTCCTGCTGCGCGACAACGGCCTCGCCGAGGCGCCAGGTCCAGTCCATGTCCTCGTTCATGAGTTCGACGACCTCGGGGTAATTGAGCAGTGCCACGACCGAGTCGTCCCAGTCGGGATTCGGCTCGAGCGTTGCGTCGCGCTCGAGTTCTTCGAGGAAACGGGCGGCTTCGATGACCTGCAGGGGATAGGTCGCAGCCGGCAGGACGATGGCGAGCAGGTCGTCAGGATACAGGGCGATCGGCCCGACGAGGTCCACGAGCTCGGCGGCGCTCATGAGCGGAATGTCCTCGTCTCCGAGCGCGGGCGATGCGTCTGCCGGGCCGTAACGGCCGAGCGGTTCGCCGTCGTCATCGACGGGGACCTGTGCGGATGCGACCGCTGGCACGGCCAGCGCGATCAGGGCGATCATCGCAAACCGGCTTACGAATTGGCATTGTCTCTTCATTCCTGCCTCCTTACAGGTTCCGTCCTGCGGTCGGACCTGTGCGTTATGGCACTGATATTACGAGGAACAAGCTGAACCGCTACTTAACCGCGAGAGGGGCTTGCAACATCGCGCCGTTCGAGGGAACCTAGACACGGCAGAAAACGTCCAAGCAAAGGACGGAAAACAAGAAGAAAACAGAGATGAAGTCCCGCGCAGAATTGCTCGCAGAGCTAGAAGAAAAACGTCTGAAAAACAACAATATCCAACCGGAAATTGAAGTATTTTCTTTAGAGGAGCCGGAGCCGGAGGCGGCTGGCGGCTACGACCCGTACGACAACCCGGGTCTCGGCAAGGAAATGCCTGACGACGCCGACATCACTGAGCGTCGCCGCCGGATCATGTTGCGAATGCGCGGGCGCTAGTCGTCGTTCCCGCCGTGCCAGGCGACGAACTTCCAGCCGTCGCCGCTCCGGATGAGTACGTCCGTGTAACGCCCGTTGTGCATCTTCACCTCGCCGTCCTTGCGTTTAAACGCCGTCGAGTACAGGTAATGCGCCACGGCGAGGTCGCCGTGCACGGTGATGGACAGGGGATACAGCTCATAGCGCAGGACCTTGCCTAGCTCCTTCTCGGAAAGACGGCTCCACTTGGAGGTCGATTTCTTGCTGCGCGGCGCCGGTGAGGATCGGCTCCAGCCCATGAAGTTGTCGACCAGCATGTCGTCGACGGCGTCCTGGTCCCCTTTCTGGGACGCTTCCCATTCGCGCTCGATGGTCAGCAGCACGTTGGCCTCATCGTCGCGAATATCCTGGGCGAGGCTGGTCGAGAAGAGCAGCAGTGTGGCAAGGCCCCAGAACAGTTTCGTGCGTGTATTCATGAACGTCGCTCCCGCAGGAAATCTGCAGGCGAGTATAGAGACTGTCCAACCGGAAAAAAGCCGACTAGGTCCGGTTTTCGGGATTAAATACCAGTTCTGACAGCAACTTAAGATCCGCAGCGGGCAGACCTGCGGCGGCGTCGTAGTCGAACGTCTCGAGCAGGTCGTCCTCGACGAGGTACTCGGGGTGGTGCGCTTCCACGATGGTTGCGTACTGGAGTTCGATGTCGTCACGCGCGATGACCAGCTGGTAGACGTGCAGTGCAAGGTCGTGAGCCCCGGTCAGGCGCATGAGCCTGCCGACTTCGGTCGGCGTCTCGGGCAGGCGCATGGTACCGATGTACAGCGTGTGCTTGCGGATGTCCCAGCCGTCGTCCTGGAACGTTGCCCCGATCGAATCCCCGGCGAGCACGCGCGAATGCGCATCGTCGTAGCGGTCGTCAATATCCTCGGCGAACTGCGAGACAGCATAAGTGCGGCACGTCGCCGTGTCGCCGTCGTAGCTCAGCAGGCCCGACCGGCGCAGGCCGGCCTCGCTGGCGAGGACCTCGACGCCGTAACTGCCGAAACGCTGTTCGATGCGCTTGCTGTTGAGCAGTACGGACTCGGTCGCGCAGGCACTGAGCATTGCGGCAAATACGCTGGGCGGGAAATGGGTGTTGCGCATCCGGGCAGACTATCGGCGAAAAGTGGATGCACCATATACTTTGAATGAGGGACCGTAAAGGAGCGAATCGATGCGCGCCATGGTGCTCACGGCGATGGCCGGCCTGGACCTCAATCCCGCGCCGCTGCAGCCGATGACCTTGCCGGATCCGGTGCCCGGCGAGCGGGAGATCCTGATCCGCGTCAGCGTCTGCGGCGTGTGCCACACGGAGATCGACGAGATCGAGGGGCGCACGCCACCGCCGCGCCTGCCGGTTGTGCCCGGTCACGAGATCGTCGGTCGCGTCGCGGCAATGGGCGAGAAATGCCGCCGCTTCGCGCTGCAGCAGCGGGTCGGCGTCGGCTGGATTTTTTCGTCGAGCGGCGCCATCGACGAGAACCTGAGCGCCGAGTTCCGGGCGACCGGGCGGGATGCACAAGGCGGTTATGCCGAACTCGTCGTCGTCCCGGAGCGCTATGCGTACCCGATTCCCGACGTTTTCAGTGATGCAGAGGCTGCCCCTCTGCTGTGTGCGGGCGGCGTCGGCTATCGCTCGTTACGCCTGGCCGGGCTCCGCGACGGCGATACGCTCGGACTGACCGGTTTCGGTGGTTCGGGCCACCTGGTCCTGCAGCTCGCGAAACACCTGTATCCGGGCAGCAAGGTTTTGGTATTCGCGCGCAGCGACAAGGAGCGTCGTTTTGCGCTCGAACTCGGCGCCGACTGGGCCGGCGATACCTTGGACGAGCCGCCCGATGCACCGCACGCGATCATCGATACAACGCCGGCGTGGAAGCCCGTTCTGGCTGCGCTCGAACGGCTGCGGCCGGGCGGCCGGCTGGTCATCAACGCGATCCGAAAGGAGGCCGGGGATCGCGAACTCCTGGCCGGGATCCGTTACGAAGACCACCTGTGGATGGAAAAGGAAATCAAGTCCGTCGCCAACGTCACGCAGCGCGATATCGAGGCGTTCCTGCCGATTGCGGCGCGTATACCGCTGCGCGTCGCCGTGGAGGAATTCGCGCTGGAGGATGCTAACGAGGCACTGCTTTCGTTACGCCGCGGTGACGTTCGCGGGGCGAAGGTTCTGAGGATTTCTCCATCAGGGTGAATCCTTTTTCGCGTTTCGTGCATCTAACGAGGGCATTCCTGCATCTAATGTCGATACACGATCAATTCCTTCGAGGGGGATACATGCGCAATCTGATTTCCTGCGGCCTGCTGGCCCTGTTCGCCGCCGTGCCCGTGGCGGCCGATGAGTCCGACTGGGTAGCCACGAGCAACGAACACGCGCAGGTCGTTCTCGAACTGCTCGCGGCGTTCAATCCGGAGGGGGCCGCGAGCCTCGGAGTCGACGGGCTCGACGAGGAGATTTTCGATCTCACGGAGGGCGTCTACGAGCGGGGTATCAGTGCGACGCGCGCGTTGCTGGCCGAGATGGAGAAGCGGCACGCGGCAGCGACCCACCCGAAAGTGAAGCAGGATCTCGAAATCCTGATCCAGGCGCTCGAGGACAACATTACGACGAGCGAGCTCAACCGCGAGCAGATGTTGCCCTATTTCAACATGAGCCAGACGATATTCTTCGGCGTCCGCGGCCTGATCGACCCGCAGGTGCCGCGCGAACGCTACCCGGCTGCGGTTACCCGCATGGAGAAATACGCGGGCATCGCCGATGGGCACGAACCCATCGTGGAGCTGGCCAAGGCGCGGACACGCGAACGCTTCGACATCGACGGGCTGATCGGGCCGTACAGGGGCGAGGTCGAGCAGGACCTGCAGCGCGCCGAGACGTTTATCTCGGGCATCAAGGAGGTGCTGGAGGGAACCGATCTCCAGGGCTGGGAAGACACTTACAGCACCCTGGCCGGCCAGGTGCGCGACTACAACGACTGGGTACGTGCCGAAATCCTGCCGCGCGCCCGCGACGACTACCGGCTGCCGGTCGATCTCTACGAAAACGCGCTCAAGAACTGGGGCGTCGACGCATCGCCTTATGAACTGATCGAGCAGGCGACCAAGGGCTACATGGACATTCGCAACGAGATGGAGGCGCTCGCGCCGCTGATCGCAGCGGAAAAAGGCTGGGATACGCGCGACTACCGTCGCGTCATCGCGAAGCTCAAGGAGGAGGGCGCGATCGACGGCGACAAGTTGCTCGACCACTACCACGCCGTGTTGCGCGATATCGAGGAGATCCTCGTTCGCGAGGACATCATTTCGTTGCCTGAGCGCGATGCCGGCATCCGCATTGCGACGGCTGCGGAGACCGCTGCGCAGCCCGCGCCCCATTTGGACATTCCGCGCCTCATCGGCAACACCGGCGAGTTCCCGACGTTCGTCATTCCGCTGCTGACGCAAAACGAGGACGGCAGCTGGGTGCAGACCGACGACACCTACGTGGCCGGATCCTGGACGCTGACCGCGCACGAAGCGCGCCCCGGGCACGAGATGCAGTTCTCGAGCATCATCGAGTCAGGGGTGTCGATCACGCGCGCGCTGTTCGCGTTCAACAGTGCCAACGTCGAGGGCTGGGGCCTCTATGCAGAGGCGATAGTGCGGCCTTACCTGCCGCTCGAGGCGCAGCTGATCAGTCTGCAGTACCGGCTCATGCGTGCGGCGCGCATGTTCCTCGACCCGATGTTGAACCTCGGCATGATCACGCCCGAGGAGGCCAAAGCGCTGATCGTCAACGATGTCGCCGTGGGCGACAGCTGGGCGCAGAACGAAGTCGAGCGGTACACCTACCGCATGCCCGGGCAGGCGACCGCCTATTACTTCGGTTACAACAAGATGCAGGCCCTGCGGACCCAGACCGAGCTGAAGCTGCGAGATCGATTCGATCAGCGCGCCTTCCATGATTTCGTCCTGGCGCAGGGACTGTTGCCGCCCGGCATCCTCAAGGACGCTGTTATGAATGAGTTCGTCCCGAGCCAGCGAGACTGACACGTTATACTGCGGGCTCCCTTGCAACCGGGAGCCCGCATGGCCCACACCATCGCCTGTTACCGTTGTGGCGAGTCCCTCGCCGCGCTGTCACTGCCGCTGTCGCGGCAGGACCAGTGCCCGGCCTGCTCGGCCGACCTGCACGTGTGCAAGATGTGCGTGCACTTCGATCGCCATGTGCCGCGTCAGTGCCGCGAAGACGGCGCGGAGGACGTGACCGAAAAAGAACGCACCAATTTCTGCGACTGGTTCAAGCCATCCGATGCGGCGTTCGAACCGTCCCGCAAGGCGGAGGCCGATGCCGCGCAGGACGCACTGGCGGCGCTGTTCGGCGATGATTGACCGCCGGCGGTTTCTCGGCGCTGCCGGGGCAGCACTACTCGTTCCGGGCCTGCCGGCCTGCGGCGGCACCGAAAGGAAGCCGGCCGCGGGCGTGCCGGCGAGCCGTTTCGACGAGCACTCGACGGCCGAGGAGGTCACGCAGGGACTCGACCTCACGGGCAGGCTTGCCGTCGTCACGGGCTGTACGTCGGGTATCGGCTTCGAGACCATGCGTGTACTCGCGCTGCGCGGCGCGCATGTCGTCGGTACGAGCCGCTCTCTCGAGCGTGCGCAGGAAGCCTGCAGGCAGGTGGTCGGGATTACGAGCCCGGCGCAGCTCGACCTCGGCGACTTCGATTCGGTCGCGCGCTGTGCCGACGACATCCTGACCCTGCGCTCGCCGATCGACATGCTCATCTGCAATGCCGGCTACCGGGGTGGTGGCAACGAGCGGCAGCTGATCGACGGCGTAGAAAAGCACTTCGTCATCAACCATCTCGGGCACTTCATCCTCGTCAATCGACTGATGGCGCGCCTCTACGTGTCCGAGCAGGGCCGCGTCGTGACGGTATCCAGCCGCACGGCCTACCGCGACGCACCGGCCGAGGGCATCCTGTTCGACGACCTCGGCATGGCGGGCGACTACAGCGACGCACTTGCCTACGGGCATTCGAAGCTCGCCAACGCGCTGTTCTCGCTGAAGCTTGCCGAGCTGCTGCGCGGCACGCGCATTACGAGCAATGCGCTGCACCCGGGTGTGATCAGCACCGAGCTGTCCCGCAATCTCAACCCGCTCACGCGTTTCGCGTGGGACCTGTATGTAAAGGTATCGGGCAAGACGACGGCGCAGGGCGCGGCGACGACGTGCTATGTCGCGACACATCCGGCGCTCGGCAGCGTCAGTGGCGAATTCTTCGAGGACTGCCAGGCCGTGCGCATCACGGGCGAAGGCCACATTCATGACATGTCGATGGCGGATCGCCTGCTCGAGACCAGCATCGAGCTTACTCGCGACTGGCTGGTCGAATTCAAGGAGCCCAGCGCCGAGGACTTCAAGCTGCGCAGGATGGATCAGGATCGATGAAGGCCGATGATTCCCGCGTGCTGGTCGTCCTCTCGGGTGGCCAGGATTCGACCACCTGCCTTTACTGGGCGATCGACCGCTTTGGCATTGCCAACGTCGACACGCTGACCTTCGACTACGGCCAGCGACATCGGATCGAACTCGAATGTGCTGAGCGCATCGCCGCGCATGCCGGCGTCCCGCATGCGATATTGCCCATCGATACGTTTGCGGCGCTAGGCGGAGACGCGCTGACCGACAGCGACATCGATGTGCAGCGCGATGTCGATGCGTCCGCAGGGCTGCCGAACACCTTCGTGCCCGGCCGCAACATCGTGTTCCTGACGTTCGCGGCGGCATATGCTTACCAGCGCGGTATCGGCAACGTTGTGGCGGGCGTGGCGCAAACGGATTACAGCGGCTACCCGGACTGCCGCGAAGGCACCATCACCGCGTTGCAGCATACGATCCGGCTCGGCATGGAATTCGACGTCACGCTGCACACGCCGTTGATGCATCTCTCCAAGAAAGACACCGTGGAACTCGCTCGCGACCTCGGCGCGCTGCCCGCCATGGCGCTGACTCATACCTGCTACAACGGAATGCGACCGCCCTGCGGCGAGTGTCCTGCGTGCGTGCTGCGCGCGCGCGGCTTTGCAGAGGCAGAAGTCGAGGATCCGTTGCTGGCGCAATGACGTATTCGGTCCGGGAAATCTACTACACGCTGCAGGGCGAGGGCGCGCAGACGGGACGCCCAGCCGTCTTCCTGCGCTTCGCGGGCTGCAACCTGTGGTCGGGCCGTGAAGCGGATCGCGCAGCGGCCGTCTGCCGCTTCTGCGATACCGAATTCGTGGGCACCTCGGGCCCCGGTGGCGGCAAGTTCGCCACCGCCGAGGCGCTGGCTGCCGCCGTCGCCGGGCGCTGGCCGCCCCGTTCTTCAGGGCGCTACGTGGTCTGCACGGGGGGCGAACCGCTGCTGCAGCTCGACGAGCCGCTGATCAACGCACTGCACGCGGCCGGCTTCGAGGTCGGTGTCGAAAGTAACGGCACTCTCGTGGCGCCGGAGGGGATCGACTGGCTGTGTATCAGTCCGAAAGCGGCGGCGCCCGTCGTTCAGGACTCGGGACAGGAGCTGAAGCTCGTGTATCCCCAGGACGAAGACGAGGCGCAGCCGGAGCAATTCGAGGACCTCGACTTCGACCATTTCTTCCTGCAGCCGCTCGACGGGCCGGATCTCGCCGAGAACACGCGCCGCGCCGTCGAGTATTGTCTCGCACATCCGCGCTGGAAACTCAGCCTGCAGGCGCACAAGGTCCTCGGCATCGACTGAACCGAGCCTGCGGCAGGCACGCCTTCAGGGCACACAGGACGCAACCCAGCCGATCGCGACGAGCAGGCTCGTCGCGTAGCCGAGACCGAGCAGTATCGTCGCCGGGCCAATGCGCCATTCGTCGTTGCGTTCGGGGTTCATGATCGCTCTCCGCGTCTTGTCGGTGAGGCTCAATCGTCTCGAAACACGCCGGCGCGCTGATGACCAGCGCATGAGCGTTTACTGATCAATTCCTGATGGTTTGCCGGGATGCGGCGCGTAATGCCGCAAGTTATCGAATTCAGGCGGCAGGCCGCGACGCGCCAGCCGCTTCTTCGGCAATCTCCGACGCGCGCCAGGTGAACACGTTGAGTTCGATGAAGACGAACGCGACGAGCCACAGGAAGGCATCCCAGAAATCGACGAATTCGCCCTTCACGCCCCAGTAGACCGCGGCCAGGAACAGCGTCGTGTAGAGCGTCAGTTTGACCGAGTTGCTGGCCCGTAGCGCGGCGCCTTTGAGCCGGTTGCGCTCCTGCAGGCGGACGTCGATTTCCAGCACGAGCACGACCAGGAGCCAAACGCCCGCGTTGATCACGTCTACCCAGGCGAGCCTGATGATCTCGATTGAGTCTGCCGCGTCGACCGCCGCCGGCAAATGATTAAACCGAAGGAACGTGGAGGCATCGCTCCAGCTGCCGCAGTTGGCGGCCGTGATCGCGACGTACTCGTCGAGCGTTGGAGCGTAGGACCAACCGTCTGCGGCCAGCGCGCACAGGTCGGTAACGCCGGCGAGGGGCACGACGTCGCTGACGAACTGCAGGCTCGCGATATAGCCGTAGAACGCGTACACGATGAAGACGTAGCACAAGGCGCGCAGCCCGTGCAGCGACAATGCCACGGGCCGCGTGACCTGCTCGTCCTCGAGAACCCAGGTTTCGAGTTCGAACATGAGGAGCAGGACGACCCACGCCAGCGTGTCGATCGTCGCCGAGTACGCCTCGATAATGTCGAGGATGCCGATGCCCTGCGCAAACTGCAGCGCCGCAGCCGCATTTTCCTCGGCGAAAAAGAGGAAGACGTTCAGCGTGAGTAGTGCGTATACCGTGTACTTGAAGAACGGGTACAGCCGACCTGTGTCGATGCTCAACTACGGATTCCTGCCCGCGGCGTTGGGCCGATAGTATCAGACGTATTCCGTGTTCTCGCTATCCGTTTCGACTTCGGCGTAGTAAACCCATACGTTCTCTTCGCCGGTGAGCAGTTCGATGTACTTGGGGTGCACGAAGATCGTTTCGCGCCCCGATTTGACTTCCTTGAGGACACCAATCTCGCACAGCTGCTTGAGGTAGACCGATGCGGTCTGCCGCTTTGCAATACCCGCATCAACGAGATTTGCGATGCGGCAGTAAGGCTGCTTGAACAGGATCTCGACGAGTTCCCACGAGTAGGTCTTTGCCAGCCTGGTATGCACGTATTCGGCAGTGTGTTCCATGAGCTCCCGAATCGACTTGATCTTGTCCGTCGTCCACGAGCAGGTTTCCTCGACGCCGTCGAGGATGAACAGGATCCAGGACGCCCAGTCCTGCTCCTGCGTGACCTTCAGCAGGAGCCGGTAGTAGGCCGCCTTGTTCTGGATGATGTAGCGGCTGAGATAGAGGATCGGCGAATCGAGCAGGCCCTGCTCGACGATGAACAGGATATTGAGGATGCGGCCCGTGCGGCCGTTACCGTCGACAAAGGGGTGAATTGCCTCGAACTGGTAGTGCTGGATAGCCATGCGCACGAGCGGATCGAGATCGGTTTCCTCGCGCATGAAGTCCGCCCAGTTGTCGAGTTTTTCAAGAAGCAGTTTTTGCCCGACCGGTGGCGTGTAGATGACTTCGCCGGACATGCGGCTTTTCAGCGTGGTCCCAGGTTCTGCTCGAACATCCAGCTCTATCCCTTTGACTGTGCTGCATATTTGAATGGCCATGTCGGTCGTCAGCATGCGCCGGCGAACCATCTTCGTGCCCTCGTAGAGTGCCGACCGGTAGCGCAGGGCTTCCTTGGTTGCCGCATCGGCGCGGTCCTCGGCAATATCGGCGAATTCGAACAGCTTGTCGGTCGTCGTGACGATGTTCTCGATCTCGCTGCTGGCGCGGGCCTCGAGCAGGGGCAGGGCATTGACGAGGACGCCGGAATTCGGGATCAGCTCGGCGGCCTGCTTGAGTTCCGCCAGCGCGACCCGGGCCGTAATACAGCGCTTCAGGATCTCGGTCGTCTCGATCATTTCGAGCGCCGGCGGCAGGGCCGGGAGGTCATTGAAAGGCATTTTTGGATCGAAATCAGTCACTTGTAGCTTGCTCCCGGAGGTCATCTCGACGTGTCGACCGAATCGACACGTGGCGCCAATATGTCGAAAAAACTAATAAATATCGACACGTTGCGCCAATATGTCGATAAAGCTAACAAATATCGACACATTGGCCGGACGCGTCGATCTTGTCGACATGTCGGCCCTACGTGTCGAATTTTTGCGCTTCTATCGACACGTTTGCAGTATATGTCGATACGGCCGACAGGTTCGTGACGCATTCGGCACTCTTGCTATGCTACGGGGTCAGACGCTTGGGAGGCTCGACCTATGACGTACCGGATGTCTTTTGCCGGCGTAATTGCTGCAGCCTGCGTGGCCGCCTGCGACGGCTCGGGCGGCACCACGATCGGGCCGGGTGGTGGGCCACCGCCTGGCGGTTCGGACCCGGAGATTGCCGTCAGCGACGCATTCCCGTCGCTGTCGTTCAATCAGCCGACCGTGCTGAAACAGGCGCCCGGAGACGC
The DNA here is from genome assembly GCA_041602775.1 of Woeseiaceae bacterium. Taxonomy (GTDB): domain Bacteria; phylum Pseudomonadota; class Gammaproteobacteria; order Steroidobacterales; family Woeseiaceae; genus UBA1847. Next base: position 30,000 of record JBFIFN010000023.1, on the reverse strand, counting down.
ATCGCGCTGGTTCGTCGCCGAGAAACAGGGCCGCATTCTCGTCTTTGCCAACAACCCGGGTTCGTCGTCGCCAGAGCCTTTTCTCGACATAACGGCGCAGACGGCAGCCCCGGGCGAAGGGGGACTGCTCGGGTTTGCGTTTCACCCGAATTTCCCCGTAACGCCCGAGGTCTACGTCTCCTACACGCGTACCGGCCTCGTGTCCTACGTATCGCGCTTCACGAGTACCGACAGCGGCCAGACGCTGAATCCGGCCTCCGAAGAGATCGTGCTGACCATGGCGCAGCCCGAAACCAACCACAACGGCGGTGACGTGCATTTCGGTCCCGACGGCTTTCTCTACATCGGTTTCGGGGACGGCGGCGGTGGCGGCGATCCGCGCGACTGGGCGCAGGACGATACCAACCTGCACGGGGCGATGGTGCGCATCGACGTCGACAGCGCCGTCGATTACGACATTCCGGCCGGAAATCCCAATGCCGCGAATCCGAAATGCACCCAGGGATTCGGGTCGGCCGCGTGTCCCGAAATTTTTGCCTGGGGACTACGCAACCCCTGGCGTTTCAGCTTTGATGCGGTCACGGGAAAGCTATGGGCCGGTGACGTGGGCCAGGGCTCCTGGGAGGAGATCGACGTGATCGAGAACGGCGAGAACTACGGCTGGGACGTCCGCGAGGGCGCCCACTGCTTCGATCCGCCCTCGGGCTGCTCGACGGCATTCAAGGACCCGATCACGGAATACGATCGCGGGCTCGGCGTCTCGGTAACCGGCGGTTACGTGTATCGCGGCACGGCGGTTCCCGATCTCGTCGGCTGGTACGTGTTTGGTGATTTCGGGTCCGGCCGGATATTCGCGATTCGCGAGAACAGCGCCGACGGCGTCGTGCCCGAGGTCCTCCTGGACACCACCCACAACATCGTGACTTTCGCTACCGGCGTCGACGGCGAGCTGTACTTCGCCGACTATTCGGTAGGCACAATCCACAGGATCGAACCCGCCCCATAGATCGGCGCTTGCTATAGAATCCCGGCCACGACACTCCGACCAGGGAGAGACTCAAGTGGCTGTGAAAAGCGATATCGAGATCGCCCGCGCGGCGACGCTCAAACCGATTCAGGACATCGCCGAGGCGCTCGGCATCCCCGCGGTGAACCTGATTCCCTACGGCCATGACAAGGCCAAAATCAGCGCCGACTTTATCGGGCAGAACGGCCGCGGCAAGAACGGCAAGCTGATTCTCGTAACCGCCGTCTCGCCGACACCGGCCGGCGAGGGCAAGACGACGACGACGGTGGGTCTCGGCGACGCCATGAACCTGATCGGCAGGGATACGCTGATTTGCCTGCGCGAACCCAGCCTGGGTCCGTGTTTCGGCATGAAGGGCGGCGCGGCGGGCGGCGGCTATGCGCAGGTCGTTCCCATGACCGATATCAACCTGCATTTCACGGGCGACTTCCACGCCATCGGCGCTGCCAACAACCTGCTCGCCGCCCTGATCGACAACCACATGCATTGGGAAAATGCGCTGAACATCGATCCTCGCCTCGTCACCTGGCGACGCGTGGTGGACATGAACGATCGCGCGCTGCGCGGCATTACATCGGGCCTGGGCGGCTACCACAACGGCGTGGTGCGCGAAGCCGGCTTCGACATCACCGTGGCGTCCGAAATCATGGCGATTTTTTGCCTGGCGACGGACCTGAAGGATCTCGAGAACCGCCTCGGCAATATCGTCATCGGCTACACGCGGGACAATCAGCCCGTGACGGTTCGCGACCTGAATGCGCAGGGTGCCATGACGGCCTTGCTCAAGGACGCGCTGCAGCCGAATCTCGTGCAGACGATGGAAAACAACCCGTGCCTGATGCACGGTGGGCCGTTCGCCAACATCGCACACGGCTGCAACTCGGTCATGGCCACGCAGACGGGCCTGCAGCTCGCCGACTACGTGATAACGGAAGCCGGTTTCGGCGCCGACCTCGGGGCGGAGAAGTTTTTCAACATCAAGTGCAGGAAGGCCGGCTTGTCCCCGAGTGCCGTCGTGCTCGTAGCGACCGTCAAGGCGCTCAAGATGCAGGGTGGGGTGACCAAAGACAACCTGGGCATCGAGAACATCGAGGCGCTGCGCAGGGGTTGCGCGAACCTCGAACGGCACATGCGCAATCTCGCCAAGTTCGGTGTGCCGGTTGCCGTCGCCGTCAACCGCTACACGGCCGATACCGACGCCGAGGTGGAAACGCTGCGCGATTTCTGCGAGCAGTTCGGCGTTCGCGCCATCACGTGCACGCACTGGTCGGACGGTGGCAAAGGCGCGACCGACCTGGCGGAGCATGTCGTGGCCCTATGCGATTCGGGAACGGCACAATTCCGCACGCTGTACAGCGACGACGCGTCGTTGTGGAACAAGACCGCGACGATTGCACGCGAAATGTACGGCGCTGATGACATCATCGCGGACAAGAAGGTGCGCGCCGAATTCGCGCGCTTCGAGACCGAAGGTTTTGGCAGTTACCCCATTTGCATGGCGAAGACGCAGTACAGCTTCTCGACTGACCCGAACCTGCTCGGCGCCCCCAGCGGCCACGTCGTGCCCATCCGGGAAATACGCCTGGCCGCGGGCGCCGAATTCGTCGTCGTCGTCACGGGTGCGGTCATGACCATGCCCGGTCTGCCGCGCAATCCCGCGGCCAATGCGATCTACGTCAACGATGACGGGGAAATCGAGGGACTGTTCTAGGACTCCCGGACCGCCTCGACGAGCTTGTGGCTGTCGGCGGCGGTGAGCTCGCAGCCGTACACGGCCTTGAGTTGTTCAATGACCTTGCGCGTCTCGGGCGAGAACGGCGCTTTGCCCTCGAATGCATGCAGCACGATTCCCTCGAGGAGGTCACCGAGGCTCATTTCGGTGTACTCGGCGAGGCCTTTGAGCACCTTGAGGAGGGAGGATTCGATGCGGACACCGGTCTGGGTACGTTTGACGGCAGTGGGCGTCATGGCCAAGGCTCCATTGTTATCAAGACTAAATGGTAACAATGTAACATTAATTGTGCAAGTGCTTAACCGGGCCTACAGTCAGTGAAAAAGGACGTCCGCGCCAGCGGGCATCCTCAGGGGAGCACGATGCCGACCATAGAAGAACTCGATGCCGGATTTCGACTGGGGGACTGGGAGGTCCTGCCGTCGCTGCGCGTCCTGCGCCGGGAGGGTGTCGAGATCAGTCCCGAACCAATGGCCTTCGACGTACTCCTGGCGCTTGCAAAACGCGGCGGCGCACTGGTCACCAAGGACGAAATCATCGACGAGGTGTGGCACGGCCGCGCGTTCAGTGACGAGCCGCTGCAGCAGAAGATCTCCATGCTGCGAGGGCACTTCGGGGACTCGAAACCGTTCGAGTACATCGGTACGGTTCATAAGAAAGGATACAGGCTCCTCAAACCGGTCGAGCCACTGGAGCCTGCCCCGCGCCAGGTTACGCCAGTCGATAAAACGCGCAAGCCTGGCTCGTGGAAGGGCGCGGCAGCGCTTCTTGCGATCGCCGTCCTCGCGATTATTGCGGTGACGTGGAACGTCGGTCAGCGGCCGGCACCACCGCCGGTCCGGTCACTCGCGATCATGCCGATCGACAACCTGAGTGGCGATCCCGCAAAGCAGTACATCGTGGACGGCATCAAGAACACGCTGGCCCAGCGATTGAGCGAATTGCCGGGCTTTACGATCAAGAACGTGAGAGGAGAACACAGCGGCGAACCGACGGGCGTATCGAGAGGCCTGGGCGTGGAAAGCATGCTCTACGGCTCGGTCCAGGTACAGAACGGCGCGCTCAGGATCGTCTACGAAATCGTCAGCGGTGCCGACGGCGCGATCATGAAATCGGGCGAGGAGGCGGGCGAACTGGAGAACCTGTTCGGTGTCCAGGAACGCCTCGCCAAGGCCGTCCGTGACGAACTGGCCGGCGAGAGGACACCCGAGCTGGTCTCCCGAGTGGCACCGGATTCCACGGCGTACAACGGCTACCTGAGGGCCGCCTACCTGCTCGAGCACCGCTTCGAGGAGCAAAACCTCGAGGAGTCGATTCGTCTGTTCTCGGAATCGATCGCCATCGACGAGAGTTACGGGCCGGCCTATCTCGGCCTCGCGACCGCGTACGCCCTGATGCCGGACTACCGCGAGAAACCGCTGGACGAGTATCTCGCGCTGGCGAGGACGACAATCGAAAAAGGGGTCGCCATGGATCCGCGAATGGCCGACCTGGCCAGCGCGATCGACGGTTTCGTTCACTACCAGAGGAAAGAATGGACCGAGGCGGAGAAGGCCTATCGCCAGGCGGTACACGCGGAAGTCGTCGACACGAACGCGTTCAGCTGGTATTCGCAGATGCTGGCCAGCGTGGGTCGACTGCGGGAATCTCGTGACATCGCCCTGCAAGGCGAAGTCGTCGATCCCGACAGTACCGTGATCAACAGCCGTATCGCGATGATCTACACCTGGCTCGGCAACACCGGCAAGGCCCACGAGTACTTTGAACGCGCCAACGAACTCGACGCGACGGGCATTATCCATGACATGGCGTATGCGCTGTTCCTGAAGCGTACGGGCCAGCTGGAGAAGTCCCGCATGATGGCGCTGGCGGCCGCGACGGTGCTGGGCAGCGACACGTCATGGATCGATCCCGTCTACGGGGCGCTCGCCGACCCCGGGCCCGCAAACGCGGACGCAGCGCTTGCCGCGATCGGCCGGAGCTGGCAAGCGGGCGAGGTGATCCCCCACATCGTGATTCTCGTGCGCACGCTGCTCGGCGACATCGAGGGTGCGATGGCAATCGCCCGCCTGCTCGACAATCCCGGCGAGACCTTTTCGATGGAGATTCTCTATATCGACGAGCTGGCACCGCTCCGACAGCACCCCGACTTCTTATCGCTCCTCGAGAGCCTCAACGTTACGGCCCACTGGGAGGACGTCGGTTGCCGCTGGCAGGATGACAAGGTGCGCTGCGGCGACTAGTCCGTCGTCGGCTTTTCCCGAAGTCGCTTGAGGTCGCCGCGGCGCGACTTCGCGTCGAGGCGTTTTCGTTTCGCGGCGGCCGGCGGGCGGGTCTGTTTCCGCGGCTTCGGCACGCGCTTCGCCTCGCGGATGATCTGTGCGAGTCGCTCGATCGCCGCTTGCCGATTGCGCTCCTGGCTGCGGCTTTCCCGGGACTTGATCACGAGCACGCCGTCGGCCGTGATGCGCTGATCGCCGCTCGCCAGCAGGCGCCTGCGCACGGCGTCCGGCAGCGACTCGCTATTGCGGATGTCGAAGCGCAGGTGAACAGCCGTCGCGACCTTGTTGACGTTCTGGCCGCCGGCGCCCGGGGCGCGAACGGCGCGAATCCGGATTTCCGACATCGGGATGGCAATAGCGTCGTCGATGCGCAATTCGTCCACGAGAGACCCCAACAAAAAAGGGTGGGCTCAGGGCCCACCCCTCATGTCCTCAGGCGGGCCCTGCCTAGAAGTTATACACGAACGCGAGAGACACGACGGGCCAGGCCTTGTAATCGCTGATCTCGTTCTGCAGTTCGGCGCGTTCTGCATCGAGCGCGGGCCCGAGCAGCGCCTGTTCGGCCGCAGAGAGGTTGTCAAAATTCGTCGCCTCGAGCGAGACCGTGGGTTCGCCCTGCCACAGGACGCCGAAGTCGAGGTTCAGGCCGGTCTTACCGCCCAGCTCGAAGTCGAAGCCGACGCCGGCGTAGGGCGCCGAACTGCCGAAGGACGTCGTGCTGCGCAGCGCCCCGACATTGGCGACCGGGAACGGAATGCCGCCGATGTCGATCGGCAGGCCGGCGGTGTCCGCACTCAGCATCTGCAGCTCGTTGCCGTTGGAAAAGGCGCCGACCGTGAAGCGAAACGGGCTCAGTGGGAACTTGAAATTGGCCGTCAGGTAATACGAGTCCAGGGCCAGCGTCGCATCGTAGTCGACGCCCGAGTAGTTGCCGTCGTCCTCGAAATCGAACTGGTTGAGGCCGACCCGAAGATCGAACCAGGGAACGGGTGGATCCCAGCGTCCCTCGAGGCCGAGTCCGAGAGTGCCGGCCTTGACGCCGACACCGAAGTCGGCCGCCGCATTGCCGGAAACGAGGAGTACGACTGCGGCAACTGCCGCTTGCAATGTTCTGGTGGTCATGGTCTTGAGCCCAGGCAAATAACAGCCCCGAGCGTAGAACGAAGCCGCCGCAATGACTGTGCGGCGCATCACAGGGGTGTCGTCAGCGACTGTGCGGCGCATCACACGAGCGCCGATTAGCCGGAATATGTTAAATGCCGGCCGCATCTTCGACCGTGGGTTCCGCCATCTTGTCCCGTCCCCACTTCAGGAAGATCGACGCCTTCGCCCGCGGATCGATGTTGACCGCGTCGAGATCTCCGGCGACGTGCGGCAAGGCCATGAGTCGTTTGTCCATGACCCGGAACCAGAGCGGCGGAATCCATGACAGCACGAACATGCCGAGGTAACCGTTCGGCAGCGACGGGAGGTTGTCGAAATGACGCAGGGACTGGTAGCGCCGCAACGGGTTGGCGTGATGGTCCGAGTGCCGCTCGAGGTGAAACAGCACGAGGTTGCTGAGTACGTGATTGCTGTTCCACGAGTGATGCGGCGCGCAGCGCTCGTAGCGTCCGTTTGCCGTCTTTCGCCGCAGCAGGCCGTAATGCTCGATGTAATTGGCGCTGGTCAGCTGCCAGTAGGCCGACGCGTGGTGCAACACGAGGAACGGTATCGCGATCCAGCCGACCCAGGCCAGCAGCAACAGCGCAATCACGGCGCTGACCGCGTACGACTGCAGGATCGGGTTGCTGTAATGCCACAGCGGCAGGTTGCGGCTTGCCAGTCGCTCGCGCTCGAGTTGCCAGCCGCGGCGAAAGGCGCCCGGTATTTCCCTCCGGGCGAAGCGATAGATGCTCTCGCCCATGCGCGAGCTGGCGCAATCGTCAGGAGTCGACACGGTCATGTGGTGGCCGCGATTGTGCTCGCCCGTGAAATGCCCGTAGGCGGGGACGCCCAGCGTGAGTCGTGCGAGCCATTTCTCGACGCGTGTATTCTTGTGGCCGAGTTCGTGCGCCGTGTTGATTGCGAGGCCGCTGACGAGTCCTGCGTGCAGGGCGAGCAGCGTGAACGCCCACCAGCTGAGCGGCTGCGTGCCCGCGTAGACGGCACAGGCGATCAACGCGACGAAATGCAGCGGCACCGTGATCCAGGTGAGGTAGCGGTAATACCGGTCTCGCTCGAGTTGCATGAGCACGGCTTCAGGCGGGTTGTTTTCGTCTTCGCCGATGAGCGCGTCGAGCAGCGGCATCGCGATGAAGTTGATGAAGAAGGGCAGCAGGAACCAGAACTCGTTGCCGGTGCTGGCATGAAGCCACAGGGGGATGAGCGCCTGCAACGGATAGCTTACCGAGAGCAACCACCACCAGCGCTTCGTGTCGACGTAATGCACGGCTTCGCCGTTCGGCAACACTCCTGTAAATCCCTTCATGACCGCCTCTCGCGTCTGCCGGACCAGTGAATATAGCGATTCGCACCGCGTGATGCAGCGGACGGGACCCGAAAACCGTCGGAGATTTATACAAAGCAAAAGTTTCCGCTGAAACCGGCGGATGAAAAACCGCGTCGAAACAATCCGATACAGCCTTGGTACACAAATTGCTCTATATTCTGTGCTGGCACACGCTTTGAGGGTTGGGATTGATCAGGCGCTCCTGGCTGCTGGCAACCGCGGCGCTGGTATTTCTGGTTGCCGGTTGCGGCAAGAAGAACAACGATGCGTCCGGAACCGGGTCAGGCGCGGCTCCGTTTCCAACCGCTGCGACGCTGGGCGAACAGGTCGTCCTGCCGGCGGCGGAGTACCTGGAAATCGAGCCTTACGCAAGTGCAAACCGGTCGACCGGCGAGCGGCAAGCGGTCCTTTGCAAGGCCTGCCACAGCCTCGACAAGGGCGGACCAAACATGATCGGTCCCGCGCTTTACGGATTCATCGGCAGGGATGCGGGTACGCGCGAGGGCTTCGAGTACTCGGCCGCGATGCGCAACGCCGATTTCGTCTGGACGCCAGCGGCACTGGACGCCTGGCTGGCGCAGCCGGGACGGTTCCTGCCCGGCAACCGGATGACGTTCGCGGGCGTGCCCGACAGGCAGGACAGGGCGAATCTGATCGCCTTCCTGATAGAAACGACGACAACGGACAGGTAACGGACGGGGAAACGAGCATAACAATGGCATGGGGTACCGCAATCCCTGAGCAACGTTCGGGCGCCGATCGGCGCCGGTTTTCCTGGCGCACGGTCGCCTGGGGTTTCGCCCTGTCGCGTCGACACGCCAGTCGGCGGGTCGCCGATGATGAGGTCGTTTTCATCGACTGGCACCACCCGTGGCTGTTCTTCCTCGCCACGGGGACGATGCTGCTCTCCTGCGCCGACGCGTTTCTCACGCTGCGTCTGCTCGACCTCGGCATGGTCGAGGCGAACCCGGTCATGAAGGCCGTGATGACGCAGGGCACCCTGATGTTCACGAGCACGAAGCTGACGATGACCGCCATCGGGATTTTCGTGCTCGTATTCCTCGCCAAGGCCCGGTTCCTGAACCGGATTCGCACCGGCCTCTTTTTGACCACGTTCTTCTCGTTTTACGCCTGCCTCGTCTGTTACGAACTCGTCAATCTGTTCCGCCTGCTGTAAGCGCTGGATTTTTCGGATTATTGTTTCCCTTGCCGGGAGCTTGGGCTACACTAGCGCCCTTTTTCCGGGGGCGACCCAACGTCTCGCGGGCCTTTGTTCAAACGGTGGTCTAAGCCGCTGAAAACATGACTAATTCCATCAAGGAACAGCTAGCCTCGACGCCGCTCTTCGGTAGCAATGCCAACGCCGTTGAACGACTGTACGAGCAATTCCTCGACGACCCCGACCAGGTGCCCGCGGGCTGGCGCGAGTATTTCGCGTCCCTCGGCGATCCCGGCACCGAGGTCGTGCATTCCCGGATTCGTGAAGAACTGCTGACCGAGGCGGCCTCGGGTCGCCGCAGAGGCGTCAGCTCGACGCGCCGCAGGGCTGCGGCCACGACGTCGGGCGAGAAACAGGCTGCGGTCGCCCGACTGATCCAGGTATACAGCCTGCGCGGCCACCAGGTCGCCGATATCGACCCGCTGGGTCTCATGGACCGCCGCGTGCCCGGTGTTCTGAAACTCGATTACCTCGGTCTGACCGAGGCCGACATGGACACCGAGTTCTTCACAGGCGGCCTCGCGGGCACGGCCAACGAACGGATGACCTTGAGGGACATCCTCGACCTGCTGAAGTCCCTCTACTGCGGCAAGGTGGGCATCGAATTTGCTCACATCTCCCGGGCCCGCGAGCGCCTCTGGTTGCGTCAACGCTTCGAAGAGGGCGTTATCGCCAACAACCTCAGCGACGAGGAACGCGTCTGGACGCTCAACCAGCTCACCTGCGCCGAGGGGATCGAGCGGTACCTGCACACGCGCTACGTGGGGCAGAAACGCTTTTCGCTCGAAGGCGGCGAGAGCCTGATCCCGATGCTCGACGACGTCATCCAGCAGGGCGGCGCCAAGGGCATCAAGGAGATCGTCATCGGCATGGCGCACCGCGGACGAATCAACGTGCTGGTCAATGTCCTCGGCAAGAACCCGGAAGAGCTGTTCGAGGAGTTCGAGGGCAACTACGACCTCGACGAGCTGCGCGGATCCGGCGACGTCAAGTATCACAAGGGTTTCTCTGCGGACATGAAGACGCCGGGCGGCAATGTGCACATCGCGCTGGCGTTCAATCCGTCGCATCTCGAGATCGTCAATCCCGTCGTCGAGGGCTCGGTGCGGGCCCGCCAGCAGCGGCGCGGCGACGTCGAGCGACAGGAAGTCCTGCCGGTGTTGATTCACGGCGACGCGGCCTTTGCCGGACAGGGTGTTGTGACCGAGACGTTCCAGATGTCACAGATCCACGGCTTCCGGACAGGCGGCACGTTGCATATCGTCGTCAACAACCAGATCGGCTTCACGACGAGCCGGCCGGCGGATGCGCGCTCGACCGACTATTGCTCGGACGTCGCCAAGATGATCGAGGCGCCGATCTTTCACGTGAATGGCGACGATCCTGAAATGGCGCTGTTCGTCACGCGACTCGCGTTCGATTACCGCCAGCGATTCAAGAAAGACGTGGTCATCGATCTCGTTTGCTATCGCCGGCACGGCCACAACGAGGCGGACGAGCCCTCGGCAACGCAGCCGATCATGTACAGCAGCATCAAGGGCCATCCGACGACGCGCCAGCTGTATGCGGAGAAGCTCAAGGCTGCCGGCCTGATCGAAGCGACCACGGCCGAAGAAATGCAGGACGCCTACCGCGACCGCCTGGATCGCGGAGAGCCCGTACCGCGATCGTTGCTGGGCATGATCGGCGATGAGTTTACGGTCGACTGGACGCCTTACCTGCACACGGAGTGGGACGAGCCTGCTGACACGTCGATCAGTCCGAAGACGGTGGCCAGACTCGGCGATGCGATCACGACCTATCCGGCCGACGTGAAGCCCCACGGGCGCGTCAAGCGGATCATGGACGATCGCACCAAGATGGCCAGGGGCGACATGGACATGGACTGGGGTTTCGCCGAAACCATGGCCTACGCGTCGCTGCTTGACGAGGGTCACGAGGTCCGGCTTGTCGGCCAGGATTCAGGAAGAGGCACGTTCTTCCATCGTCACGCCGTGTTGCACAACCAGCTCAATAATCGCGAGTACGTGCCCTTGCAGCACGTCTCCGATCGCAAGGACGCCTTTCGCGTCATCGATTCCTTCCTCTCCGAGGAAGCCGTGCTTGGCTTCGAGTACGGCTACGCGAGCACGTCACCCGACACGCTGGTGATCTGGGAGGGGCAGTTCGGCGACTTTGCCAATGGCGCGCAGGTCGTCATCGACCAGTTCATCAGCTCGGGCGAGGCGAAGTGGGGCCGTCTTTGCGGTTTAACCATGTTCCTGCCGCACGGTTATGAGGGCCAGGGGCCTGAACATTCCTCCGCGCGTCTCGAGCGCTTCCTGCAGCTTTGTGCGGAGCACAACATGCAGGTGTGCGTGCCGTCGACGCCGGCGCAGATGTTCCACATGCTGCGCCGTCAGCACGTGCGTCGATTCCGCAAGCCCCTGATCGTCATGACGCCGAAAAGCCTGCTGCGCCACAAGATGTCGGTATCGCCGCTCACGGACCTGTCGTCCGGTCGATTCGAACTCATCATCCCGGAGATCGAGGCGATCGACGTGAAGAAGACGCGCCGCGTCGTGTTCTGCAGCGGCAAGGTCTTTTTCGATCTTCTCGAGGCGCGCGAAGTGCAGAATATCGACGACATCGCGATCGTGCGCATCGAGCAGCTGTACCCGTTCCCCATTGACGAGTTCGCGGAAATCATCCACGAATACGCCCACGTGGAGGAGATCGTCTGGTGCCAGGAGGAGCCGCTGAACCAGGGCGCCTGGTACCAGATCAAGCACCGGCTGCAGGAACCGCTCGCGGATCATCAGCAGCTGTACTACGCCGGACGGGCCGGCGCCGCCGCGCCGGCATCCGGCATCTTCAAAGTCCATTTGCAACAGCAGCAGGCGCTGGTCGAAGCGGCGCTCGATATCTCGAGCGAGGCGGAGAAGGTCCAGAAGCCCAAGACGACGAAACGGAAGACGAAATGAGTATTGAGATCAAGGTCCCGCAATTGCCCGAGTCGGTGAGCGATGCAACCCTGGTCGCCTGGCACAAGAGCGTGGGCGACGGCGTCGCGCGAGACGAAAATCTCGTCGATCTCGAGACCGACAAGGTCGTCCTCGAGGTGCCGGCCCCGGCCGCTGGAACGTTGGCAAAAATCGTCGTCGAAGATGGCGCCACCGTGGAGGCCGGTGACGTCCTGGCGATTCTCGAGGAGGGCGACGGTGCGCCTGCAGCCGACGCGCAAAAGCAGCCTGCCGCAAAAGAGAGCGGGGACGACGGGAAGACGGACGCGGAGCGCAAACCTGCGGCCGCGAAGAAGTCGGCCGGAAAAGGCCCGGTGAAGACGAGCCCGGCCGTGCGGCGGCTGCTCGAGGAGCACGATCTCGATGCCACGTTGGTTTCGGGCACCGGCAAGGACGGACGCATCACCAAGGCCGACGTCATGAACTTCCTGAAAGAGGAGGGCTCCAGCGAGGTGACGCCGGGCGACGCGGCGCCGGAAACCGAGGGTGGCGAGGTCGTCACGGGTACGGTGCGCGAAGAGAAGCGGGTGCCCATGACGCGGCTGCGAGCTCGCATTGCGGAACGACTTGTCGAGGCGCAACACACGGCGGCCATGCTGACGACGTTCAACGAAGTCGACCTGACCGAGGTCATGGCACTGCGCAAACGCTATCGCGACGACTTCGAGAAGAAGCACGGCGTGCGGCTCGGCTTCATGTCGTTCTTTGCCAAGGCGGCGGTCGAGGCCCTGAAGAAATTCCCGGTGGTCAACGCATCGGTCGAGGGGACCGACATCGTCTACCACAATTACTACGATCTCGGCATCGCCGTTTCGAGCGATCGCGGACTCATGGTTCCGGTCGTCCGCGACGTGGACCAGATGAGTTTCGCAGAATTCGAGGCCGCGCTGGGCGAACTCGCCCAGAAGGCGCAGGACGGCACGATCAGCATGGATGACCTGACCGGTGGCACGTTTACAGTCACCAACGGCGGTATCTTCGGCTCGATGATGTCGACACCCATCCTCAACCAGCCGCAGAGCGCGATACTCGGAATGCACGCCATCCAGCAGAGGCCGATGGTCGTTGACGGCGACATCAAGGCACGCCCCATGATGTACATCGCGTTGACCTACGACCACCGCATTATCGATGGCAAGGAGGCCGTGCAATTCCTGGTCTCGATCAAGGAACAGCTCGAGGATCCCTCCAGGCTGCTGTTGCAGGTCTGAGCTGACAAGGACACGACGTTCACATGAACAGAAGTTACGACGTAGTAGTCATAGGCGCCGGCCCGGCCGGTTACATAGCGGCCATTCGTGCAGCGCAGCACGGCAAGACCGTGGCCTGCATCGATGAGTGGCAGAACAGGGACGGCAAGTACGCGTTCGGCGGTACTTGCCTGAACGCCGGCTGCATCCCGTCGAAGGCGTTGCTGGAATCATCCGAGCTGTATCACCGCGCCGAACACGAGTTCAAGAAACACGGTATCAAGACCGGCGGCGTCGAGATGGATATCGCCGCGATGCAGAAGCGCCGCGCCGGCATCGTGCGTCAGCTCACAGGGGGCATCGCCGGGCTGTTCAAAGCGGCCGGGGTCGAGGGTCTTGTCGGGCACGGCAAGCTGCTCAAGGACAGGAAGGTGGAGTTCAAGCCCGTCGAGGGTAAGAAAGAGGTTCTCTCGGCCGATCATGTGATCCTCGCATCGGGGTCGGAGCCGATCGAATTGCCGATCGCGAAATTCGACGGGGAAAAGATTATCGACTCCTGGGATACGCTCGAGCTCGGAGCTGTCCCCAAGACGCTCGGCGTCGTGGGAGCGGGCGTCATTGGCCTCGAACTGGGCAGCGTGTGGGCACGTCTCGGCGCCAAGGTGACGGTGCTCGAGGCGATGGACGATTTCCTGTTCATGGCGGATCGCGACGTGGCCAAGGCGGCGGCGGCCGAGTTCAAAAAGCAGGGCCTCGACATTCGCCTCGGCGCGACGGTCAGGAAAGCGACCGCGGGCAAGAAGGGCGTCACGGTCGAGTACGACGACAAGGATGGCGCGCAGAGCATGGACGTCGAAAAGCTCGTCGTCGCCGTTGGTCGGCGTCCGGTGACGCGCGGTCTCTTTGCGGAAGACGCGGGCATCCAGCTCGACGAGCGCGGCTTCATTAGCGTCGACGACGAATGCCGCACGCGCGTCAAGGGTGTCTACGCCGTCGGCGACTGCGTGCGCGGCCCGATGCTGGCGCACAAAGGGTCTGAGGAAGGCGTCATGGTAGCCGACCTGATCGCGGGTGAAATCGCGGAGATGAATTACGATGTCATCCCGTCGGTGCTGTACACGAACCCGGAGATTGCCTGGACGGGCAAGACCGAAGCCGAGGTGAAGGAAAGCGGCCGCAGCTACAAGACGGGCCAGTTTCCGTTCATGGCGAGCGGCAGAGCCAAGGCGATGGAACAGACGGCTGGATTCGTGAAGATCATCTCGTCGGAAGACGACGACGAAATACTCGGCGTGCACATCGTCGGCCCCATGGCCGGCGAACTCATTTCCGAGGCCGTCCTGGCGCTGGAGTTCAACGCATCGACCGAGGACATTCAGCGCACCATTCATGCGCATCCGTCATTGGCCGAGGCCGTGCACGAAGCGGCCCTTGCAGTCGACGGCAGGGCGCTGAATTTTCCGAATAAGTAACTCAGTTTCGGCGCACGATCAGCATGTTTCATTGCGGGCTAGAATGCCTCGCAATGAAACATCCTGCCCGTGCGCCAGCTGTGGCACCGGATCGCCGACTCCGGCGACGAGGTAGCGAGCGCGGCCGGGATCATCAGCCGCAAGGCATTTTAGCCTGCGGCTGATAGGTGGCGGCCGCGCCGCGCTACTCCTTCTCCCAGAAGTGGGCGTTCCGGATACCGAGCGCCTTGGGATCGAATGTGTACTTCTTGACCCCGGCATTGCGCTGCGCCTCATAGTCCCGCAGCGCCTTGATCGCAGGCCTGCCCATGAAGAACAGGATCAGGATACCGATGATATTGAGCCAGGCCATGAGGCCGACGCCGAGATCACCCATGGCCCACGCGAGGTTCGCCTCGCGCAGGGTGCCGTAAAAAACGGCCGTGAGCGTCGCGGCCTTCAGCAGCCAGATCAGCCACGGCACGTGTAGCGTGCGCCGGATATAGGCGACGTTGGTCTCGGCGATGTAGTAGTAGGCGAGCAGCGTCGTGAATGCGAAGAAGAACAGCGCGATGGCAACGAATATCTTGCCAAAGCCGCCGAGGACGCTCTCGAGCGCGAGCTGCGTGAACGCGGGGCTCGCGATGATCACGTCCGGTCCGAGCACGCCGCCGCTGATGGCCATGTCCAGCCCGGTGACGTAATACTGCTGCGTGATGAGGATCATGAACGCGGTCGCCGAGCAGACGAACAGCGTATCGACGTAGACCGAAAAGGCCTGGACGAGGCCCTGCTGAGCGGGGTGCTGGACCTCCGACGCCGCGGCCGCGTGCGGGCCGCTGCCTTGTCCGGCCTCGTTCGAATAGATGCCGCGCTTGACGCCCCAACCAATCGCGGCGCCGACGCCGGCCATCGGGCTGAACGCGTCGCCGACGATCAGCGCGATGATCGCTGGCAATTCGCTGACGTGGTAGATGATGATGCCGAGCGCCATGAGGATGTAGCCCAGCGCCATGAAGGGCACGACGACCTGCGTTACGTGCGCGATGCGCTTGACGCCACCAAAGATGATGAAACCGAGAGCGGCCACGACGAAGAGCCCCGTGATGAACTTCGTCAGCGGCACGGGTCCGCCGATGAAGGGCATCATGGCGTCGCTGCCGATCGCGAGATTGGCGGCGTTGCCGATACTGTTGGACTGCACGCCGGGCAGCAGCACGCCGCAGGCAAAGATCGTGGCGATGGCGAAGATCCACGCGTACCACGTCTGGCCCATCGCTTTTTCAATGTAATAGGCGGGGCCGCCGCGATACTGGCCTTCGTCGACTTCCTTGTAGATCTGGCCGAGGGCCGATTCGATATAGGCCGTCGCCGCCCCGAGGAAGGCGACAACCCACATCCAGAACACGGCGCCGGGTCCGCCGAAACCGATGGCTGCAGCAACGCCGGCGATGTTACCGGTGCCGACCCGGCCGGACAGGGACACGGCGAGCGCCTGGAAAGAGGAGATTCCGCGGTCGGATTCCTTGCTCGAGAACAGCAGTCGCAACATCTCGCCGAACAGGCGGACCTGCACAAAGCGCGTCAGCAGGGAGTAGAACAGGCCTGCGCCGAGGCAGAGGTAAACGAGCGCCGAGCTCCAGACATAACCGTTCAGCGTCGCGACGAGGTTGGTGAAAAACTCCGCGATCGAAGTGCCAGATTCCTGCATGCCGTCCCCCTGTTTCTTGTTGCCGGCGGCTCGCAGGATGTTACCGCATATGGGGCCGGTGCGTCCGTCTTTCAAGCTGCCGCTTGTGCGGAATTCGAGCTATAGTGGCACGCATCGCACGCTTGGGAGGATGGTTATGACCTGGTGGGGATGGATGATCATCGGCGCAATATTGCTCGGCGCCGAGTTATTCGCGGTCGATGCGCAGTTCTACCTCGTGTTCCTCGGCCTGTCCGCCGCGCTCGTCGGTCTGGCAAGCCTGTTCGGTCTCGCGATGCCCGAGTGGGTGCAATGGACCGCATTTGCCGCGCTGTCGCTCATCTCGTTTTTCACGTTCCGCAAGAGCCTCTACGAGAAGATCCGCGGCGGCGCCGTCGGTTTTCGCGAATCGCTTTCGGGCAACACTGTCAATGTTGACACGGATCTTGCTGCGGGCGCCGAGGCGCGCATCGAATTCCGCGGTACGAAGTGGACGGTCAGAAACATCGGTCCCGATACGATCAGTAGCGGGTCCCGCGCGCGCGTTGTCAAGGCCGAGGGTCTGACGCTGCACGTCGAAGCCGAATAGCCGCAAGCCAAGGAGAATGTTAATGGAGTCCTATGATTCACTGATCGTCGCCATCGGCATCGTCGTCGTTGCGATCATCATCCTCGTCAAGACTGCGGTTGTCGTGCCGCAACAGAACGCGTACGTCGTCGAGCGGCTCGGCAAGTACTCCAAGACGCTGAATGCCGGCTTCCACATCCTGATTCCGTTCATCGAGAAGGTCGCCTACAAGCACACACTCAAGGAGCAGGCGGCCGACATTGCCGAGCAGATCTGCATCACCAAGGACAATGTCCAGGTAGGTGTCGACGGCGTTCTCTACCTGCAGGTCCTCGACCCGGGACGCGCGTCTTATGGCATCGGCAATTACATGTTTGCCATTTCCCAGCTGGCGCAGACGACCTTGCGCTCGGAGATCGGCAAGATCGACCTCGATCGCACGTTCGAGGAACGCAGTACGATCAACGCCAACGTTGTTGCGGAACTCGACAAGGCCTCGGATCCCTGGGGCGTCAAGGTCCTGCGCTACGAAATCAAGAACATCAATCCGCCACAGGACGTGCTGGGCGCGATGGAAAAACAGATGCGCGCCGAGCGTGAAAAACGCGCGGTGATCCTGCATTCCGAAGGCGAGCGTGACGCGAAGATCAACCAGGCGGAAGGCGAAAAGCAGCGCGTCATCAAGGAATCGGAAGCGGCCAAGCAGCAGCAGATCAACGAAGCCCAGGGTGAGGCCGAGGCGATTCTCGCGGTTGCGACCGCGACGGCGGAAGGCCTGCGGCGCGTTGCGAATGCCGTCATCGACCAGGGCGGCGCGGAGGCCATGCAGTTGCGCATCGCCGAGCAGTACATCGGCGAGTTCGGCAACCTGGCGAAAAACGGCAACACGTTTGTCGTGCCGGCAAACCTCGCAGACCTGACCTCGATGATGGCTCTCGCGACCGACATTGCGAAGCGCAGGTCGGGCACCGATGCGCCGCCACCGCCCGCACCGGCGGCCGGTACGCGGAAGGCCTGACCGCCTAGTCCAGCGACACCTCGACGTTGGGCGAGAAGGCAATCGGGATGACGTAGCGCCGATTGAGCTGCGCATAGCGATCGTCGATCGGCGCGGTCTCTTCAGCCGCGCCCGGGTTCCAGATTACCTCGATCCGGCGCAGTCCGGGTTGGAGTCCCTTCAGAGGTATGAGCCCGATCAACCCTCGCATGCCCAGGTCCATGCGCTCGGCGGGCAGGAAATCGTCCATCGGCACGACTCGTCCCTCGACGCTTACGGCCCATAACTGGCGCAGACAGGCAACCCGGTCCGGCGTTTCCCCGGCGCTACCGCAAAGTTGATCGAGCACGAGGTTGTCGCGCAGTGGCTGGTAGGGGAGGAACAGGCGAACGAAGCTGCCGCTTTGATTGAAACTGTCGATGCGCGGCCAGCCGCGCAGGCGATCCAGTGAGCCGTGCATGTCCTCGTAGTGCGTGCTGCTCAGGCCGTCCCGAACCTCTGCCGTTTCGAGATACTTGAATTCTCCCGAGAGCGTGAAGCTGTTCCATGCAGCAGCGCGCGTATTGCCGACGACGACAATAAACATGACGCTGGCGATCAGGGCCAGGAAAAACGCCGCAGGTCGCATGTTGCTCTGCAGCGTCAGCTGAACCGGCAACACGAGGCGCTGTGGGTACGCGAGCCCTGCAATGCGCCGCAGGAAGCGAACGACGGCGGCAAACCGGCGGCTTTCCCCGAGACGTTGCACCCTCGACGCGAGCTGCGCGTCGAGCAGGTAAACGAACAGGGGCACGCCGACGAAGACTGCGAGCAACACCAGCGCGCCGACGCCCATGCCGGTATTGGTGAGGCCGAAGCGCGCGCCAATCGCGCCGGACGCGACCATGATTACAACCAGGATGGTGCCGAACCACAGGATACTCAGCGTCAGCATGCTGATGACAGCGAACAGCGACGATGCCAGCCGATCCGTGTTCCGGATGGCCGTGTCGAGATCGGGCAATGTATCCTTATAGTGCTTCCTGCTCAGCGGCCCGAGGCCCGGTGTCTTGTTCCAGTTGATACCCTCGGGGAATACGGTGCGCAGACCGATCAGTCCTACCCAGTAGGCTCTCGCCATCAGGTGCACGACGAAGCATGTAGCCAACCCGTAACTGGTTCCTGTCAGCAGCGTCGTGCCCACGGTGCTGGCAATGACGAGGCTTGTCGACAGGTGGGTGTAGACGTCGGCCAGCTTGTCGAACAGCCAACCGGGCATCGAGAACAGCGCAAAGATTGTCAGGCTCGAGATGATCAGCTCGAGCTCGTCCGTACGATCGCGCAATCGTTCGAGCGCCTCGGAATCGGGCGCTTGCACTGGTTCGGCTCTTCTCTCGGGCATGACAGCGGTCTCGCTGATCAGGCCTTGCGCCGCACCGAAACCACGTTCGGTATCTGCTCGATACGGGCGATGATCGTGCTCAGCGTCGGAAGGTCGGCGACCTCGACGCTGAGGTCCATCATCACCTGCTGCGACGCCTTGTCGGTGTGGCTCCGGAGATCGATGACGTTGGCATTGTCGTCGGCGATCACGGCGGTGACGTCCCGGATCAGGCCGCTTCGATCGAATGCGAGGATGCTGAGGTCCACGGGGTAGGCGGCCGTATCCGAGCGGCCCCAGCCGATCGCCAGGACGCGCTCGGGGTGCCGTCGATTCAGGCCCAGGAAATTACCGCAGTCCTGGCGGTGGATGCTGACGCCCCGGCCCTGCGTGATATAGCCGACGATCGGCTCGGGCGGCACGGGGCGACAGCAGCGCGCGAAATTACAGAGCAGGTCGCCGACGCCGGTGACGGCGGCCGCGTCGCTCGCGTCCTGTTTGCGGCGGCCCCGGCGCGGCCGGATTCGGTCCGAGAGTTCCGATCCCCGGATGTGTTGCAGGGCCGTCGGAATCGATGCCGATGTAATGTCGCCCGCGCCGAGCGCGACGCACAGCGCGTCGGTGTCCGGGTACCTCAATTGCCTGGCGATGGCGTCGGTCGCCACGTCCTTGACGTTCAGGCGAGAGAGTTCGCGATCGAGCACGTCTCGGCCCTGGCGCATGTGCTGATCGCGATCCTGATGCCGGAACCAGTTGCGTACCTTGGCGCGTGCGCGCGCGCCGGCCAGGTAGCCGAGTTTTGGGCTGAGCCAGTCGCGACTGGGCTGCGACTGGCTGCCCGTGATGATCTCGATGTGGTCGCCGTTTTGCACCTTGTAGGTCAGCGGCACGATACGGCCGTTGACCTTGGCACCGCGGCAGCGATGGCCGACCTGCGTGTGTACCTGGTAGGCGAAGTCGAGCGGTGTCGCATTGGCGCAAAGTTCGACCACGTCGCCCTTGGGACTGATCGCGTAGACGCGATCCTCGAAAAAGTCGTCACGAATCTGGTCGAGCAGGTCGGCCCCGTCGTCGCTGGGCTCGAGCAGCTGCCGCAAAAAGCTGATCTTCTGATCGAACGCTGCGGGCGCGCCGCCACCTTCCTTGTAACGCCAGTGGGCGGCAACGCCGAGTTCGGCGTGCCGGTGCATCTCGTGCGTGCGAATCTGGATTTCGACCGTCTTGCCCTCGGGGCCCACGACGGCGGTGTGCAGCGACCGGTAGTCGTTTTCCTTGGGATTGGCGATGTAGTCGTCAAACTCCCCGGGGATATAGGACCACAGGTTGTGCACGATGCCGAGTGCCGCGTAACAGTCGCCGACCGAATCGACGAGCAGGCGCACGGCGCGGATGTCGTGGAGCGATTCGATGCCGCGGTCCTTGCGCCGCATTTTCCGCCAGATGCTGTAAATGTGCTTGGGTCGCCCGGAAATGTCCGCGTGGATGCCCTCGGCGCGCAGCTCGCGCTGCAGCGTGGCCTGGAATTCCTCGATAAAATCGACGCGCTCGTCCCGCTTTTCCTTGAGAGCCGTCGCAATCTCGGCGTAGGTCTCGGGCTCGAGGTAGCGAAAGGCGAGATCCTCGAGTTCCCACTTGAGCTGCCAGACGCCGAGGCGATTGGCGAGCGGGGCATAGATTTCGCGGGTTTCCCGGGCAACGGCCTGCCGTACCGCATCCGGCGCCGTTTTCGCGTCTCTCAGGCGATTGAGCTGGTCGGCGATGCGCACGAGGACGAGGCGTACGTCGGAAACGACCGCGAGGAGCATTTTCCTGAGGGCCTCGGATTGCTGTACTGCGAGCGCTTCGCCGGGCTGCCAGTGGCGGGGCAGAGAAAATTCGTCGAGCTGTTTCAGACCTAGAAGAAGTCTAGGAAAGTCATTTAAATCTCTGTTTTCTATTGTTTTTGAATCAAAAAAACCGTCGCGAAACGCGGGGTATGCGTGCACGGCCGCCACGATTTCCGGGGGCAGGCCGAAGGGTTCGACGATTGCTGCCACGGCGCGTCCCTCGGCGCGGCACGCCGCCAGCCCGGGCTTGTCGGGCAAGCTGTCGAGGTGCTCCTGCACGGCGACGATTGCAGCGTCGCGGGACGTGATTTCTGCGCTCGAAGCGGACATCGGGAATGCGGCGTCTCGTGTGCCGAAAGCGGCAATACCCGTTATCATACGCGCAGTTTCGGCCGGCCGTGCCGGCAGGGCCGATTACTTGGGCAAACCGCAAGCAGGAAAAAATGGCAGGACACAGTAAGTGGGCGAATATCCAGCACCGCAAAGGTGCCCAGGATAAGAAGCGCGGCAAGCTATTTACCAAGCTCATTCGCGAGATCACCGTGGCGGCGAAAATGGGCGGCCCCGATCTCGATGCCAATCCGCGCCTGCGGCTGGCCGTCGACAAGGCCAAGGCCCAGTCGATGCCGAAAGACAATATCGAGCGCGCCATCAAGCGCGGCGGCGGCGAGTCCGACGGCGACGACTTTTTCGAGATTCGCTACGAAGGCTACGGCCCCGGCGGAACCGCAGTGATGGTGGATTGCCTCACCGACAATCGCAACCGCACCGTGGCCGAGGTGCGCCATGCTTTCAGCAGGTTCGGCGGCAATCTCGGTGCCGACGGCTCGGTCGGCTACCTGTTCGACAAGGTGGGCCAGTTACTTTACGCGCCGGCCAACGACGAGGATGCCGTCATGGAGGCCGCCATCGAGGCGGGCGCCGAAGATGTGCTCGTCGATACTGACGGCTCGATCGAAGTGCTGACCGCGCCCGACGAGTTCGAGGTTGTGCGCAATGCGATGGTGGCCGCCGGCCTCGAAGCCGAGTCGGCACAGGTCACGATGCGCGCTTCGACGAACGCGGAACTCGGGATCAGGGAAGCCGGGTCGATGGTCAAGCTGCTGGAGACGCTCGAGGACCTGGACGACGTCCAGGAGGTCTACTCGAACGCGGATATCAGCGAAGACGTACTGGCGGAACTTTGAGGCGGGCATTGAGCGAGACACGACGCATACTTGGTATCGACCCGGGCTCCCGCCTGACCGGTTTCGGTGTGCTCGATTTTTCCGGTGCCGCGGCGACCTATGTCACCAGCGGCACCGTCAGGAGCATCGACGGGGGCTTTGCGGATCGCCTGCGGATGATCTTCGAGTCGATCGGCACGATCGTCACCGAGTACCGGCCGGATGTCGTGGCGGTCGAGAGTGTTTTCGTGCACAGGAACGCGGGCAGCGCGCTCAAGCTCGGGCATGCGCGCTCGGCGGCCATCTGCGCCACCTTCGGCCACGATGTCGAGGTCTTCGAGTACGCGCCGCGCGAGATCAAGCAGGCGGTCGTCGGCACCGGTGCGGCCACGAAGGAGCAGGTGCAACACATGGTGGTGTCGATCCTGCAGCTCGACGGGTCGCCGGCACCCGACGCGGCCGACGCGCTGGCGGCGGCGCTGTGCCACGGGCACCAGCAGCGCCTGCACGCGCAGCTCGGCACCGGCAATAGCATGGCGGGCCTGCGATGATCGGTTCGCTGCACGGGCGGCTCGCGGCCAGGCACGCGCCGCACATCATCGTCGAATGCAGCGGCGTCGGCTACGAGGTCGAAACGCCGATGTCGACGTACCTGGAGTTGCCCGAAGTCGGGACCGACGTGTTCCTGCACACACACCTGCTCGTGCGCGAAGACGCGCAGATCCTCTACGGGTTTGCCACAGCCGACGAACGGGCGCTGTTCCGTACGCTGCTGAAAGTAAATCGCGTCGGCGCGAAAATGGCGCTCGGCGTGCTCTCGGCGCTCACGGTGACGGACTTCCGGCGCTGCGTCGAGTACGAGGATACGAAGACGCTCGCCAAAGTCCCGGGCGTCGGCCTGAAGACTGCGCAACGGCTCGTCATGGAGCTGCGCGACAAGGTCGAAAAGGTTGGCGTACCGTCCCTGCCGGGTGGAAAGATCGCGGTTGATACGAGCCCGCGTTCCGAGGCCTTCGACGCGCTCGTGGCCCTGGGTTACAAGCCGAACGAGGTGAACCGGTTGCTCGGCAAGCTGGACCTCGATGGGCTGACGGCCGAGGACATCATCCGACAGGCGCTCAAACAGGCGGCAGCGTAATGACCGGCCTCGAACACGACCGTCTTACGACCGCCGAGTCGGTGTCGGAGGACAAGGCCTTCGACAGGGCCATTCGCCCCAAGCGTCTCGACGAGTATGTCGGCCAGCCGGGCGTAAAGCAGCAGATGGGGATCTTCATCGAGGCGGCACGCCGCCGTTCCGAGGCGCTCGACCACGTGCTGATCTTCGGACCGCCGGGTCTCGGCAAGACGACGCTGGCCCATATCATCGCCAACGAGATGGGGGTGAACATGCGGCACACGGCGGGACCGGTGCTCGAGCGGCCCGGTGACCTGGCGGCGATCCTCACCAATCTCGAACCCCACGACGTGCTGTTCGTTGACGAGATTCACAGGCTCAGTCCCGTCGTCGAGGAAGTGCTGTACCCGGCAATGGAAGATTTTCAACTCGACATCGTCATCGGGGAGGGGCCTGCGGCGCGCTCGATCAAACTCGACCTGCCGCCGTTCACGCTCGTCGGGGCCACCACGCGTGCCGGCCTGCTCACTTCGCCGCTGCGTGATCGGTTCGGCATCGTCCAGCGGCTCGAATTCTACGGCGCACAGGAACTCGAGGCCATCGCGCGACGATCGGCGGGAATCCTGAATCTACCGATAGAGGACGCGGGCGCGCGCGCCATCGCCACGCGATCGAGGGGCACGCCGCGCATTGCGAACAGGCTGCTGCGCCGCGTGCGCGACTTCGCGGAAGTGGAAGGCGACGGCGTCGTGACGGCGGTCGTGGCCGAGAATGCCATGAACATGTTGCAGGTGGATCCACACGGTTTCGACGCCATGGACCGACGACTGCTGAGAACGATCATCGACAAGTTCGACGGCGGGCCGGTCGGCGTGGAAAGCCTGGCGGCCGCCATCGGCGAGGAGCGCGGCACGATCGAGGACGTGCTCGAACCCTACCTGATCCAGCAGGGGTTCCTGATGCGCACGGCGCGTGGACGCGTCGCGACGAAGAACGCCTACCTGCATTTCGGGCTCGAGGCGCCGCAGGCGCCCGGCACCGGGGAGCTGCCGTTTGAGTGACGTCAAACCCTTCGAACTGCCGATCCGCGTTTATTACGAGGACACGGACGCGCAGGGAGTCGTTTACTATGCGAACTATTTTCGCTTCATGGAAAGGGCGCGCACCGAGTGGCTGCGTTCGCTCGGCATCGACATGGTACGCCTGCAGGATGAAGAGCGGCGCATCTTTGTCGTGGCCGAGGCCAACGTGAAGTTCCACGCGCCGGCGCGGCTCAGTGACGAACTGGTCGTGACGGCGGCGCTGCAGGATCTCACGCGGGCTGCCTTCGACATCGAGCAAAAGATCTTTCGACACAACACTGACGGCGAACTGCTGATCAGCGGCATCATCAAGGCGGCCTATCTCGACGCCGACACGATGCGGCCGCAGCGCGTGCCGTCTTCCATCTTTGGGGAATCCTGAAATGACCGCAGACCTGTCCGTGACCGGGCTGTTGCTGGGTGCCAGCCTGCCCGTACAAATCGTGATGCTGCTATTGATCGCCGCGTCGCTCATATCGTGGAGCATCATCTTCACGAAGCGCCGACTCATCCGTCGCACGAAGGACGCGTCCGACGACTTCGAGGCCGCGTTCTGGTCGGGCGGCGACCTCAACACGCTGTATCAGAGCGCCTCGCGCGCCAAAGGCGGCGCCGTCGGCATGGCCAATATCTTCGAATCCGGGTTTCGCGAATTCAACCGCGCCCTGCAGGCTGGCGGTGGATCGCCCGACAAGATCATCGAGGAGTGCCGGCGCGGCATGCGCGTCGCGCAGATGCGCGAAGTGGACAGACTCGAACAGAATCTCGCGATGCTGGCCACGATTGGCTCGACGAGCCCCTATGTCGGCCTGTTCGGCACGGTCTGGGGCATCATGGTGGCGTTCATAGAAATCGGTAACCAGGCAACGGCCACCCTGGCCGTGGTCGCGCCGCCGATTGCCGAGGCGCTGATTGCGACGGCCATGGGCCTGTTCGCCGCCATTCCCGCGGTCATCGCCTACAACCGTTACGCCGACAAGGTCGTGCGCCTCGAGTATCGCTACGACGGTTTCACGGAAGAATTCTCGAGCATCCTGCAACGTCACGCGCGCGCGAAGCTGGGAGGCTGACATGCCGACGGCAATGAAAAAACGCAAGCTCATGGGCGAAATCAACGTCGTGCCGTACATCGACGTCATGCTCGTGCTGCTCGTGATCTTCATGGTCACGGCGCCGCTGTTGACGCAAGGTATCGAGGTCGAATTGCCGAAGGCCAATGCGGAGCCCATCGAATCGGTGCCGGATCACGATCCGCTGGTGCTCAGTGTCGATGCCGAGGGCAACCTGTACATCAACGCCGGGGACGACGAAGACAAGCCGTCGTCGGGCAAGAAGATCGTCACCATCGTGAGTACGGTACTCGAAGCCAAGCCCCGCACGCCGGTCTTCGTCAAAGCCGACCGGGCCGTGCCGTACGGCAATGTCGTTGGCGCCATGGTCATCCTGCAACAGGCGGGCGCCGGGAACATCGGATTCGTCACCGACCCCCTCGATACGTACCCCATACCGGAGTAACGTGAGCCACACGGGGAACAATTTCGGCCCTGTCGGCCTGTCCGTGCTGCTGCACGTGGCAATTTTTGGCGCCATGATCGTCGCGGTCGATTACACCCGCCCGACACCGTTCACGCCGCTTGCCATTCAGGCGACGCTCGTGGCCGACATCCCTGAATCGCCGCCGCCAAAGGTTGAGCCGCAACCCGAACCCGAGCCTGTACCCGAGCCCGAGCCCGAGCCGGTTGTCGACGAGCCGGAACCCGAGCCCGACAACACCGAGGAACTGAGGCGGCAGGCCGAGGAAGAACAGCGCCGCCAGGAGGCGCTACTCGAACAAAAGCGCCTCGAGGAACTCAAACGCAAGGAGGAGGAGGATCGCAAGCGCAGGGAACGCGAAGAGGCCGAGCGCAAGAAGCGCGAGGAAGAGGAACTCGAGCGCAGGCGGCAGGAGGCCGAGCGCCGGCGCCAGGAAGAAATCCAGCGCCAGCGCGAGGAGAACGAGCGCCTGAGGCGGGAGATGGAGGCCGAGCAACGGCAGGCGGAAGTTGACGCCGAGGCGAGGCGCATGGCCGCGGAAGGCTCACAGGAAATGGCGGCCTACCAGTTTGCCATCTCGCAGAAAATCCAGCGGAGCTGGGCCATGCCCGCCAGCGCCGGCGAAGATACGGTCTGCGTCGTGCGCGTGCGGCAAACGCGCACGGGTGACGTAATAAGTGCCAATATTGTCAGTTGTAATGGCGATGAGGCGGTGAAACGGTCGATACTGGCAGCGGTCGAGAAGGCCTCGCCTTTGCCGCTTCCGACGAATCCGGATGTGTTCCGTGCCGATTTGAGGATAACCTTGCGGCCTGACTTGACGAGGTGAACGTGCGAAAACTCTATGTATTGCTGATTCTGCTGGCGCCGGCGCTGGGCGGCGCCCAGGTGCTCGATATCGAGGTAACGGGCATCGCGCAGCCGACGCCCGTGGCCGTCGTGCCATTCGGGTGGGAGGGTCAGTCGTCCGCCGCCCCGATGAACGTCACGACGATCATTACCGATGACCTCAGGCGCAGCGGCCGCTTCGAGCCCGTGGCCGAAGAGAAGATGCTGCAGAGGCCGACTGAAGGCGGCGACGTGGACTTCCAGGACTGGAGTTTCGTCGGCGTCGAGGCTATCGTGATCGGCAAGCTGGTCCAGACCGACAACGACCAGTTCACGCTGCAGTTCCAGCTCTTCGACGTGGTCGGGCGCCGGCAGCTGCTCGGATTCAAGATGCCTCGCGTGACGCGCTCGACGATGCGCGGCGCGGCGCACCGGGCTGCTGACATGATCTACGAGAAGCTGACCGGGATCCAGGGCGTCTTCGGCACACGCGTGGCCTACGTGACCGCAAAGCAGCAGGGCGACGGTCGCCTCTATTCGCTCGTCGTTGCGGACCAGGACGGCTTCAACCAGCACACGATCATGGAAAGCGCCGACCCCATCATGTCACCGGCGTGGTCGCCCGACAGCCGCCAGATCGCCTACGTGTCCTTCGAGAACAATCGCTCCTCGATCTGGGTGCAGACTCTGCGAACGGGTAACCGTTTCCGTGTGTCGTCCGAGCCGGGCATCAATGGCGCACCGTCATTCTCGCCCGACGGGCGCAAACTCGTCATTACCCTTGGTGGCGTCGACGGTAATCCCGATATCCATGTCCTCGACATCAACACGCGTCGCAAGACCCGCCTGACCACGCACCGCGCGATCGACACCGAGGGCTCGTGGTCGCCGGACGGGCAGACCATCTATTTCACCTCGGATCGCAGCGGTGGCCCGCAGATTTACCGGATTCCCGCCAGCGGCGGGACGCCCGAGCGCGTGACCTTCGAGGGAAGTTATAATGCGCGACCGCGCCTGTCACCGGACGGCAAGAAGCTGGCCATGGTGACTAACGACCGGGGCAATTTCCGGATTGCGGTGACCGATCTCGAGCGCAAGGGGCTGCTCGTATTGTCGCGCGGGCGGCAGGACGAAAGTCCGAGCTTTGCGCCCAACAGCGACAGCCTGATCTACGCAACGCGGGAGGGCCGCGACGGCGTCCTCGAGACCGTGTCGGCGGACGGGCTGATTCGCCAGAAACTCGCGGCACGGGCCGGGGGAGACGTGAGGGAGCCGGTCTGGTCGCCGTTCCCGCGCTATTAGCAGGACGACATGCAACCAGATCGAGGTTTTATTTCTAACATATTGATTGACTTCGCTTTAAGGCACACAAAGGGCATAACCATGTTGTATTTCAAACTGATTGCATTCGCGGTCATCACCGCCCTCCTGGCGGGCTGTCCGCAGAACACGATTCCCGATCCGGAACCGTCTGACACGACCTACGGCGAGGACGCCGGGGCTTCCACGAGCGGTATGGACGGCTCGGATCCCTACGGCGGCCAGGAATTCGGCAGCGATCCCTCGGCCGGCGAACTGGCCACGGTCATCTTCTTCGAGTTCGACTCGTCTGAGGTTCGCCCCGAAGACCGCGACATCGTCTCGCGTCACGCCATGCAGCTGACGGGCAACCCGGCCTGGCGTATTCGTCTCGAAGGCCATGCCGACGAACGCGGTTCGCGCGAATACAACATCGGTCTCGGCGAGCGCCGCGCGCAGGCCGTGCGCCAGATGCTGCTGATCCAGGGCGTTGGTGCCGACCAGATCTCGACGGTGAGCTTCGGCGAGGAACGTCCGGTCGCGTTCGGCAGCACCGAGAGCGACTACGCGCAGAACCGCCGCGTCGAGTTCAAGTACGCGAATTAGTCTCATGAACGATTTGCGCAGAAACCGGGTCCTGCTGCTCGTGCCGCTGCTGGCACTCGGCGGTTGCGAACTCCTGCAGCCGCGGGGCGAGGACCCGGTGCTCGTCAAGCTGACCGAACTCGAGCAGCGTCTGGCCGCCGTAGAGCGCGTGGTCCAGAACCAGAGTCTCGTCAACATGAGCCAGCAATTGTCGTCGCTCGAACGCCGCAGCGACGAGCAGCAGGGTCGCATCGAGGAACTGGAGCACCATGCGTCCACGACGGCTGAGCGCCAGCGCGATCTGTATATCGATCTCGACGCGCGCATCCAGCAACTCGAGACCTCGGTGCAAACGCCCAGCGTACTCGAGGGTGGCACGCTGTCGCCGGGGCAGCTGCCCGTGCCGGGCGGGTCGGACAGGGACAACTACCAGGCGGCATTCGAGCTACTCAAGGAGCAGCGCTACGAGCCGGCCGCGATGGCTTTCGAGCAGTTCCTGAAGAGTTACCCGGAGAGTGAACTCGCCGACAACGCGCAATACTGGCTCGCTGAATCGCACTACGTGACGCAGGCCTTCGACCGAGCGCTCGCGAGCTTCGAAGTAGTTATTTCCGGCTACCCCGATTCGCGCAAGGTACCCGACGCCCTGCTGAAGGTGGGCTATTGCAACTATGAACTGGAGCAGTGGGACGCGGCGCGCGCCGCTTTGCGGCGCGTACAGCGCGAGTTCCCCGAAACGACGGCGGCTCGCCTGGCCGGACAGCGCCTGCAGCGCATGGACGAGGAGGGGGTCTAGGCGTTGACGGGCAGGAATTATCCGGTATCATGCCGCGCGCATCCCGGCGGCTTCCCGGCCGCCCGCGTCCTGTGGGGGCGTTAGCTCAGAGGTAGAGCATTCGGCTTTTAACCGACTGGTCCTAGGTTCGATCCCTAGACGCCCCACCACTTTTTTCGTGTCTCGCGTCGCGAGTGCCGCCCCTCGCGGCCCGAGCCATCGATAAAAGCGCGCTTGGCAGCCGCGGTCTTACCGTTTGATATAGGTTTCAGATAAAACGGGAGACGCGGCGGCCAACTGTCGCTATCATGCACGCTTTTCGCGCTGGGCAGGCAGGAAAGTGGCGGAAAATCGCTGGAAAATTCATAAGTTTGGCGGCAGCAGCCTCGCTGATGCCGAATGTTTTCGACGCGTCGCGGGCATCGTTCTCGACATGACCGGCGAGCGCCTCGGCATCGTCGTGTCAGCCATGGGTGGCATGACCGACGCCCTGATCAACCTGGCGATTCTCGCCGAGCGCGACGACGCATCGTACAACCAACAGCTGGACGCCATCGGCGAGCGCTATGCCACGACGGCCCGTGAACTCCTGACCGGTGACGACCTGGTCTCGACGCTCGACGCCTGGAGCGCCGATGCCGACGATGTCAGGGACGTCCTCAAGGCGATTGCGCTGGTCAAATCGGCACCGCAGCGAAGCCGCGATGTCGTGGCCGGGTACGGCGAGATCTGGTCCGCGCGGCTCCTGGCCGCTTACCTCGGGCAGCAGGCCCCGGGCCG
>JBFIFN010000022.1:0-42312 GCA_041602775.1 Woeseiaceae bacterium | reverse complement strand
CTGCGTGTTGCTCCTCCAGGAGCCGGACTTCGGCGCCGCGATCGTGTTGCTTGCGACGGCACTCGTGATGCTGTTCGTGGCCGGCGCCCGCATCCGCGACTTCATCGTGTTCTTCGCCGTCGCCGCAGTGGCGATGGCGGCGCTGGCAATTACGTCACCGTACCGCATGAAACGCCTCACCGGCTTCCTCGACCCGTGGTCCGATCCCTATGACTCCGGTTTCCAGCTCACGCAATCCCTGATCGCTATCGGGCGCGGCGAGTGGTTTGGCGTCGGTCTCGGGGAAAGCGTGCAGAAGCTTTTTTACCTGCCCGAGGCACACACCGATTTCGTGTTTGCCGTGTTCGCCGAGGAGTTCGGTCTGCTCGGCTCGCTGGGGCTCATCGCCCTGTTCCTCGCGCTGCTCTGGCGTGTGTTCAAGCTCGGTATGCGGGCGTTCGACGCCGAACGGTTATTCGAGGCTTACCTCGCAATCGGCATCGGGACATGGCTGGGATTGCAGGCATTCATCAACGTCGGCGTGAACATGGGCATGTTGCCCACCAAGGGCCTGACGCTGCCGCTGATCAGCTATGGCCGCAGCAGTTTGATCGTGACCATGGCGTGCATCGGGCTCCTGTTGCGTATCCACCACGAACTCGCGGTCGATGCGAAACCCGTCAATCGCAAGCGGGGACGACGCAAATGAGCGCGCGGCCGATCCTGATCATGGCCGGTGGCACGGGCGGGCACGTATACCCCGCGCTCGCCGTGGCACGCGCGTTGCAGGCAAGATCGAGCAGCGTCGTCTGGCTCGGCACCCGTCGCGGTCTCGAGTCGCGCGTCGTGCCTGCCGCCGGCATCGACATGGAGTGGATCAGCATCAGGGGCCTGCGCCGCAAGGGCGTGCTCGCCCTGCTGGTCGCACCGTTGCAGCTGGCGTGGGCGCTACTGCAGTCGCTCGCCGTCATTCTTCGTCGCCGCCCCGCGGCGGTACTCGGCATGGGTGGATTCGTCAGCGGGCCCGGTGGCGTCGCCGCCTGGCTGACGCGACGTCCTCTCGTCATCCACGAGCAAAATGCCGCAGCGGGCATGACCAACCGTCTTCTGGCGCGTCTTGCCCGGGTTGTGCTTCAGGCCTTCCCGGGCAGTTTTAATTCCTCCGTCTCCGCGGAAACCGTGGGTAACCCGGTTCGCGAAGACATCGCCGCCGTCGCGCCGCCGCACGAACGCTACGCCGGGCGCCGCGGCGCACTGCGCGTGCTCGTGCTCGGCGGCAGCCAGGGTGCGCTCGCGCTCAATCGAGCGGTACCCGCAGCGCTGGCGCTGCTCGACGAAGAGGTCCGGCCCGTAGTGCGGCACCAGTGCGGCGAGCGGACGCTGGATATCGCGCGTGCGGCCTACGACGAACACGGCGTCGACGTGCAGCTCTCGCCTTTCATCGAAGACATGGCCGGAGCCTACGCGTGGGCAGACCTCGTGATCTGCCGCGCGGGTGCGCTGACCGTTGCCGAGCTGTGTGCCGTCGGCGTGCCGGCGCTGTTCGTGCCGTACCCGGCGGCCGTCGACGACCACCAGACGGCAAACGCACGTCCGATGGCCGACGCCGGCGCCGCCACGATCATTCACGAAAGCGAATTGACGCCGCAGTACCTTGCCGACCTGCTGCGTGGCTGGCTGCAATCGCGCGACGAATTGCAGCAGCGCGCTGCGCGGGCCCGTGCCCTGTCGTGCCCGGAAGCCCTCGGCCGCATCACGCAGATCTGCCTCGAGCAGGCGGGGGTGGCCGCATGATCAAGCGCATGCGCCGCATCCACACGGTTCATTTCGTCGGTATCGGCGGCTCGGGCATGTCGGGCATCGCCGAGGTCATGCTGAGTCTCGGTTATGCCGTCCAGGGCTCGGACATCAAGCCGAACAAACAAACCAGGCGCCTCGAGTCCCAGGGCGCAACCGTCTTCATCGGCCACGCTGCCAAACACATTCAGGACGCCGATGCCGTTGTCGTTTCCAGCGCGGTCGATGAAACCAATCCTGAGGTCGCTGCGGCCCGCGAGCAGCTGATGCCGGTCGTGAGCCGTGCCGAGATGCTCGCCGAGCTCATGCGCTTCCGCTATTCGATCGCCGTTGCGGGAACGCACGGCAAGACCAC
Organism: Woeseiaceae bacterium; assembly: GCA_041602775.1. Taxonomy (GTDB): domain Bacteria; phylum Pseudomonadota; class Gammaproteobacteria; order Steroidobacterales; family Woeseiaceae; genus UBA1847. Next base: position 40,181 of record JBFIFN010000022.1, on the reverse strand, counting down.
CACGACGAGTCTCGTGGCCAGCGTGCTCGCGGAAGGCAAACTGGACCCGACCTTCGTCATCGGCGGGCGCCTCAAGAGCGCCGATGCCAACGCGCGACTCGGGCAGGGCGACTACCTGGTCGCCGAGGCCGATGAGAGCGACGCGTCGTTCATGCACCTGAAGCCGATGCTGGCCATTGTCACGAACATCGATGCCGACCACATGTCGACCTACGATGGCGATATCGAAAAGCTCAAGTCGGCCTTCGTCGAGTTCCTGCACAACCTGCCCTTCTATGGGCTGGCTGTCGTCTGCACCGACGATCCGGGCGTGCGGGAAATCCTCGGCGACATCGGTCGCTCCGTGACGACCTACGGCGTCAACGAAGATGCCGACATCCGGGCCGTAAACGTCAGCTTCAAAGGCAACGTCACGGAGTTCGACGTGGTCCGGTCCGCCAGGGCGGAACAGGAACTCGGTGATACGCAAAGTGTCCTGCCGATGCTGCATGTGAAACTGCGCTTGCCCGGCCTTCACAACGTGAAAAATGCACTGGCGGCCATTGCCGTCGCAGACGAGCTGCAGGTCGGCGATGCGGCCGTTATCGAGGCGCTCGAAAAGTTCGAAGGCATCGACCGGCGCTTCCAGGAACTCGGCGACATCGCGACGAAGAGCGGTAAGGTGAAGCTCGTCGACGATTACGGGCATCATCCGACGGAGGTGGCGGCGACGCTCGCGGCGGCCAAAGCCGGTTACCCGGACCGCCGTGTCGTCCTCGTCTTCCAGCCGCATCGCTACACGCGCACGCGGGACCTCATGGACGATTTCGCCACGGTGCTGTCGGGGGCCGATGCGCTCGTGTTGCTGGATGTTTATGCCGCAGGCGAGGAGCCGATCGCCGGCGCCGATGGCCGCACGATGGCGCGCGCCGTGCGCACCCGCGGGGCCGTGGACCCCGTCTTCGTCGAACACCTCGACGACCTGGCCGACGTCCTGCAGGACGTGCTTGCCGATGGCGACCTCGTGCTGACGATGGGTGCCGGCGATATCGGCACGTACGCCCAGTCGCTGCCGAAACGGCTGCAGGGCGGGCCGTCGCTGAAGGTGCGGCCATGATGGCCCTCGCAAAGGACATCGGGGTGCAGGGCGAGCTGCGTTTCGACGAGCCGATGAGCCGCCACACGTCTTGGCGCGCCGGCGGTCCGGCCGAGGTCTTTTTCATCCCGGCCGGCATCGATGACCTGTCCGCATTCCTGCGAGAGCTCGATCCGGATACGCCGGTCTTCTGGCTTGGCGTCGGCAGCAACCTGCTGGTGCGGGACGGCGGCATACGCGGCGTGGTCGTCGCCGCCACGCAGACGCTCCGCGACCTGGAGCGCGTCGACACGTTCCGCGTGCGCGCGGGAGCAGGGCTCCCGTGCACACAGCTGGCCCGCCAGTGCATCCGCTGGGGCCTGGGGCCATCGGAATTCTTCGCCGGCATTCCGGGGACCGTGGGCGGCGCGCTGGCGATGAATGCAGGCGCGCACGGCGGGGAGACCTGGGAGCGGGTCGCGTCCGTGCGCACGATCGACCGCGACGGCGAGATCCACGAGCGCGCTCCGGCCGAGTACACGGTCGGCTATCGCAGCGTTACGGGTCCGGCCAATGAATGGTTCCTCGAGGGCACGTTCCGGTTCGATCCCGACGTCAAGCCGAGCATGGAGACGATGAAGGCGATGCTCGAGCGCCGCAGGACGACGCAGCCGCTGGGGTTGCCGAGCTGCGGTTCCGTATTCCGTAACCCAGCCGGCGACCATGCGGCCCGCCTGATCGAAGCTTCGGGACTAAAGGGGTACCGCATCGGCGGTGCCGAAGTCTCGGAAAAACACGCCAATTTCATCATTAACCGCGACGACGCGACGGCGACGGACATCGAAGAGCTCATCGAGCATGTCCGCCAGACCGTGCTCGACGTGCACGGTGTCAGGCTGGTCCACGAGGTCAGGATCGTCGGGGAGGTTGCGGCATGAGCACGCGCACCGAACGACGCCAGGCCATCGCCAATGCTGCCGACTTCGGTCGTGTCGCGGTCATGTTCGGCGGGCACTCGAGCGAGCGTGCGGTGTCGCTCGACACGGGATCGGCCGTGCTCGATGCGCTGCAGGCGCGCGGCGTCAACGCTGTCGGCTGGGACCCCGCGGAGAAGTCGATGAGCGAATTCATCGCGGCCGGTTTCGATCGCGTCTGGATCGCACTGCACGGCCCGGGGGGCGAGGACGGGGCCCTGCAGGGACTGCTGCAGTGGCTCGACATACCCTACACGGGCAGCGGCGTAATGGCATCGGCGATCGCCATGGACAAGGTGCGCAGCAAGCACCTGTTCCGTGCGGCCGGGATACCGACACCCGACTATGCCGTTGCCGCGTCATTCGAGGAGGCATCCGTCGCGGCCGAGAAGATCGGATTCCCCCTGATCGTCAAGCCGTCGGGGCAGGGTTCGAGTGTCGGCATGTCGAAAGTCTTCGAACGCGCAGAATTCAGGGAAGCCGTCGAAGCCGCCCTGCAGTATGACGAGGTCGTCCTCCTCGAGACCTGCATCAGCGGCGACGAATTCACGGTTGGCATCTTGCAGGGTACGGCGCTGCCGAGTATCCGCATCGTTACGCCACGCGTGTTTTACGACTACCGCGCAAAGTACGAATCCGATCGCACCGAATACCACTGCCCGGGCACCGCGAGCGACGACGAGGAAGCGCTTTACGGGGAACTCGCCGTTGCCGCCTTCGACGAACTCGGCTGCTCGGGGTGGGGGCGGGTCGACTTCATGACCGGTGCCGACAAGCAGCCGCTGGTACTGGAAGTCAACACGGTGCCCGGCATGACGAGTCACAGCCTCGTGCCGATGGCGGCAAAGCGCGACGGCATCGATTTCGAGGAACTCTGCTGGCGAATCCTGGAAACCAGCCTTGCTGAGGAGATAGCCGATGGCACGTAAGCAGGCCAAACGCCGCAAGCAGAAGAAGGTCCGGACGATCACGCTGCCGAAGATCCGCGTCGGCCGGTTGCTGGCGCCGCTGGTCGCGGCGAGCATCATCGTGGCGACCTACCATCTCACTATCGCGATGCTGGATCGGGAGATCGCATCGATCGAAATCAGCGGGCCCTTCCAGCGCGTCACGGCATTACGGATCGAGGAGGCGATCCGTCACGAGGTCGAAAAAGGTTTCGTGGGTGCCGACCTCGACCGCATCCGGGCGCGCATCGTCGAACTGCAGTGGATCGACCAGGCGCGCGTTGCGCGGCACTGGCCGAGCCGAATTTCCATCGCCGTCACCGAGCAGGTCCCGGCCGCCATCTGGGGCGAACGCGGCCTGCTCAATACGCGCGGTGAACTGTTCGTCACCGAGGCGCGCCACGTCCCGGCCGAGTTGCCACGCCTCAGCGGTCCCGAGGGCAGTTCGCACGACGTCGCGAAGCGCTACCTGGCGGTCCGGGAGCAGCTGATCCCGGTCGGCCTCGACCTGCGCAGCGTACACCTAGACGCGCGTGGATCGTGGCTCATGACGCTCGGCAACGGGATCGAGGTGCGCCTGGGTCGCCGCGACGTGCAGGAGCGCACCGGGCTGTTTCTCGACGTCGTCGCCGACATCATCACGGGCCGTGCCGGCGACATCGATTACGTCGACATGCGCTATGGCAACGGGTTCACGATCGGCTGGAAAGGGGGTCCGACGACACCGGGGACGGATGGCCGACAGGGAAACAAGAAACTGCTCGCAGCCAGGGGCACGGATTGAATGTCGAAACGCCCTGACAAAAACCTGATTGTCGGCCTGGACATCGGCACGTCCAAGGTCGTCGCGATCGTCGGCGAGGTCAACGAGGACGGCAACATCGAGGTCATCGGCATCGGCTCGCAGCCGTCACGGGGCCTGAAGAAAGGCGTTGTCGTCAACATCGAATCCACCGTGCACTCGATCCAGCGTGCGGTCGAGGAAGCCGAGCTTATGGCAGGCTGCGACATCCACGCCGTTTATACCGGCATCGCCGGCAGCCACGTGCGCAGCCTGAATTCGCACGGCATCGTCGCCATCCGCGATGCCGAGGTCAGCGCCGGCGACGTCGACCGTGTTATCGATGCGGCGCGCGCCGTCGCTATTCCCGCCGACCAGAAGATCCTGCATATCCTGCCGCAGGAATTCATCATCGACAGCCAGGAGGGCATCCGCGAACCCATCGGCATGTCGGGCGTGCGCCTCGAGGCCAAGGTGCACATGGTTACCGGCGCCGAGAGCGCCGCGCAGAACATCGTCAAGTGCGTCCAACGCTGCGGGCTCGAAGTCGACGACATCGTCCTCGAACAGCTGGCGTCGAGCTACGCCGTGCTGACGGACGACGAAAAGGAACTCGGGTCCTGTCTCGTCGATATCGGCGGCGGCACCACGGACATTGCCGTATTTCTCGGCGGCGCCATCCAGCATACGTCCGTCATCCCGATCGCCGGGGACCAGGTCACGAACGACATCGCTGTATCGATGCGAACCCCGACGCAGTATGCCGAGGAGATCAAGATCAAGTACGCCTGCGCGCTGTCGCAGCTCGCGAATCCCGACGAGACGATCGAGGTGCCGAGTGTCGGCGACCGCCCGCCACGCCGACTGGCCCGGCAAACGCTCGCCGAGATCGTCGAGCCCCGTTACGAGGAGCTATTCGGCCTGGTGCGCGACGAACTGCGACGCAGCGGTTTCGAAGAGCTCATCGCGGCGGGCGTCGTCATTACCGGCGGCAGCGCCAAGATGGAGGGCGCCGTCGAACTTGCCGAGGAAGTATTCCACATGCCGGTGCGGCTGGGTTCGCCCCAGTACGTCGACGGCCTGATGGAGGTCATTCGTAACCCGATTCACGCCACGGGCGTGGGGTTGCTCCTGTACGGCTACGAAAACCTGACCCGGCGCGATCGTCGATCCACCCCGATCGGCGGCAGCATCGGCGATGTATGGGAACGCATGAAGTCATGGTTCCAGGGACGATTCTAGATTTTGGAGAACGGGGTTGAGTGAGTGCCCCACAGGGAAAACCAGCGGAGGAAGACTATGTTCGAACTAATGGATGCGCACAGCCAGAGTGCGGTTATCAAGGTCATCGGTGTCGGTGGCGGCGGCGGAAATGCCGTCGGCCACATGGTAGACACCGGTATCGAGGGTGTGGATTTCATCTGCGCCAACACGGACTCGCAGGCGCTCAAAGGCTCGCGCGTACGCACGTCGCTGCAGATCGGCTGCAACATCACCAAGGGCCTCGGTGCCGGATCCGATCCCGACATCGGCCGCCAGGCGGCGATGGAGGATCGCGATCGGATTCACGAGGTCATCGAAGGCGCCGACATGCTGTTCATCACTGCCGGCATGGGCGGTGGCACGGGCACGGGCGCCGCGCCGATCGTCGCGCAGGTCGCCAAGGAACTCGGCATACTGACCGTCGCGGTGGTGACCAAACCCTTCATCATGGAAGGCGGCAAGCGCATGCAAATTGCCGAGCACGGTATCGCCGAACTGGGCAAGTACGTCGATTCGCTGATCACGATCCCGAACGAGAAGCTGCTGACCGTACTCGGCGGCGAGACGACGCTGCTCGACGCCTTCCGCTCGGCCAACCAGGTCCTGCAAGGCGCCGTGCAGGGCATTGCCGAACTGATCACGCGGCCCGGGCTCATCAACGTCGACTTTGCCGACGTGCGCACCGTCATGTCCGAAATGGGCATGGCAATGATGGGAACGGGTGTTTCGCAGGGTGAAGATCGCGCACGCGAGGCGGCCGAGGCGGCAGTGTCGAGCCCGCTGCTCGAAGACATCAACCTTGCGGGCGCCAATGGCATCCTCGTCAACGTCACGGCCGGCATGGACCTCTCGATCGGCGAGTTCCAGGAAGTCGGCAACACGGTCAAGGAATTCGCTTCGGACGACGCCACGGTGGTCGTCGGAACGGTCATCGATCCGGAAATGACGGACCGTATCCGCGTCACGGTTGTCGCCACGGGACTGGGGCAGCATGCGACGGCTGCCGAGTCGCCGATGCGTATCGTGCCCCGCGCGCGAGCACAGGCCGAGCCCAACTACCATACGCTGGACAAGCCGACCGTACAGAGGAAGCGCGCCGTGGGTGACGGCCTCGACGCATCGGGCCTGCAGGAAGAACTGCTGGATATTCCGGCGTTCCTGCGCCGCCAGGCCGACTAGGGAGGGCCGCAAGCCACCGGTACCACTCACTCACTGGTGGCTCTTCCTCCGCTGTGCCGGCCCGGATTATTCCGGGTCGGCCCCCTTCCTTCCCGCGGGGCACGATTCCTCACTCATCATTGATAGCAATGCGCTAAGCGTCTAATTCTTGTCGTATTTTTTTCCCGATGATACCCTTGCGCGCGACATGCTGAGACAACGCACCCTCAAGACGGCCATCCGCGCCACCGGCGTCGGACTCCACTCGGGCGAGAAGGTCTACATGACCCTGCGACCCGCCGCGGAGAATGCCGGAATTACATTCCGGCGCGTGGACCTTGAGCACCCCGTGGACGTGCCAGCCGACCCGACGCTCGTGGGCGAGACGATGCTGGGCACGACGCTGGTCAAGGACGGTGTGCGAATTGCCACGGTCGAACACCTGATGTCGGCGCTCGCGGGTCTCGGCATCGACAATGTCACCGTCGACCTGTCGGCGGCCGAGGTTCCCATCATGGACGGCAGTGCAGGACCTTTTGTCTTCCTGTTGCAATCGGCCGGCATCGAAGAACAGAATGCTGCGAAGAAATTCATCCGTATCAAGAAGAAAGTGCGTGTCGAGGACGGTGACAAGCGGGCCGAACTCGTGCCCTTTAACGGCTTCAAGGTCAACTTCGAGGTGTCCTTCAATCACCCGGTCTTCAACAAGCTCAGCCAGCACGCCACCATCGATTTTTCCTCCACGTCGTTCCTCAAGGAAGTCAGCCGGGCGCGCACCTTCTGTTTCCTGCGTGACGTCGAGGCCTTACGCGAGCGCAACCTGACGCTCGGCGGCAGCATGGACAACGCCATCGTGCTCGACGATTACCGCATCCTGAACGAGGACGGCCTGCGCTACTCCAACGAATTCGTGATCCACAAGATCCTGGACGCAATCGGCGACGCTTACCTGCTCGGCCACGGCCTGATCGGCGAATTGCGCGCCTACAAATCGGGTCATGACCTCAACAACAAGTTGCTGCGCGCCATGCTGGCAGACGAGTCGTCCTACGAATTCGTGACCTTCACGGACTCGCGCAAGGCTCCGATTTCCTACGCCACCCCGGTTTACGCTTAGGCCTGCGAGACCCGAACCCGGCAGCCGACGGGCTCCAGCCCCGCGTCGCGCGCCGCCGCGAGCAGGGTATCGGTCTCGTAGCGCAGGCGGCTGGCCCAGGCCGACGAGGCGGCGATGACGACCAGGTGGCCGTCGGGCCGCAGGTTGGCGGCGACGATGGCGCCGGCGCAGTCCGCCGGCAGCGCCTTGCTGAGCGCGCTGGTCAGCTCGCCGAGTTCGCGCGCACGGCGGACAACGCTGGCCAAATCGCCTTTAGAACAGTGACTTAGCAGGTCTTTGAGCTCGTTTTTGGCCATCAAAGTGTGACGCAGTTGGCGATTTGGGCGCGGAAGCTGTGACGCGATTCCGCCTAGTGGTTTATACGCTTGTAATGATTTCCGACATTATGCATATTGTCGCACACGAAAAGGCAAACCCGCTGAGAGGCGGGGACGCAAAACCACCGGCCCTCGAGCAGGGCAGCGGGGCTTCCGAAGTGAGCAGGGACTGCAGGTTTATAACAAGGTCAAACACAGTCCGTGACGCAAGCGCGGGCGATGCGACTTGCACGAATTATCAGGCGGTTGCGGCAGCGCATCCCGGTAACATTCGATGAACGTAGTCATTTTCGGCAAGGGGTTCGGTAAGCCCCGGCAGATCAGCTTGTCCGGCCCGGTGGCCGGCGCAGCTGCATTTGCTGTCGCGCTCGTCGTCATGAGCGCCGGCTTCCTCGGTGGCTACCTGTATTCCTCCGCGACGGGTTCGGGTGTTAGCAACGCCGATCTCGGCGGCCTTCGGCAACAGATCGCCGATCAGAAAACGACCATCGAGGCGATTCGCCAGGGCAGCGAGGATACGCTCGACGCACTCGCTATTCGCATCGCGCAAATGAATGCTCGCATGATTCGGCTGGATGCCGTCGGCCGGCGCCTGACCGAAATGGCCGACATCGACGACGGCGAATTCGATTTCGATTCGGAGCCCGCCCTCGGCGGCCCCGAGGAGCCGATGGCGGCCGGAGCCGGTGCCGAGGTCCCCGAAGTCGTCGAGGCCATGACGGCGCTCGGCTACCAGCTCGACAATCGCGAAGCACAGCTCGGCGTGCTCGAGTCGGTGCTCATGAACCAGAATCTGAAGGAACGCGTCTATCCGCAGGGTCGCCCCGTCAAGTCGGGCTGGCTCTCATCGTATTTCGGCAGGCGCACGGACCCGTTCACGGGTAAACCGGCCAACCACACGGGTATCGACTTTGCCGGCAAGATGGGTGCCGAGATCGTCGCCGTCGCCGACGGCGTCGTGACGTGGTCGGGTGACCGTTACGGGTACGGCATCATGGTCGAGATCAACCACGGCAACGGCTACTCGACGCGCTACGCGCACAATCAGGAGAATCTCGTGGCCGTCGGCGACGAGGTCAAGAAAGGGCAGGTGGTTGCCCTGATGGGCGAAACGGGTCGCGCGACGGGCCCGAATCTCCACTTCGAGGTGCTGCAAAACGGCCGCCGGGTCAATCCGGTCAAGTTTATCCGCGAGTCCTCGAACTAAGCCGCGAATCCCGGATTTATCCGTGCATCGGCCGGCCCGGTCCGCGCAGGCTTGTGTTTGCGTTTTTCGCCCATAAATCGCGACATTAATGACCATTAGGCCGTAGAATAGCGGCCTTTTATTGACCGGGAGCCCTGTGTGGCCAAATTCCTGACACGCATCTTCGGCAGCCGCAACCAGCGCCTGCTGCGTCAGTACTCAAAAGTCGTCACCAGGATCAACGGGCTCGAAGAGGGCCTCCAGGCGCTCAGCGACAGCGAACTCAGGGCACGGACCGACGAGTTCCGCAAGCGCTACGAAGATGGCGAATCGCTGCAGGACCTGTTGCCCGAGGCTTTCGCCGTCGCCCGCGAAGCGTCGGTACGAACACTCGGCCTGCGGCCGTTCGACGTCCAGCTCATCGGCGGTATGGTGCTGCACGACGGTAATATCGCCGAGATGCGCACAGGTGAGGGCAAGACGCTGATGTCGACCTTGCCTGCCTACCTCAATGCGATCAGCGGCGACGGCGTGCACGTCGTAACGGTGAACGAATACCTGGCGCAACGCGACGCGGACTGGATGCGCCCGATCTACGAATTCCTCGGCATGACCGTCGGCGTGACCAAGGCCGGCCAGAGCACCGAGGAAAAGCGCGCCGCCTACGCCGCTGACATCACCTATGCGACCAACAACGAACTCGGTTTCGATTACCTACGCGACAATCTCGCTTTTGCGATCGAGGACAAGACCCAGCGCGGGCTGAATTTCGCCATCGTCGACGAGGTCGACTCGATCCTGATCGACGAGGCGCGCACTCCGCTGATCATCTCGGGACCGGCCGAGGCGAGCACAGAGCTCTACGGCAAGATCAACAAGCTGATTCCGCGTCTGCAGCCGCAGGAAGAGACCGAGAGCCCGACCAATTACGACATTCCGTTCAACAAGGTCTATCTGACCGACCGGAATGCCGAGATGACGCTCGACGAGGCCGTCACGATGGCCGAGGAGAACGAGGCCGATCTGGTCCTCGTTGACGACAGCGAAAAGCCCGCCAAGGTGCGTTTCCTGCCGCGCGGCGACTTCACCCTGGACCTCAAGGCCAAGCAGGCGCACGTCACCGAGGAGGGCCACCAGAAAGTCGAATCGCTGATGGCACAGGCGGGCCTCCTGGAGGCGGGCCAGAGCCTTTACGACCCCGGCAATATCCGCCTGCTGCATCACCTGAATGCCGCGCTGCGCGCCCACTCGATTTACAAGCGCGACGTCGACTATGTCGTCAAGGATGGCGAGGTGGTCATCGTCGACGAATTCACGGGGCGCACGATGCCGGGACGTCGCTGGGGCGACGGCCTGCACCAGGCCGTCGAGGCGAAAGAGGGTGTATCGGTTCGCCAGGAAAACCAGACGGTCGCATCGATCACGTTCCAGAACTACTTTCGCCTCTACAGCAACCTGTCCGGCATGACGGGCACGGCCGATACCGAGGCGTTCGAATTCCAGCAGATCTACGGCCTCGAGGTCGTCGTGATCCCGACGCACAAGCCGATGATCCGCGACGACCAGCCGGACCTCGTCTACCTGACGGAAAAAGACAAGTACGAGGCCATCATGGAGGATATCGTCGACTGCCAGGAGCGCGGCCAGCCCGTGCTGGTCGGCACGACGTCCATCGAGTCGTCCGAACTGCTGTCGAGCTTTCTCAAGAAGAAGAAAATCAAGCACGAGGTGCTGAACGCCAAGCAGCACGAGCGCGAGGCGCTGATCGTGCAGAATGCGGGCCGGCCCGGCGCCGTCACGATCGCCACCAACATGGCCGGTCGTGGTACGGATATCGTTCTGGGCGGTAGTCTCGATGCCGCACTTGCGGATGTGGACAGCGAGTCCAGGCGCGAAAAGCTGCGCGACGAATGGCAGGAGCGCCACAACGAGGTTATCGAGGCGGGCGGCCTGCACATTATCGGCACCGAGCGCCACGAGTCACGCCGTATCGACAACCAGCTGCGCGGTCGCTCCGGCCGCCAGGGCGACCCCGGTTCTTCGCGCTTCTATCTCTCCATGGAAGATTCGCTGATGCGCATCTTCGGCGATCCTGAACGCACGAAGGCGCTATTGTCCCGCGCCGGCATGCGCGAGGGCGAGGCCATCGAGAGCCGCCTGTTGTCGCGCCAGATCGAGCGCGCCCAGCGCAAGGTCGAAGCCCACAACTTCGACATTCGCAAGAACCTGCTCGAGTACGACGACGTCGCCAACGATCAGCGCAAAGTGATCTACGTCATGCGCAACGATCTCATGGAGGCCGACGAGGTCGAGGAATCGATCAGCGCCATTCGCGAAGAGGTCGTGGAGGGCGTCGCGCACCAGCACATTCCTCCCGGCAGTCTCGACGAAATGTGGGATGAGGACGGACTGGCACATGCGCTGGACGCCGAGTTCGGCGTGCGCGCCGATGTTGCCCGCTGGGTGCGTGAGGACCCGACCCTGACGGCCGAAACCATCGCCGAGCGCTGCATCGAGGAAGTCGGCAAGGCCTATGAGAAGAAGGTCGGCGATATCGGCCCCGAACTCATGCGGGGCGTCGAGAAACAGGTCATGTTGCGCCAGCTCGACTTTCACTGGAAGGAGCATCTCGCGGCCATGGACCACCTGCGCCAGGGCATCGGCCTGCGTTCGTACGCACAAAAGAACCCGAAGCAGGAATACAAGCGCGAAGCGTTCGACATGTTCGGCGAGATGATCGAGCAGGTGAAGCACGACACGATCAGCATCCTGTGCAGGATCCGTGTGCAGAGCGAGGAGGACCTCGCGGCCATGGAGGCACGGCGCAAGCGCGAGCAGGAAATGAAATTCCAGCATGCCGAGGCGTCGGCGTTGGGCAGGCCTGCCCAGGCCGGGGCGCAGCCCGCCCCCGCACAGCAAACGCCCTTCGTGCGTGACACGCGCAAGGTCGGCCGCAACGAACCCTGTCCGTGCGGGTCCGGCAAGAAATTCAAGCAGTGTCACGGCAGGCTGAACCAGGCATCGCGATGAACCGTTACAACGTCGCCGCCGGCATCCTGTGCGATGCCGAGGGCCGCGTGCTCATCGCGGAGCGCCTCGGGGGCGGGCAGTTCCAGGGACTGTGGGAATTTCCGGGCGGCAAGATCGGCGACAACGAAAGCGCCGCTGAGGCGCTGAGTCGCGAACTCGCGGAAGAACTCGGCATCGAGATTGTTGCCTGTGCGTCGTTCATGCACCTGCGCCACGAGTACGACGACCGAATCGTCTCCATCGAGTTCTTTATCGTCAGCGACTGGGTGAGTGAGCCCGTAGGCCGTGAGGGCCAGGCGCTGCGATGGGTGCCGCGTGAGCGGCTCGACGCCGGGGAATTACTACCGGCAGATGTGCCGGTCGTCGAGGCGCTGCAGCGACAGCACTAGCAGATCGACAGCTGGAACGGAACGTCGTGGCCCGTTTGCACGGCGCGGCTGTTGACGCTGGACCACTCCAGGAAACGCACCGTGAAGCGGTGCTGGCTGCCGCTGATTTCCGGGAACAGCGAATGGTTGCCGTCGAGGCTGACACGCAGCAGGCGGCAGTTCGAATCTTTCTGCATGTTGTGCTGGTACATGCCGTTGATTGCCAGCTTGTCCTGCGGTTCGCCGCTCTCCCGGATCAGCCATAGAAGCTCCAGTACGGCATCGCAGACGGGCCGGATGCAGGACGTCCATTTCTCGAGATCCTGTTGTCGCCGGGATAACGGTTGTCGCAACCAGTGATTGTAGACGGGCAGGTCGAACTCGCAGGTGCCGCCCGGAATTGCGCTGCGGTGTTTGATGGCGTTGAGAAACTCGCTGTCTTTCACCGGCTGCAGGAACGATGTTCCAATGCGGCTGAGTTCGGTGCGGCTCGCCATGAGATTGTGAATGAGCGCATCCAGGCGTCCGGGGTCGACCCCCGGCTGGCTCTGGAAGCGCTCCAGGATGCCGATCTGGTGATCGAGTTCCTTGTGCACATCGGACCGCACGTCGCCACGCGAGAGAATGGCCAGTACTTCGAGCAAGGTCGAGATGATCGCCCGCGTTGCCCAGTCCGCTTCCTGCTCATTGTTGTACAGCATTTGCTGGTAAAGGAACTCGAGGCGCAGGAATGTGCGCATCCGTTCGGACAGCGGTTGCTCGTAATGCATGATGTCCGACGCCGCTTGCGCCTTGATTTTATTGGCGGGTTTGGCCATCCCGGTATTCTGCGCCAGCACGAATCGTGTGGCAAACAGCGCAATGAACAAAGTGTGACGAGGCGCGTGTTCTAACATAATCCGACCAGCTAGAATCTCGTAAGTCCTTTGAATCCGGGTAAAAAATGCGCACGAACGAGATCGATCCCGCCGGGTCCCGGAGCGGCCGTCACCTCCTGGCGGTCGTGGCCTGGGCAATGGTTTTGCTGGCCGCTGTGCTGGCCTATTGGCCGGGACTGGCGGGCCCGTTCCTGCTCGATGATTTCGGTACGATACCCGCGCTGGGCGACTACGGCGGCGTCGTGGACTGGGAGACGTTCAGGCTGTTCGTGCTGGGCGGCACCTCCGGACCGACCGGGCGGCCGCTGTCCCTGCTGACGTTCCTCGCTGACGCCAACAACTGGCCGGCCGATTCAGTGCCGTTCAAACGCACCAACCTCGTCATCCACCTGGTCAACGGCTTGCTCCTCGGCGCGCTCACGGCGCTGGTCCTCAAGTGCGTGGGTACCGAGAAGCGTCGCATTCCATGGATCGCGCTGGTTGCGGCCGCGGTCTGGATGCTGCACCCGTTCCTCGTCTCCACAACGCTTTACATCGTGCAACGCATGGCGCAACTGTCGGCACTGTTCGTCTTCGCCGGGCTGTCGCTCTACCTGCACGGCAGGCTGCAGACGGAGAACAATACGCGCCGGGCCTACCTGCTGATGACGGCGGCAATCGGCGTCTTTACCGTGCTTGCTCTGTTGTCGAAGGAAAACGGGATCCTGCTGCCTGTGCTCGTCGGCGTGCTCGAACTGACCGTCATCGCGAGCCGGCCCGAGCGGTTTCCCGCGCTCAACCGGGCGTGGGCGGTGGCGTTCATCGTCGCGCCGACCGTCGTCGTCGTCGGGTATCTCGGCGCGCAGTTTTTCCAGGACGATTTCCTCGAGATCATTCCTCCGCGCGATTTCAGCATGTACGAGCGCCTGCTGACGCAGGGCAGGGTGCTGGTCGACTATTTGCAGAACTGGTTCCTGCCGAAGCTGTATACGACGGGAATCTTCCAGGACCACTTCATCAAGTCGACAGGGCTGTTCCAGCCCGTAACGACGATTGCGGCCCTTGCCTTCCACGCGGCGGCGCTGGTATTCGCGGTGCTGAGACGTCGGCAACTGCCGCTCGTGTCTCTCGCTATCCTGTTTTTCTATGGCAGCCACCTGCTCGAATCGACAACCGTCAACCTGGAACTGTACTTCGAGCACCGAAATTATCTCGCAGCTGCGTTTCTCTTCCTGCCGCTCATCGAATTCCTGGACAGAAGACTGAATCCGCGGACTTTCATTCTGGCAAGCCTGGTGCTCCTGGTGCTCGTCGGCGGTTTCACGCGGTACTCCGCGCACGTATGGCGCAGCCTGCCCTCCATGATCGAGTCGTCGGCGCTCAAGGCGCCGACATCGGCGCGGGCGCAATCCCAGTATGCCAAGCTCCTCTTTTATCTCGAACGATACGATGCCGCAATGATGGTGATCGACAACGCGATATCCGCCATCCCCGCCGACGACCCGCTGCTTTTGACCAACCGTCTGTACTTCCGCTGCAACAGAAACGCCCTGGCGGACGGTGACTTCGAGGCTGCAGCGGAGCGCCTCTCCCGACTGCCGTTCGATGCGCGAGCCATGAAAGCCTACAACCAGTTTGCGCAGGAAGTCGCCATCGGCAGCTGCCCGAACATTCGTGCCGAGCAGCTCGAAGCACTGTTTACGCGCATGCTGGATGTGCCGCACAACAGCAATGAAGCGTCGCTCGAGTATTCGCACATACAGTTCCTGATCGGTTATATGCGCATGAACGGCGGCAGGCCCGACGCGGCGCTGCGCGCTTTCGGGCGATCGCTGGATGCCAAGGCCGAACCGGCCCACGCGATGGCGATGGCAGAACTGCTCGCATCCAGCGGGTACGGACAGCAGGCGCTCGAACTCGCGGCCCGGGCCAGGCGCCTGCTGGACGACGACATCGCCGACGATCCCCGACTCGTGCGGGGAATCGGGGTTTCGGATATCGACGGCTTCGAGGAACAGGTCAGGCGCGGGATTGGTGACGGGCACGGCGCCGGCGCGTCGGACCAGAGCGGCTGAAGCGCGGTTCCGGGGACGACCACATGGCAACGAGCAGCACAAGACAGCCACCGAGCCGGTATGCAATCGCTGCCTGGCTGGTCATGCTTGTCGGCGCGGTCGCGGCCTATTTGCCCGGACTCGGCGGGCCGTTCCTGTTTGACGACTTCGCGGTCCTCGGCAAGCTCGGCAAATACGGTGGTGTCGTCGACTGGGATTCCTTCAAGGCGTTTCTGTTTGGCGGCACTGCCGGTCCTACGGGGCGGCCCGTCGCGCTGCTGTCGTTCCTGATCGACGGCACCACGTGGCCGACGGCGGTCGAGCCGTTCAAGCGCACGAATCTCGTCATTCATCTGCTGACGGGCTCGGTGCTGGCCGTCGTGATTCACCAGATCCTGCGTCTGTTGGGGCGCGACGCCCGGCAGGCCTGGCTGCTGGCCGTCGTGGCTGCCGGCTGCTGGCTGCTGCACCCTTTTCTCGTGTCGACGACGCTCTACGTCGTGCAGCGCATGGCACAGCTTGCCACCCTGTTCGTGCTCGCCGGGATTGCCGGCCATCTCTACGGTCGCTCCCTGGCCGACACTCACAGGACCCGCGGCTACGTCGTCATGACGTTGTCGATGGGTGTCTTCACGGTGCTGGCGACATTGAGCAAGGAAAACGGCGCGCTGTTGCCCGTGCTGGTCGGCGTTCTGGAAATCACCGTACTGACGGCGAGCAGGCTCCCGGCGCTCGACAGGCGCTGGTCGGCGCTGTTTCTCGTCGCGCCTGCACTGCTCATCGGCGCATTCCTCGCCTACAAGGCCCTCGCCCACGGTTTCTTCAACGTGCTGGCGCCGCGAGATTTCAGCGTTTACGAGCGCCTGCTGACCCAGCCGCGCGTGCTGAGCGAGTATCTCGGCAACTGGTTCCTCCCCAGGATCTACACGACGGGCGTGTTCCAGGACCATGTCATCGCGTCTCGCGGCCTGTTGTTGCCGCCCGCAACCGTTCTGCACCTGGTGCTCCACGTAGCGGCGATTGCGGCTGCCGTCGTCCTGCGCCGGCGCTACGCAATGGCATCGGTCGCCGTTCTGTTCTTCTACGCGGGACACCTCGTCGAGTCCACGACGCTGAACCTCGAAATGTACTTCGAGCACCGCAATTACCTGCCCGCCGCCTTCCTGTTCCTGCCCCTCGTGGCGGGCCTGTACGATAACCTGCGGCTGCCCCTGTTCCTCGCCATCATGAGCGTGTTCCTGCTCGTGCTCGGCGGCTTTTCGCGGTATTCCGCGGACGTCTGGTCCGACTATTCATCGATCGTCGAGGCCTCGGCACACAAGGCACCGACTTCCACGCGGGCCCAGGCCGAATATGCCAAGGTCCTGTTCAATGCCAATCGCTTTGAAGAGGCGCTGGCGGTTATCGACGCGGCGATCTCACGGCACGCGGATGTCAGGCCGCAGCTCGTCATGACACGCGTCATCATGCTGTGCAAACTGTCGGTGCTCGACGACGCTGAATTGCGGCAGGCGACGGCGGGACTGTCAGGTGTGATCTACGACCGGCGCCTCATCGGCATTTACGAGGAATTCGTGCTCGCTGTTGTCAACGGTGATTGCCCGAACACCGGCCTGGACAGCGTTCGCGACGTGTTCGTGGCGATGCTGGAGTACCCGTTGAACGCAGAAACTGATTCCGTGCGTTTCTCCCAGATTCAGTACTTCATGGGGCTTGCGGACTCACGCAACGACAACGTGCCGCGGGCCGTCGAGCAGTTTCATTTGTCGCTATCGGCGGCGCCCAGTGTCTCCGCGGCGTTGAATATCGCCGCCATATTGGCGTCCGCGCAGCACTTCTCCGCCTCCTTGATCTTCATCGAGAAAGCACGCGAACTGGAGCAAATGGGCGTGCAACGCGCCGAAGGCGCGCGTGTCTATGGCGCCAGCGACATCGACGAACTCGAAAAGACGATTATCGACTCGATGAATGCCGCGTCGGCGGTTGAAGCGCCTTAGGGGTCCGCACGATCGGGTAGGCGGGCGGCGAGCCGCCTGTACCGGCGGTCGAGGTCTGCGACCTGGTCGCGCAGGTGCGCGCGGCTAAGATTGTTGGTGATGACGTCGTCCGCGATGGCGAGCCGGTCTTCGCGGGCGGACTGCGCGGCGAGAATGCGGCGTGCCTGTTCGATGCTTTCGGCGTCGCGTGCCAGCAGGCGCTCGACTTGCCGCTCCTCGTCGCAGTCGACGACGAGGATCCGATCGACGAAATCGCGCAGCGCTGAGTCCGCAAGCAGCGGCACGACGATAATCTGGTATGGCCCTCCGGCCGCCTGCGACTGCCGGCGCGCTTCTGCACCGATGCGCGGGTGCAGGATCGCTTCGAGGTCGCGGCGCGCCTGGTCATCGCTGAAGATGAGTTTGCGCATCGCGGTCCTGTCGAGGTTACCGGCTGCGTCGAGCATGCGTTCTCCGAATCGTTCGCGGATCTCGGCGAGAGCGGGCTGGCCCGGCGACACGACCTCCCGGGCAATGACATCGGTGTCGATGACGGGAATGTCGCGTGCAGCGAACATATCGGCGACCGTGGATTTGCCGCTGGCGATACCCCCGGTCAGGCCGATTCGCAGGCGTCTCCTGTGCTTGCGGCCGCCCACCTAGAGCATCGTGTCCAGGTACGCGGTCCTGATCGCGTCGCCCCATAGCATCGTGATCCAGCCGGCCGCGGCGAGATACGGGCCGAATGGAATGGGAACGCTGCGTTCGTGGCTCCGGAACGCCATCAGGGCAATGCCGACGATCGCACCGACCACGGCCGACATCAGGATAATGAGCGGCAGCTGTTGCCAGCCGAGCCATGCGCCCAGTGCCGCCAGCAGCTTGAAATCGCCGTAGCCCATGCCTTCCTTCCCGGTAATCAACTTGAACAGCTGGTAGACGGTCCAGAGGCTCAGGTAGCCGGCCATGGCGCCGACAATGGCATCACGCGGCGCGATGAACAGCGTGTCGGCGCCGGCCATCGGGTGGTACAGGCTCATCGCGAGGCCGATCCACATGAGCGGCAGCACGATCGAGTCCGGGATCAGCTGGGTCTCGGCGTCGATCATGGCGATGGGCACGAGCGCCAGCGTCATGACGATCGCCATGGCGGCTTCCCAACCGGCGCCGAAGCGCCAGGCGCACAGCGCTGCGAGCAATGCCGTCAGGAGCTCCACCAGCGGATAGCGCGCCGAGATCGACTCCTTGCACTCAGCGCACTTACCGCCAAGCAGCAGGTAGCTGACGACCGGGATGTTCTGCCAGGCCTTGATCTCCGCGCCGCAGGACGGGCATCGCGAGCGCGGCGCAATGAGGTCGAAGCGACCTTCGGGCAGCTCGTAGTCGGGCGGGTTCTTCGCGATCTCCTCGCACTGCTGGCGCCACTCGCGTTCCATCATCATCGGCAGGCGGTGAACGACCACGTTGAGAAAGCTGCCGATGACGAGGCAAAAGGCGAACACCACGGCGACGAACAGCAGCGTGGATTCGGTGAATACTTCGGCCATGAAAACTCTCCGTCAGGCTTGCTGCTAGCCTATACGAAAACGGCGTCCGGAGGGCACTCCGAACGCCGCCTGTTGCTGTACAGGTGTGCTGCGTGCTAGACGACGGCACCCAGCTTGAAGATAGGCAGGTACATCGCGACAACGAGGCCGCCCACGAGGACGCCGAGGATCGCCATGATCATCGGCTCCAGGAGGCTGGACAGGTTGTCCACGGCGTTGTCGACGTCTTCTTCATAGAAGTCGGCGACCTTGGCCGACATCTCGTCGAGCGAACCCGATTCCTCGCCGACCGCGATCATCTGGATCACCATATTGGGGAACAGCTCGGTGTTCTCCATGGCTTGCTGCAAACGCTGACCCGTGGCGACCTCGTCGCGAATTCGCAGTACGGCCTGTTCGAAGACGATATTGCCCGTGGCGCCCGCGACCGAGTCCATGGCTTCGACCAGCGGGACACCGGCAGCGAACATCGTGGACAGCGTACGCGCGTAGCGTGCGATCGACGCTTTCGACATGATGGGTCCGATTACCGGAACTTTCAGCATCAAGCGATCGAGGAAATGGCGGAACGCACGCGAGCGTTTCTTGAAATACAGGAATGCGCCAACGCCACCGCCTAGTATCAGCGCCAGTATCACGCCTTCGGATCGCACGAATGCCGACAGGTCGATCACCATGCGCGTAAACGTAGGCAGGTCGGCGCCAAAGCCCTTGAACAGGTCTTCAAACGACGGGATCACGAAGATCAGCAGAATGGTCGTGACGATGAACGCGACGACCAGTACCGCTGCCGGATAGGTCAGGGCTTTCTTGATCTTCTTCTTGATCGCCTCGGTCTTTTCCTTGTAGGTCGCGATCTTGTCGAGCAGCGTTTCGAGCGCACCGGCCTGTTCGCCTGCCTCTACGAGGTTGACGAACAGGTCGTCGAAGTACAGCGGGTGTTTGGCGAGCGCCTCGGCCAGCGCGCTGCCGCCCTCGACGTCAGCTTTGACCGCGAGAATCAGCTTCTGCATGGCGGCGTTTTCGTGGCCATTGCCGACGATTTCGAAGGCCTGCACGAGCGGGATACCGGCGGCCAGCATCGTCGCGAGCTGGCGACTGAAAATCGCGATGTCGCCAGTCGTGATCTTGCCGCTGCCCGAGAGCAGGCTCTTGCGCTGCTTGCGGATACGCGTCGGCACCACGCCCTGGCGCCGCAGGTCCGCGCGGACGCCGGCCTCGTTACTGGCAAGGCTCTTGCCCTTGACCTTCTTGCCGTTCCGATCGGTTCCTTCCCACAGGAACGGCGTGTTGCTTACCAATGCTGTCTCAGCCATATTTCCAGTCCGTTAATCGGTAAATGTCTGAAAAACCTACTCGATTGTAACCCGGTTGACCTCTTCAAGGCCGGTAACCCCGTCCTTGACTTTGTTCAATCCGGCCCGACGCAGGTCGATGACGCCCTCTTTGACGGCCTGATCCGCGATCTGCATCGCGTTGCCGCCCTCCATGATGATTCGCCCCATGGCCTCGGAGACTTCCATGACCTGGAAGATGCCGACGCGGCCCTTGTAGCCGTTGTTGCAGCTCTTGCAGCCCTTGTCCTTCGGGCCGAAGATCGTCACGCCGGCGTCGAGTTCCTGGGCCGTGAAGCCTTCTTTCTCGAGCGCTTCGCGCGGCACGTCGCGGACCTCCTTGCAGCTGTCGCAAAGGCGGCGCGCGAGACGCTGCGCAATAATCAGGCTGACCGACGTGGCGATGGCATAGGGCATCACGCCCATGTCGACCATGCGCGTCAGCGTCTTCGGCGCGTCGTTCGTGTGCAGTGTGGAGAGTACGAGGTGACCCGTTTGTGCGGCCTTGATCGCGATCTCGGCCGTCTCGAGGTCACGAATCTCGCCCACCATGATGACGTCCGGATCCTGGCGCAGGAAGGCTTTCAGCGCCGAGGCGAAGGTCAGGCCGACCTTCGGATTGACGTTGACCTGGTTGATGCCCGGCAGGTTGATTTCAGCCGGGTCTTCGGCCGTCGAAATATTGCGGTCCTCGGTGTTGAGGATATTGATGCCCGTGTACAGCGAAACCGTCTTACCCGAACCGGTTGGCCCCGTGACGAGGATCATGCCGTAGGGTTTCGCCAGGTGTTTCTCGTACAAGGCGCGCTGGTGATCTTCGTAACCGAGCATCTCGATACCGAGCTTGGCGCTCGAGGGATCGAGGATACGCAGGACGATCTTCTCGCCGAACAGCGTCGGGCACGTGTTGACGCGAAAGTCGATCGCGCGGTTCTTGCTGAGGCGCATCTTGATGCGGCCGTCCTGCGGCACACGACGCTCGGCGATGTCCATGCGCGACATGACCTTGAGGCGCGCGCAGACCTTGTTGGCCAGCACGACCGGCGGCTGGGCCACTTCGCTCAGGACCCCGTCAAGGCGGGTGCGGACGCGGAAGAATTTTTCGTACGGCTCGAAGTGGACGTCGGATGCGCCGCGCTTGATGGCGTCAAGCAGAACCTTGTTGACGAAGCGCACGACCGGCGCATCCTCGACGTCGTCCTTGGCAATCTCCTCTTCCTCGGTTTCGCCGCTCGTGATGTCGAGGTCGTCGAGAAAGTCGTCGTCGTCGAGCCCGCCCATGCTCGTATCGACGGCTTCGATCGCCCGGTTGATGCGCTCCTCGAGCTTGTCCTGCTCGACCACGACCGGATCGACGCGCAGGCTGGTCGCAAACTTGATGTCATCGATGGCCTGCAGGTTGGTCGGGTCGGCAATGCCGAGGAAGATGCGCTGGCCGCGCTTGACCAGCGGCAGAACGCGATGCTTCGAAATCAGGTTCTGGTCCACCGCGCGCACGACGTCGATATCGACCTCTACCGCGTCGAGATCGAGAAGCGGCACACCGAATTCGTGGGAAGCGGCGACTGCAATGGCGCGCGGGTCGGCGATTTCGCTGCTGACGAGGTAGGCGATCAGCGGCAGGCGTTCTTTCTTGGCAACCTCGACCGCGTCCTGGAGCTGGTCCTCGGAAACGATACCGTCCTGTACCAGCCGTCGAGGCAGGCCGGCAAGGTTGGATTGTGAAGCCGTTGCAGCCATGCAGGTTCCAAGCAGTCGAGTTTCTACGAGCGTTACAGTCTCACTGATCCAAGTGCCCGATTCAACTGGATTTTGTGCGGCCGTTCACAGTTACGGTAATTGATTAAGTAAAACCCTGAAATCGCCACTTTTTTTGTGCGATTTCGGGGCCTGCGACGAGCCGTTCGCGGGGCTCAGTTTCTGCAAATTGTCGGCAGGTAGCGGTTGTCGACCGAGGGCGCGACATGGGCCGTGGTCACGCCACCGCCGGTCAGCAGTGACGCACCGGCCGGCGCCGGTGCGTTGCCGCAGCGCCAGATGAAGCTGCCGCCGGGGGACGCGTAGGGCGTGAACGACAAGGTCTCGCCGAAGATCTCGGCATGGGCGTCATTGCCGAACGTCACTTCGACGCGGCCATCGATGATGTCGACGCCGGATACGTATTTGCCCGTCGTGTCTGTCGCGTTGGCGCTCATACCGGCCTCGGTGCGGCCGGCCGGGGGCTCTCCGTCATTATTGAACGCGTCGATAACCGGTGCCTTCGCGCCCGCCGCCATGTTGATGCCCTCCGCGACCTGGGTGCGCACCGTGTAAACCTGGTAGGCAGATATTGCCAGTGATGCGAGAATGCCGATGATCGCGACTACGATCATCAATTCGATCAACGTGAAGCCGTCCTGTTTCCCGTTCATACGATCGCTCTCTCTCCGTGCAGGGCCGAGTCTAGCGCAGGTCGGCAAGCTGCTGTTGCTCCTGCATTCAGCTCTTTGACAAAGTGTGAATTCGTTCACAGTTTGCTGTCCCGAAAGCGTTGCTCTCATAAAAAAGCCCCGGCGAACCGGGGCTTTTCGTTTTCGTAATCTAAAGCGAAAAGCTCTAGATCAGCACTTAGCGGCAAGCCGCCGGCAGGTGCTTGTCGGCAATTGCGTTGGCCGGGCTGGCGCAGGCCCACTCGACCGAACCCGCCTGCGTCGTCGGCGAGAGCTGCAGCGTCGCGCCGCTGAGGATTGCGTGCGCGTCGTTACCGTAGGTAACGGAAATCACGCCAGCGCTAACGGCAACCGACGACACGTACTTGCCGAAGATGCTGGCCGAAGCCGAAATACCGGCCTGGGCGTTGTTCGTCGGGAACGAGCCGCGGTCCATCGTGAACTCGGATACGGCTGCCTTGGCGCCGCCGGCCAGGTTCAGACCTTCAGAAACCTGTGCGCGGATCGTGTAGTCCTGGTAAGCCGGGATAGCGATGGCTGCCAGAATGCCGATGATCGCAACAACGATCATGAGTTCGATAAGTGTAAAACCTTGCTGCTTCTTCATCTCTTCGTCTCCATGAAATGAGATATTTGGATATAACGGCGAAATCGCCTGTACCCGTACTAAAGCAAAGCGCATGCCAGTTTTGCGTGATCTGCGTCAAGTTATTGAAAGAAAGCGCTTTTCGTGGGGCCGTTAACCATAATTCCCGTCGCTTTCGGGTGACAAACCGGGCGTTCCGTGTCGGCTTCGTGTCACAAACTGACAATTTTGGTCACTCAATTCCCAGCTTTTTGATCCGGTATCGAAGTTGACGGAACGAGAGCCCCAGCAGCTTCGCGGCTGCCGTCTTGTTGTAGCGCGTCTTTTCCAGCGCCTCGACGATGGCCTGGCGCTGCACGTCTTCCACCTGGTCGCCGAGCTTGCCGGCCAGGGCGGGCTGGCTGTCCGTCGTCTCGGTCCGCATGCTCAGGTCGTTCGCCGAGATCGTGCCGCCGCTGCGCAGCGTGACAGCGCGCTCCAGCATGTTTTCCAGTTCGCGCACGTTGCCGGGAAAGCCGTATTGCAGCAGCGCCGTCTTCGCGCCGTCCTCCAGCGAGCCCGACGCGCCCAGCCGCTCGAGGATATGGTCGGCCAGCAGCACGACGTCGTCGCCGCGCTCCCGCAGCGCGGGCACGCGCAGTTCGATCACGTTGATACGGTAATAGAGGTCCTCGCGAAACTCACCGGCGGCCACCATCTTCGAGAGGTTCCTGTGCGTCGCCGACAGGATGCGAACGTCGACGCTCTCTTCCTGCGACGCGCCCACGGGGCGCACTTTCTTCTCCTGGATGACGCGCAGCAGCTTGACCTGCATCGACAGCGGCAGGTCCGCGATCTCATCGAGGAACAGCGTGCCGTCGCGCGCGCACTGCACGAGCCCCGCCTTGTCGTTGATGGCGCCGGTGAATGCGCCCTTGCGGTGGCCGAATAGCTCGCTCTCGACGAGTTCGGACGGAATTGCACCGCAGTTGACGGGCACGAACGGGCCCTCGGCACGCGGGCCACTGTCGTGAATGAGCCGTGCGACGAGTTCCTTGCCGGTGCCGGACTCGCCGGCGATATGGACCGGGGCCTGCGACTGCGCGACCTTGGCGATCATCTGTCGCAGCTCGCGCATGCGTTCCGATTCCCCGAGCAGCTTCGACCCGCCGTTCTTGTTCGGCCTGCGCACGCGGAGCGCGTTCTCGACGATCGTCCTCAGGTTGCCGAGGTCCAGCGGCTTGGAGATGAAGTCGAAGGCGCCCAGCTTGAGTGCCTGCACGGCCGTCTCGACGTTGCCGTGCGCCGTGATGACGGCCACGGGCACGTCCGCCGCGTGGTGTTGCATCCACTCGACGAGCTCCAGGCCGTCGCCGTCGGGCAGGCGCATGTCCGTCAGGCAGATATCGAAAGCCTGCTTCCCCAGCAGCGCCTTGGCCCCGGCAACGTCCATCGCCGTTTCCGTGCGGATGTCCATGCGGCCCAGCGTCAGCTTGAGAAGCTCACAGATGTCGGGCTCGTCATCGATTACCAGCGCCAAGGGTTGTGTCATTCAGTGTCCTGCCTGTCCCAGCGATCCGGGTCGGAGAATACGATACGGAAGATACTGCCGCCACCGGGGCGATCAAGGTATAGCAAGGTGGCCCGGTTCAGCTCGCAAAGCTCCCGGGAGATATACAGGCCGAGACCGGTACCGCCGGATCGCGCAGTGAAAAAGGGTTCGAAGATCTTGTCGGCCGTCGCCTCCTCGACGCCGAGCCCACAGTCGAGGACCTCGAGGTAGGGCCGGCCCTGGCCGGACATGCGCCCCGCCTGCACCTCGACCATGATGCCACCTGTCTCGCTGGCATATTTCACGGCGTTGTCGCAGAGATTCCACAGCACCTGCCTCAGGTGGCCCCGGTCCATGCGCACTTCGAGGTCGTCGTCGATCTCGCCCACCGTGAACTCGCCTTCCTGGAGTTCGAGTGTGCGTATGAACTCGACGGCAAAGTCGTCGAGCCATGCACGGAGTGCGAGCCGCTCCGGACGGCTCATGTCACGGCGCGACAGTTGCAGGACGTTGTCGATGATATGGCTGACGCGGCTCGAGTGCGTCTGGATGATCTCCGTCAGCCGGTGATCGTCCTCCGTCAGGCCCGGCGACTCGGCGAGCAGTTGCGCCGCGTGACTCATCGCCCCGACCGGGTTACGAATCTCGTGGGCGATGCTCGCGCTGAGGCGCCCCAGCGAAGCGAGTTTCGACTGCTGCACGCGGGCGTTGATGTGACTGACGTCCTCGAGGAACACGAGGATCGGGCCCTTGCGCTGCCCGTCGCGGCCGAGCGGAGCCAGGTGCGCCGTGATGCGTGCGCTGTCATCCTCCGTCACCAGGGTGAGCTCGGCGTGCGACGACAGGCTCGCATCGTCGCGCCAGCGCGCGACGTACTCGGCCAGCGGGCCCGAGACGCCGACCAGCGGCGTTCCCGAAGCAATCGCCGGATTGCCGAGGAGCTTGATTGCGGAGCTGTTGATCAGTCGCACGTGATCGGTCGTGTCCAGCACCACGATACTCTCGCGCAGGTGCTGCACGATGTATTCATTGAGTTCCGACAGGTTCTTGAGGTCGACGCCGAACTGGCGCGCCAGGGCCTCGGTCGCCCGAATGCGCCGCGCAAGCGGTTGGGTCGCGAGCGCGATAGCGAGAATGATCGCGCTGAGAATGCCTGCGGCCGGATAGTTGGACTGCACCGTCAGGCTCGAAACCTGTGTGTACGCCTGCTCCCCGAGTATCGCGAACGTCGCGAGCGCCGCGAGCGATGCCGAGACGGAAACCGGGAGCACGAGCGCCCCCGCACCGAAAAATATGACGAGCAGGCCGCCGAGACCACTCTCGATACCGCCGCTCGCGTGCATGAGGAGCAGTATCGCAACCGTGTCCGCAACGAGTTGCGTCGACGCCAGCACGCTCCTCGGCACCCACTCCTGCCGCAGCGAAATCGCGGACAGGATGGCAAACACGAGGTAGCCGGCGGCCGAGGCCGCGAACAGGGTGGGTCTCGCGTCGCCGAAAAACCGGGGTTCCGACTCGACCGCGAACAGCAGCAACAGGCTCGTCGAGATCAGCAGCCGGAACGCGTTCAGGGTGATCATTACGCGCCAGCCGAGCTCGGGCTCATCGATGGTTTTTTGCAGCAGTGCGTCGCGGCTGCCGCGGAAGGTCCGCCTGAGATGAGCGTCGGTCGGTGCCTGGTCCATGCGCGAATTGTAGACCGAATGTGGACAAGGATCGCGCGAAGCTCCAAAATACGCCGGCATTTTTCGCATATTGATCGTGCGAATCCTCTCATTCCGATACCAAGAAGAATTGCAAATCCATGAATCTCCACGAATACCAGTCGAAACGATTGTTCGCCGACTACGGCATCCCCGTGCCGCGCGGCATCCCGGCCGATTCGCCCAAGGCAGCCGTCAAGGCGGCCCAGGAGCTCGGCGGCGACCTGTGGGTCGTCAAGGCGCAGGTTCACGCCGGTGGGCGCGGCAAGGCGGGCGGCGTCAAGCTGGCGCGCACGCTTGACGAGGTCCGCGATTTCACCGACCAGATGCTCGGCAGCACCCTCGTGACGCACCAGACCGGGCCGGAGGGACTGCCCGTCAACACGGTCTACATCGAGCAGGGGTCGGATATCGATCGCGAGCTGTACCTCAGCATGCTCGTCGACCGCGAGGTCAGCCGCATATCGTTCATCGCGTCGGCGGCCGGCGGCATGGATATCGAGAAGGTCGCGGCCGAGACGCCGGAGAAGATCTTCTCCGTCGCCGTAGCGCCCGATGCCGGCCTGCAGGACTACCAGGCCCGCCAGCTTGCCTTCGGACTCGAACTCGAGAAGGCGCAGATGCGCCAGTTCGGCGACCTGATCAAGAAGATGTACAACCTGTACCTCGACTCGGACGCCAGCCTGATCGAGGTCAATCCCCTGATCACGACGAAGGACGGCAACATCATCGCGCTGGACGGCAAGATCAACATTGATGGCAGCGCGCTGTTCCGGCAGTCGCGGATCGCCGAACTGCGCGACCCGTCCCAGGAAGACGAGGCCGAACGCAAGGCGGCCGAGCACGATCTCAATTACGTGTCACTCGACGGCAATATCGCGTGCATGGTAAACGGCGCCGGACTCGCCATGGCGACGATGGACCTGATCAAGCTGCACGGCGGCGAGCCGGCCAACTTCCTCGACGTTGGTGGCGGCGCCACGGCCGAGAAGGTCGCGGCGGCTTTCAAGCTGATCCTGTCGAACGACAGCGTCGAGGCAATTCTCGTCAATATCTTTGGCGGCATCGTCCGCTGTGACCTGATTGCGGAGGGCATCATCTCGGCCGTCAAGGAGGTCGGCGTCAGCGTGCCCGTAGTCGTGCGGCTCGAGGGCACCAACGTCGAAAAGGGCCGCGAGCTGCTCGCCGGCAGCGGCCTCGACATCATCGCGGCTGACGATCTGACAGACGCCGCAAAGAAAGTCGTTGCGGCGGCCGGGTGAGAGGAATCCAATGAGCGTTCTAGTTAATAAAGACAGCAAAATCGTTTGCCAGGGCATCACGGGCAACCAGGGTTCTTTCCACACGGAGCAGTGCATCGCCTACGGTACGCAGGTGGTTGCCGGCGTGACGCCGGGGCGCGGCGGCGAGGAGCACCTCGGCGTGCCGGTTTTCAACACCGTGCGCGATGCCGTCGCCAGGACCGGCGCCGATGTCAGCATGATCTACGTCCCGCCTCCCTTCGCCGCCGATGCCATCCTCGAGGCAGCCGATGCGGGTGTCGGCCTGATCGTGTGCATCACCGAGGGGATTCCGGTCAACGACATGGTCAGGGTCAAGTCGGCCCTGCGGGATTTCGACTGCCGCCTGATCGGCCCCAACTGCCCGGGCATCATTACGCCCGGTGAATGCAAGATCGGCATCATGCCGGGCTTTATCCACAAGCCGGGACGCATCGGCGTCGTATCGCGCTCGGGTACGCTGACCTACGAAGCCGTCTACCAGACGACGACGAACGGCCTCGGCCAGACGACGTGCATCGGCATCGGCGGTGACCCGGTACGCGGCACGAACTTCATCGACTGCCTGGCACTGTTCGAAGCAGACCCGGACACCGACGGCATCATCATGGTCGGCGAAATCGGCGGCACCGACGAGGAGGCAGCGGCCGAGTTCATCGAGGGAAACGTCTCGAAGCCCGTCGTCGCCTATATCGCGGGTGTGACCGCCCCTCCCGGCAAGCGCATGGGCCACGCGGGCGCCATCATCGCGGGCGGCAAGGGCACCGCCGAGGACAAGTTCAAGGCCCTCGATGCCGCTGGCGTCGCCACCGTGCGGTCGCCGGCCGAACTCGGCTCGAAGATGCTGGAGGTTCTCGGCGGCTGAGCCGCGAGGCCACCGCCGCGCCAAGCGATGAGTGACAACGTCAGGGTGGCTCTCGCCCAGATTGACCTCGTCGTCGGCGACGTCGCGGGCAACACCGCGAAGATCATCGAGTGGGCGCATCGCGCGCGGGACGAGCACGACGCCGATATCATCGTGTTCCCTGAGCTGGGTATCTGCGGCTATCCGCCCGAGGACCTGCTGTTCCACGCGGGTCTGCGCCACAACGTCGAGGCGGCTGTCAGCGAGATCAGCCGCAGCGTGACCGGCATAGCCGTCGTGATCGGCTTCCCCGAGTACGAAGATGACCGAATCTATAATTCCTGCGCCGTGCTTCGGGACGGCAAGCTCCTGGCGCGTTACCGGAAGAAATTACTGCCGAATTACGCGGTTTTCGACGAGGAGCGTTATTTCAAGGCCGGCAAGGATGCGGCGGTGTTCAAGCTCAACGGCATTCGTTTCGGCCTGAACATCTGCGAGGACGTCTGGCGCCCGGGGCCGGTGAGCGACAGCCGCGCCGCCGGCGCGGAATGCGTGCTGGTGATCAATGGCTCACCGTTCGAGGTGAACAGCCAGGACAATCGCGAGAACGCCGTGCGCAGGCGCGTCACCGAAAACAATGTTCCGGTCGTGTACGTCAACCACGTCGGGGGACAGGACGAGCTCGTGTTCGACGGTGGCTCTTTCGTCATGGACGCCGACGGCGACATCGCGTATCGCGCGCGTTCCTTCGAGGAAAGCCTGCAAGTCGTGCGCCTCGTGGGGACGCCGAGCGGCGTGCGGCCGGAGCGCGGGCGAATCGCGCAGCCCGATGACCGCGTGACGCGTATCTACCGGGCGCTGGTCCTCGGGACGCGCGACTACGTGATGAACCATGGATTCCCCGGGGTCGTTATCGGCCTGTCGGGGGGCGTCGATTCGGCGCTGGTGCTGGCGATTGCCTGCGACGCGCTGGGCGCGGAGAAAGTCCGGGCGGTACAGATGCCTTTCCGCTACACGTCGACGATGAGCCAGGAAGACTCGGCGAGGCAGGCGAAGACCTTCGGCGTCCGATACGACGTGATCCCGATCGAGCCGATGTACGAGGCGACGATGCGTCAGCTATTGCCGGTACTCGGCGAGACGGCGCCCGACGCGACCGAGGAGAATATCCAGGCGCGCTGCCGCGGGCTGCTGCTCATGGCCATCTCGAACAAGACCGGGCGCATGCTCCTGACCACGGGCAACAAGAGCGAAATGGCCGTGGGCTACGCGACGCTGTATGGCGACATGGCCGGCGGCTACGCGCCCATCAAGGACTGCAGCAAGTCCCTCGTGTACGAACTCGCGCGTTACCGGAACACGCTGGGTGAAGCGATTCCCGAGCGCGTTATCACGCGGCCGCCATCGGCGGAATTGCGTCCCAACCAGAGAGATACGGATTCACTGCCCGGTTACGACATCCTCGATTCGATTCTCGAGGCATTCATCGAGGACGACCTGTCGGTCGCGGAGATCACGGCGCGCGGCTTCGATCGGGCCGTGGTCGTGCGGGTGCTGGAGATGGTCAAGCGCAACGAGTACAAGCGGCGCCAGGCGCCGCCGGGTGTCCGGATCTCGAAGCGTGCTTTCGGCCGTGACTGGCGCTACCCGATTACATCGGGCTACCCCTTCTGAAGGGATCAGCTACCTTAGAGCAAGTCTAAAGGGATCAGCTACCTTAGACTGGGTAAAAGGTAGCTGATCCCTTTTGGGTCAGGAGCGGTCGGGGAAATTCTCGCGCAAGACGCGGCGCGCGTCGGCCGCCAGGTCGTCCATGCCGAGCTTGTCGTAAGCCGCAGCCATGATCTGCAGCGACCGCGCGTTGCCCGTCGCGCCGTTGAACTGCTCGAGCGATGCCTTGGCGCGGTTGAGCGCCGCCACGTAGGCGCCGCGGCGCAGGTAGTAGTCGGCCACGTGATTTTCGTAATCCGCCAGCCGGTTCTTGATCGCGACGATACGTTTTTCAGCATCGGGAGCATATTCGCTGGCGGGAAAGCGCTCCACGAGCTGCCGGAGGCTCGAATACGCCAGCATGACGTCCTTGGGCGGACGTCGGGTGACGTCCTTGTTGAACCAGCGCTCGAGGATGCCCGGTGCCGCCTCGTAATACGCAAGGCCGCGGATGTACAGGGCGTAGTCGACGCGCGGGTGAATCGGGTTTTCGCGCATGAATGTGTCAGCCGCCTCTACGGCCTGTTCCATGCGGCCACTCTTGTAATACGCATACATGAGTTCGAGCTGGATCTGGCGGGCGAGGTCCGAGAACGGGTAGCGCGCCTGGATCGCCTCGAACACCTGGATGCCGCGCTGGTAGTTGCCACGCTGGATCGACAGCTTGGCCGACTCGTAGGCTTCCGTGATGTTCTGCACCTCGCTCTGCTGCTCATCGTTGCCAGCGCAGGCAAGCAGCACCGCGGGCAGCAGGGCGATCAGGAGCAGTCGAAATGGGCGCAGGTTGGGTCTCATATTTCCGGTGGCCGGGCGTTCAAGGTCGGCGAGTATACCGTAAACTGAATAGCAGTCATGACTTGCGAGAAACAAATATCCACGGTGCCCGAAGACCTCGCCGGCCTTCGCTTGGACCAGGCGCTCGCGCAGATGTTTCCGGACTATTCCCGCAGCCGGCTCAAGGAGTGGCTGCTGTCCGGGGCGATCTCGGTCGACGGCGGTCCACGCCGCCCGCGGGATGCGGTCAGGGGCGGAGAGGTCATCGAATTCGAGCCGCAGCCCGAGGCCAAGGTACGAGCGGAGCCGGAGCCGATCAGGCTCGAGGTTGCTTTCGAGGACGAGCACCTGCTCGTCGTCAACAAGCCGGCCGGACTGGTTGTTCACCCGGGCGCCGGTAACCCCGGCGGCACGCTCATGAACGGGCTCCTGCACCACGCCCCCCAGCTCGAGCAAGTGCCGCGAGCCGGGATCATTCACCGCATCGACAAGGAGACGACCGGACTCCTGCTGATTGCCAAGACGCTGTCCGCACACACGGCCCTCACGCGGCAACTCGCCGAGCGCTCGATAACGCGCGAGTACCTTGCCGTCTGCACCAGTGTGTTGACGGGCGGCGGCACGATCGACGAGCCGCTTGCGCGCCACCCGGTCGATCGCAAGCGAATGAGCGTGCAGGAGGGCGGCAAGCCGGCGGTCACGCACTTCAGGGTTCTCGAGCGCTATCGCGCGCATACCTACGTCAGCGTTAAGCTCGAAACCGGCCGCACCCACCAGATCCGGGTCCATTTTGCCTGGCGCCGCAACCCGCTCGTCGGCGACCCGGTCTATGGTGGCCGCCTGGCGCTGCCGTCGGGCGCGAGCCCGGCGCTCATCGACGCGCTGCGCGGCTTCCGGCGGCAGGCGCTGCACGCAGCCAGGCTGACCTGTATGCATCCCGCCAGCGGTGAGGCGCTAACCGTCGAAGCGCCGCTGCCCGACGACTTCGAGAGCCTGCTTGCCGCCCTCAGGCAGGACGCGCAATGATCCGGCCCGAATGGCCGGCGCCGGCCAATATCGTTGCGGGTACGACCCTCATAGACACGCCGGAAGACGCATTGCCCGCCGGAATCGCGTTGCTCAACCAGGTTCACGGATCGCGCGTTGTCACGATCGACGAAGTACACGCAGCCACCGAACCCCTGGATGCCGACGCCGTCATCGGTCTTGCGGCCGGCCACGTCTGCGCCGTCCGCTCGGCCGATTGCCTGCCCGTGCTGTTTTGCGCCCGGGATGGCAGCGAGGTCGCCGCTGCGCATGCCGGCTGGCGCGGGCTGGCCGCCGGCGTGCTCGAAAACACGGTCGCGGCGCTGCGCTCCCGACCGCCGGAACTCCTCGCCTGGCTCGGCCCCGCGATTTCGCAGCCGAACTTCGAGGTCGGTGGCGAGGTACGCGAGGTATTCGTGGCGCAGGATGCCGGAGCCGTGCGCTGCTTTGCAGCGAACCGGCGCGGTCGCTGGCAGGCCGACCTGGCTGCACTCGCCCGTCGGCGCCTGGCCGCAGCGGGCGTCACGTCCGTCTTCGGCGGCGAATGGTGCACCTTTGCCGATGCCGCGCGTTTTCACTCCTACCGACGCGATCCCGGCTGCGGGCGTATGGTGAGTTTCATAGCCTTGAATTAGGCCGTCCGGCCTCAATCTCAGGGTCAGTCGAACAGATTCGGAGCCTCGGGCTCGAGGGGTTACCCATGCGAATGGACAAACTGACCAGCAAGTTCCAGATGGCGCTTGCCGATGCGCAGTCGCTGGCCGTCGGCCAGGATCACCAGTTCATTGAGCCGGCGCACGTCATGATCGCGCTGCTCGATCAGCAGGGCGGCACGGTCCGCGGTCTGCTGACCAAGGCCGGTGTCAACGTCAACTTGCTGCGCTCGCAGCTGGGCGTGCTCGTCGACAAGCTGCCGCAGGTCGAGGGCGCGGGCGGCGACGTGCACATCGGCCAGGAACTCGCCAAGCTTTTCAACCTGACCGACAAGCTCGCACAGAAGCGCAACGATCAGTACATCTCGAGTGAGCTGTTCGTGCTCGCCGCGATGGACGACAAGTCGCCGCTGAAGTTCGTGTTCGAGCAGGCCGGAGCGACCCGCGGCGCTCTGGAGAAGGCCATCGACGATCTGCGCGGCGGCGCCCAGGTCAACGACCCGAACGCCGAAGATACGCGCCAGGCGCTGGAGAAGTTCACGATCGACGTGACCGAGCGCGCCGAGCAGGGCAAGCTGGACCCGATCATCGGGCGCGACGACGAGATTCGGCGCACGATCCAGATCCTGCAACGACGCACCAAGAACAACCCGGTGCTGATCGGTGAGCCCGGCGTGGGCAAGACCGCCATTATCGAAGGCCTGGCGCAGCGCATTGTCAACAACGAGGTTCCGGAGGGATTGCGCGGCAAGCGCATCCTGTCGCTCGACATGGGCGCGCTGATAGCGGGCGCGAAGTTTCGCGGCGAATTCGAGGAGCGCCTCAAGGGCGTGCTCAACGATCTCGCCAAGCAGGAAGGGCAGATCATCCTGTTCATCGACGAGCTGCACACGATGGTCGGCGCCGGCAAGGCCGAGGGCTCGATGGACGCCGGCAACATGCTCAAGCCGGCGCTCGCACGCGGCGAACTCCACTGCGTCGGCGCGACGACACTCGACGAGTACCGCAAGTACGTGGAAAAGGACGCCGCGCTCGAGCGGCGCTTCCAGAAGGTGCTGATCGAGGAGCCGACCGTCGAGGACACGATCGCCATCCTGCGCGGACTCAAGGAACGTTACGAAGTGCATCACGGCGTCGACATCACCGACCCGGCGATCGTCGCGGCCGCCACGCTGTCGAACCGCTACATCAGCGACCGGCAGCTCCCCGACAAGGCGATCGACCTGATCGACGAGGCGGCGTCGCGCATTCGCATCGAGATCGACTCCAAGCCCGAGGCGCTGGACAAGCTCGAGCGCCGCATCATCCAGCTCAAGATCGAGCGCGAGGCCCTGAAAAAGGAATCCGACGAGGCCTCGCAGAAGCGGCTCGACGAACTGGCTGAGAAGCTCGAGGCGCTCGAGAAGGAGTTCGCCGATCTCGAGGAAGTCTGGAAGGCCGAAAAAGCGGCCATGCAGGGCACGACGCACATCAAGGAGGCGCTCGAGCGCGCGCGCCTCGAACTCGAGACGGCGCACCGTGCGAACGATCTCGCGCGCATGTCGGAGCTGCAATACGGACGCATCCCCGAGCTGGAGAAGCAACTCGCAGAGGCCGCGCAGGCCGAGGAGCGCGAGGCGACGCTGCTCAGGAACAACGTGACCGAGGAGGAGGTCGCCGAGGTCGTGTCCAAGTGGACCGGCATTCCGGTGAGCAAGATGCTCGAGGGCGAGAAGGAAAAGCTGCTGCAGATGGAGGCCGTGGTCCGCGAGCGGGTCGTCGGCCAGGACGAGGCGGTCACGCTGGTCGCCAATGCCATTCGCCGTTCGCGCGCCGGTCTCGCAGATCCGCGCCGGCCGATCGGGTCCTTCCTGTTCCTCGGGCCGACGGGCGTCGGCAAGACCGAGCTCACGAAGGCGCTCGCGCACTTCCTGTTCGACACCGAGGACGCCATGGTGCGCCTCGACATGTCCGAGTTCATGGAAAAGCACTCCGTCGCGCGGCTCATCGGCGCGCCGCCGGGCTACGTCGGTTTCGAAGAGGGCGGCTACCTGACCGAGGCGGTGCGGCGTCGGCCGTATTCGGTGATCCTGCTCGACGAGGTCGAGAAGGCGCACCCCGACGTGTTCAACGTGCTCCTGCAGGTGCTCGACGACGGCCGCCTGACCGACGGTCACGGCCGCACCGTGGATTTCCGCAACACCGTGATCGTCATGACGTCGAACCTCGGGTCCAACCTGATCCAGGAAATGGCCGGGGAGGAGAACTACGATGCGATGAAGAACGCGGTCATGGACGTCGTCGGGACGCACTTCCGTCCCGAGTTCGTTAACCGCATCGACGATCTCGTCGTGTTCCACCCGCTCGGTCGCGAGCATATCCGCAAGATCGTCGACATCCAGCTCGCCTACCTGCACGATCGTCTCGCGGATCGCGAGATCAGCATCCGGTTGTCGGATGCCGCACGCGACAAGCTGGCCGATGCCGGGTTCGATCCCGTATACGGCGCGCGGCCGCTGAAGCGCGCGATCCAGCAGCAGGTCGAAAATCCGCTGGCGCAGGAGATCCTGCAGGGACGCTTCAAACCCGGCGACGTCATCGAAGTCGGCGTCGACGAGGACCGGCTGGAGTTCAGCAACGCCGCTTGAGGAAACCGCAGGAGGCCTTCGGGCCCGACCAATCGAGGACATTTGTTCGGGCCTGAAGGCCCTCCTACAATAGCACCAGGATTCGAGAGACACCCATGCCGATCTACGGATACATTTGCAGAAGCTGCGAGCACCGATTCGACGTCCTGCAGAAGATGAGCGATGAGCCGCTCGTCCACTGCCCGGACTGCGGCGAAGCGACGCTGCAAAAAGAGCTGTCGGCGCCGAAGTTCCGTCTCAAGGGCAGCGGCTGGTACGAGACTGACTTCAAGACCGGCGACAAGCGCAACCTGCACGGCGACGGGGCAAAAAGCGAGAAAAGCAGCAAGAGCGACAAGAGCGAAAAAAGCAGCGAGAGCAGCGCGCCCAAGTCGGACGTCAAGACAACGAGCAAGGCGGACTGAGTATGGAACACCCACGCATGAAGCGCCTGCGCCGGTACCTCGTCGCGGGAATTCTCGTGTGGGCGCCGCTTGCGGTGACCTTCTGGTTGCTGCGCATCGCGGTCAACCTCATGGACAAGTCCCTGAGGTTGCTGCCGGCGGCCTACCGGCCGGAGAACGTGCTGCAGGACCTGTTCGGCACCGAGGCTCCGGTGCATATCCCTGGTCTCGGCATCATCCTGACTTTCCTGATCCTGTTACTCACGGGCGTGTTTGCCGCGAATTTCGTGGGCCGGGCTTTTGTCGGCGGCTGGGAGTCCCTGCTCAACCGTATTCCCATCGTGCGCTCCATCTATGGCGGCGCCAAGAACTTCGCCGAGATCGTCTTCTCCGACGGCAACGATTCTTTCAAGAACGTGCTGTTAATCGAGTATCCGCGCAAGGGGGTTTACAGCCTGGCTTTCCAGACGGGATCGGATCTGGGCGAGGTGCAGAGCCGCACGGGCGAGGACGTCGTCTGTTGCTTCGTGCCGACCACGCCGAACCCGACCTCGGGTTTCGTGATCATGGTGCCGCGCAATGAAATCCGCATGCTCGACATGGACGTCGATGAGGCGCTGAAGATGATCATCTCCCTCGGCGTCGTCGTGCCGACCTGGTCAAAAGACAAGACGCGCGAATTGCCGCTGCAGGATCCGCAGCAGGACGGGGCGTCACAATAGGTGTCCGACCCGGGCGAGGGTCGCAGTGCGGGTTGCCACAGGTTGCGCACCAGCCCCCCAGGCCGTACCATTCCGCGTCCTTTTTCGAGGGTTTTCCCGGAATTTCACGATGATGCGTACTCATTATTGCGGCGAGATCGACGAGTCTCTCGTCGGCCAGGACGTCGAGGTCTGCGGCTGGGTTCACCGGCGCCGCGATCACGGTGGTGTCATTTTCATCGATCTCAGGGATCGGGAGGGACTGCTGCAGGTCGTGTTCGATCCCGATCGTCCCGAGATCTTCGCGCAGGCCGAGCGCATCCGCTCCGAATTCGTGCTCAAGGTCAAGGGGCTCGTGCGCCCGCGGCCCGAAGGCACGGTCAACCCGAAGATGCGCACGGGCAGAATCGAGGTGCTCGCGCACGAACTGGAAACGCTGAACAGGGCGGAGACGCCGCCGTTCCACCACGACGAGCAGGCCAACGAGGATATTCGACTCAAGTATCGATACCTCGACCTGCGCCGCGAAAACATGCTCGGCAACCTGATGCTGCGCCACCGCGTGACCAAGGCCATGCGCGATTTCCTCGACGCCAACGGCTTCGTGGACGTCGAGACGCCGATGCTGACACGGGCGACGCCCGAGGGCGCGCGCGACTACATCGTGCCGAGCCGCACGAACCCCGGAAAGTTTTTTGCACTGCCGCAGTCGCCGCAGCTCTTCAAGCAGCTCCTGATGATGTCGGGCCTCGACCGCTACTACCAGATCGTCCGTTGTTTCCGCGACGAGGACCTGCGCGCCGATCGCCAGCCCGAATTCACGCAGCTCGATATCGAGATGAGTTTCATCGACGAGTCGGACATCACCAGCACGATGGAAGACCTCGTGCGTTTCGTGTTCAAAGCCGTACTCGACGTGGAGCTGCCGAACCCGTTCCCGCGCATGTCGTATGTCGAGGCCATGCAGCGCTACGGCTCGGACAAGCCGGACCTGCGCATCGATCTCGAACTCGTCGAAGTCTCGGATCTCGTGGCCGACGTCGATTTCAAGGTCTTCGCGGGTCCCGCCGCCGATCCCGAGGGACGCGTCGCGGCGTTGCGCGTGCCGGGCGGTGCCGAGATGAGCCGCAAGATCATCGATGACTACACGAAGTTCGTCAGCCGCTACGGTGCGCGCGGCCTGGCGTATATCAAGGTCAATGACATCGACAAGGGCATGGATGGGCTACAGGCGCCGATACTGAAGTTCATGCCCGAGGCGGCCGTCAAGAGCATCCTGGAGCGCACTGGGGCCGCCTCCGGCGACCTCATCTTTTTCGGCGCCGACAAGGCTCGCGTCGTCAACGACGCGCTGGGCGAGCTGCGTATCAAGGTCGGCGAGGACCGCGGCCTGGTGGCCGAGGGCTGGCAGCCGCTCTGGGTCGTCGACTTCCCGATGTTCGAGAAGGACAAGACCACCAAGCGCTGGACCTCTCTGCATCACCCGTTCACGTCGCCGTCGATCCTTGACGCCGAGGCCCTGAAAGCCGATCCTGGCGCCGCCGTGTCGCGGGCCTATGACATGGTGCTGAACGGCTCGGAGATCGGCGGCGGCTCGATCCGTATCCACGACCAGGACATCCAGTCGGCCGTGTTCGACCTGCTCGACATTTCGAAAGAGGAGGCCGAGGAAAAATTCGGCTTCCTGCTGAGCGCGCTGCAGTACGGCTGCCCGCCGCACGGCGGCATCGCGTTCGGCCTCGATCGCGTGGTCATGCTGATGGCCGGCGCGCAAAGTATCCGCGACGTCATCGCGTTCCCGAAGACGCAGACGGCCAGCTGCCTCCTGACCAACGCGCCGGGCGAGGTCTCGGCCGAGCAGCTCAAGGAAACCGGTATACGCCTGCGCACTCCGCGCACGGACTAACCGCGCCCTCCGGAAATCATCAGGGATTTGTCAGGCGGTCATCTCGTATTGTCCCGCACGTTGTGTTCTCCTAGGGGGAGAGGTTTTCTCCATGCTCGGGGGAATGAATCATGAACGGGAAATTCCTGGTGCCCATCCTGTCGATGGCACTGCTGTTGGCCGGGTGCTCAACATGGTGGGACTATGGCGGCGGGACGCGCAGCGGAACGTCGAGCAGTCTCGTTGACTACCTTTACCCGGGAGGCCGCGTACCGCCCGAATTCGACGCAACCATTCCCCGCCTGGAGTTGCCGTTGCGCGTCGGTGTCGCCTTCGTTCCCGGCCAGTCTAGCTACGGTACGATTTCCGAAGCGACCAAGATGCAGTTGCTCGAAAAGGTGAAATCCGCCTTTGTCGACCGCGAGTTCATCAGCGGGATCGAGGTCATTCCGGACACCTACCTGCGGTCGAGCCAGGGCGTGACGGGCATGCAACAGGTCGCGCGACTGTACGGCGCAGACGTAATGGCGCTCGTGTCCTACGACCAGGTGGCGGTCAGCGAAGACAACGCGGCCGGCATCCTCTACTGGACGATCGTCGGGTCATACATTATCAAGGCGACGTCAAACGAGGTGCAGACCTTTGTCGACACGGCGGTATTCGACGTTGCGACGGCGCGCCTGCTGTTCCGCGCCCCGGGCGCGGACATCATGTCGGATCGCTCGAGTCTGGTCGAGGCCGGCGAGGTCGTTCGCAAAACGCGTGACGCCAGTTTTGCCGCCGCGATGGAGCAGATGACGGTCAACCTGACGGGCGAGCTCGATCGGTTTCGAGAACGGATAAAGCAGGACCCGACCGTAGCGCGTACCGAGTGGAAACCCGGTTACAGCGGTGGAGGTGCGCTCAGTGTTTTTCTGCTCGCGTTGTTCCTGCTGGTTTCGCTGGGTTCAGCGCTGCGCCGGGGGCGGGCGAAGCGCGGCAGCGCGCGAAGCGTGCCGCTACTGGAGGTCTGCCGGCAACATCGGCGACGAGAGTAGTTTTTCGAAACGCGCCCAGCGCTCGCCGATGTCCGCGTCACCGCGCTCGACGTAGTCGGCGACCATGGCCTTGCCATGGTTGTAGTTGATCACGTAGCTGCGGTAGGCGTCGAAAAAGCGCGTGCGCTGATAGGCCTTGTCCTGCGGTGACATCGCGTAGTCCTGCAGCCACCTGGCAGCCTCGTCCCGCGTCATCGTGCCGTTGAGATAGCCGCGGGCCGCCTCGTTGCCGGCAAAATTCAGCTGCGCGATGAGTTCCGCGATCTCGTAGTAGCGATCGGCCCCGGCCGCATCGAGACCCGCGAGCGGGAACAGTACGGTTTTCTCGAACGCGATGCGCTCGTCGCCGGGAAACGCGAGGTCGATGCCGTAGTTGCCGCTACCCTCGGCGATCAGCGACTGGGGACTGAACAGCGGATACAGCGAGTACTCGATCCAGCCCTTGCGCCGGACCAGGTGTTCCTCAAGCAGCGCGTTGAACGTGTGGTGCCCGGGATAGCCCTCATGGCAGCCGAGGTCGACGGCGCGGCTGATGTAGATCGGGAAGTCGGTGTTCACCTGGATCAGGCTCTGCGCATTGCCCTGGTACCAGTTGTAACCCGACCACGGCTTGTCGCTGACGTATTCGATCGTGAACGATTCGCCCTCGGGCAGCGCGATGTGCTCGAGCGTGCGCTTGCGGCACTCGGCCATCGCGGCTTCGAACACGGCCGGCAGCTTGTCGAGCGGAATCGCGAATTTCGAGTTGAACGCCTCGACGCGTTGCGAGAGCGGGCCGTCGCCCGGCACGAGGGCGTCGAGTTCGTCGAGGATCGCCTCGAAATGAGCCGCGCCGTGCTGCGGCGCCTGGGAGCCGAACAGCGCAAGCGATTCGTCGTCGAAGTCGGGAGACTCGCCCTTGTTGATCGCGATGCGCATATCGAGTGCGCGCAGGCGCGCGACCAGGCCGTCGACGCGCATTGCGAGCATGTCGTTCTCGCCCGTATCGATGTTCGCGAGGCGGCCGGACAAATCGGAGGCCGCAAGGCGGATGTCGTCGAGAGACATCG
>JBFIFN010000021.1:0-45857 GCA_041602775.1 Woeseiaceae bacterium | reverse complement strand
GTCGACTGCGTGTCCAAACTGCCAAGCCCGTCCGTGCCAGCGGGCCCCGGGTCATACTAGACTGCAGGTACTTATGAGCACCGAGCACGAACACGCGACCTTCGAAAGACTCGTGCAGCCGCACTTCGACCGGCTGTGGCGGCTCGCGTATCGCCTCACGGGACGACGGCACGAGGCCGAAGACCTGTTCCAGGAATTGCTCATCAAGGTGTTCGGCAAGCTGGACCGGCTCGTCACCATCGACGAGCCCGGACCCTGGCTCGCGCGCGTCATGTACAACCTCTTCATCGACGAGCAGCGCCGTTTCGCGCGCACGCGCATGCACGTCGTCGAGGAAGGGTTCCTGCCCGGTGCGGGCCTCGAGGGACTCCCGGGGTCGGACGACCCTGCCCGTAACAAGGAGCGCCTCGAGAAGCTGCAACGGCTGGACCGGGCGCTCGCCCAGCTCAGCGACGAGCACCGCATCATCGTCCTTCTGCACGACACAGAAGGCTATAAACTGAAAGAAATACAAGAGCTTATCGGGGTTCCGGTCGGCACCGTGAAGTCCCGCCTGCACCGTGCGCGGGCCCGTCTCCGCGACATTCTCAGCGAGGACGGAACCTTTTCATGACCGGGGTCGTGTAAGGGACCAGACAGGAAAAAATCATGCATGACAGTGACATCGACAAACAGGACCAGGAGGTCCTCGAGCTGTTAAAGGACTATCCGATGGCTGAAGCAAGCGCAGGTTTTTACGACCGGGCCCTCGCCCGCGCCACGCACGAAGGGACGCGTCGCCAGCGCAACCGCTGGGTCATGACCGGCTTCGGGTCTGCGCTGGCGGCAGGCCTCGTGCTGTGGCTGATCGGCGGCTTCTTCCTGACCGCTCCTCAGACAGGCGCGCCCGTCGCCGAGATCCCCGGGGTCGTCATGACGCTCGCCGAACCACGTACCGTCAACCTGGTCTTCGCATCGAAATCCAATCTCGACGCAGCGACGCTTACTGTCACGCTGCCCGACGGCGTCGAGCTGGCGGGTTTCCCGGGCCAGCGCGAAATCGCCTGGCAAACCAGCCTCGTCGAAGGCAGGAATCTTTTACCGCTCGAGCTCATCGCGCTCACGCCAGTCGGCGGCGAAGTGCTCGCGCGCCTCGAACACGATAATCGCAAGCGTACCTTCCGCCTGCGTATCGAAGTGAGCTAAGGGAGTAGACAATGAAACAGACCAGCCTTTTCTTTGCCGCAGTGGTGCTGACGCTGATGGCGCTTGCGCCTGCGGCCACCCGCGCCGACGACTGGGACGACCTCGACGTAACGATGGAGGTCGTGACCGATGCCAACGAACTCGACGCGATGATTTCCGAGATGGACGGCCCTGACGATGACGGCGTCGACGAAGAGGACTGGGAAGACGAGTCCGAGTCCGAGTCCGAGTCCGAGTCGGAACATGAATCCGAGCACGAGTCAGAATCGGAGTCCGAAGACCACGAGTCCGAGCACGAGTCGGAGTCAGAGTCAGAACACGAGTCCGAGCACGAATTTGAAGAAGAGATGGAAGACGAGCGCGAAGACGAATTCGAGCACGACGAGTCCGATTCCGAAGAAAACGAGATGGAACGCGAAGACGACTTCGAGGACGGCGAAGACGTCGACGAGGA
Organism: Woeseiaceae bacterium; assembly: GCA_041602775.1. GTDB lineage: Bacteria > Pseudomonadota > Gammaproteobacteria > Steroidobacterales > Woeseiaceae > UBA1847. The sequence goes on along the minus strand of JBFIFN010000021.1, from coordinate 44,218 downwards.
TGAATTCGACGAGGAAGAGGAAGAAGAGGAACACGACGAGATGGATGGCGAAGAGGAGCTGGAAGAGGAAGAGCCCTCCGAGAGCACCGACGACATTTGAGCCGCTGCTTCGTCGATAAAGAGCAAATCCCCCCGATTGGGCCCCGATCGGGGGGATTTTTTTGCGCCACGTCATAGTTTCGGCGGCACGAATGCCGATATGCTGTGAGCTGACATAACGCTTGGCCCTTTCGAGATGCACAACGTCCCGATGCACAACAAGGTCCTGCTGGCGGCGCTACTCGCCCTGCTGGCAGGCGCCGCACACGGCATGTCGGCCGAAGAATATTTCGCCGACGGCACCCGCCTGTTCCGCGACGATCTCTACTGGGCCGCGCTGCTGCGCTATCGGCAGGCCGAAGAACAGGGCATGGATACGCCGCTTCTGCACTACAACACGGGCGTCGCGCATTACCGCGCAGGACAGCACATCAGGGCCCGCGAGTCGCTGCTGAAGGCGCTGGACGATCCGGCGCTCCGTATCGTCACGCAGTACAACCTCGGCCTCAATGCCTGGGCGCTTGGCGATGCCGACGAAGCGCTCAAGTGGTTGCGTCTCGTGCGCGACCAGGATGCCAACCGCAAGCTTCAAAAGTTCGCCGTCGTTGCGATATCCCGCATCCGCGCTCAGGAAGAGGCGCCGAGCGACTATGAAGTCATCGTCGAGGAGCGCCGGAAGAAACGCGAATTCGCCGACTTCCAACTGCGCGCGCGCGTGAGTTACGGCAACGACAGCAATATCTTCCGCTCTCCGGCGCAGCCCTACGTCGACTTGTCGGACCCGAACCAGCCGCTCGTTACGCCCGAGGTGCAAAGTGGCGCATTCGTCCCGGTCAGCCTGTCCGCCAGGTACATGATCAACAGCCTGCCCTTCGAAGGGTTTTACGGCGCGTACCGGCTCGCCGGGCGTTACTACGTGGACAAGTTGAACGAAAACGGCAACGAGTATCTTCACGAAATCAGCTTCGGCAGCGAGTACGAGCGCGAGGACGAGGAAAAGAACCGCGAGCGGCGCGTGCACAGCGCGTTCAGGATTGCTCAACACGACGAAATCTACTATGACCCCGACGACGGGCTGGAGCGCGACATCAACGGTGTCGACGTCAGCGACCGCATGAACTACTTGCGCTACGGTCCCGAGCTCTCGGCGCGACAGTCCGGGGAGCACCTGTCGGTCGGCATCAGGGCCAAGGCCCAGCTCTGGGATTACGAGGAGACCGGCGTCTTGCCCGAGTATGACCACGAGTACTTCGTTCTCGGCCTGTATGGCCAGTACCGCTTCACGCCGACATCGCTGCTACGCGTCACGGGCGAGTACTACAGCCGTCGATTCAGCGACCGGCCGTCCTTCGACCTCGACGGGCAGCAACGCATCGGCAACCCGACCGTGCGCTACGATTACGCCTCACTGGGATTGCGCGCCCGCCAGCGCATCACGCGCAGCATGTGGTTCGGTTTCGATGTCGAGCACACCATGCGCACGGACCAGTACGTCGGCTATAACGACTACACGCGGGACAGCTTCGGCTTCGAGTTCCACTGGAATATCGGCTATCGTTTCGATCTCGATCTGCGCGGCGACTACCAACTGTACGACTTCCCAAATGCGTTCGCCTTTCACAACCCGACGGCGGCACGCAAGACGCAGGAATCCGTGAACGCGGCCCTCGTGACTACGTACCGCTTTACGCCGCACCTGAGCCTCGTCGCCGAGGCGCGTCATCGCGAGGTCGCATCGAACGACATTCGTATCCAGTACGACCGGACCAGCTACATTCTCGGCGTTCGTTGGGAGCAGTAGAGCTGTTACACTTGCGCGCTTTCCTTTCGAGCGCAGAATGGACGTCACCCCGATCCTCGACAAGCTGAACGATCGCCAGCGTGAGGCGGTTACGGCACCCTCCAAGCCCACGCTGGTCATCGCCGGCGCAGGCAGCGGCAAAACGCGGGTGCTCGTTCATCGCGCCGCCTGGCTTATCGAGGTCGAAGGCGTGTCACCGCACGGCCTGCTCGCGGTAACGTTCACGAACAAGGCCGCTGCCGAGATGCGATCGCGCATCGAGGGTCTTCTCGACGTTCCGGTCCGGCACCTCTGGATCGGGACCTTTCACGGCCTTGCCCACCGCATGCTGCGTCGGCACTGGCGCGAGGCGCAGCTGCCGCAGAACTTCCAGATCATCGACTCCGACGACCAGTTGCGCCTGATCAAACGGCTGCTGAAGAACCTGGAAATCGACGACAGCCGCTGGGTGCCGAAGGAAATCCAGTGGTTTATCAATGCACAAAAGGACGAGGGGCTTCGACCGCAGCATCTCGACGACGATGGCGACCCGAACCGCCGACAGATGATTTCACTGTACGCGTCCTACGAAGAGGTCTGCCAGCGCGGCGGTCTCGTCGATTTCGCCGAGCTGCTGCTGCGCGCGCACGAGCTGCTCCGCGACAATCGCGAACTCCTCGATCACTACCGGCGCCGCTTCCGCCACCTGCTCGTTGACGAGTTCCAGGATACGAACGCGATCCAGTACGCGTGGCTGCGCCTGCTGGCCGGCGGTGACGGCGTGCCTTTCGTTGTCGGCGACGACGACCAGTCGATTTACCGCTGGCGCGGCGCCCGCGTCGAGCACATTCACCAGTTCCAGTCGGACTTCCCGGACACGGTCGTCGTCAAGCTCGAACAGAACTACCGTTCGACGTCCACGATTCTCAATGCCGCCAACGCCGTGATCGCCAACAATGCGTCGCGTCTCGGCAAGAACCTGTGGACCGAGGGCGTCGAGGGTGAACCGATCAAGGTCTACTCCGCCTACAACGAACGCGACGAGTCCGATTTCGTCATCGCCCGTTTGCGCGACTGGATCGACCAGGGCAACCTGCGCGCCGATGCGGCCGTGCTGTACCGCTCCAATGCGCAGTCCCGCGTTCTCGAAGAGGGACTGATCAACGCCGGAATCCCGTACCGCGTGTACGGGGGTTTGCGGTTTTTCGAGCGCATGGAGATCAAGGACGCGCTCGCCTACCTGCGGCTGATCGCCCATCGCGACGACGACAGCGCTTTCGAGCGCGTCGTCAACAAGCCGACGCGCGGCATCGGCGCGCGTACGCTGGACCTGATGCGGTCCTACGCGCGCGCCAACGCCTGCCCGATGTGGCGCGCGGCGGGCGCGATCGCCTCGGACGACCTCAACGGTCGCGCCGCGAATGCCGTGGCCGCGTTCATGTCGCTGATCGAGCGGCTCGACCGGGAAACGCGGGGGCTAGAACTGCACGACCAGGTGGATCACGTCATCTACCAGAGCGGGCTGATCGACTTCTTCAAGAAGGACCGGGGCGAGAAGGGTGAAACTCGCGTCGAAAACCTCGACGAACTCGTCTCCGCCGCAAGGAGCTTCACGCCGGATCCGGCCAACGAGATGTCGCCCCTCGACGAGTTCCTGTCGCACGCCGCGCTCGAGGCCGGCGAAGGGCAGGCAGACGCATGGGAAGACTGCGTGCAGCTCATGACCATGCATTCGGCCAAGGGTCTCGAGTTCCCGCTGGTCTTCATGAGCGGCATGGAAGACGGGCTGTTTCCCCACCAGCGTTCGATCTCCGACCCCGGGGGCCTCGAGGAAGAGAGGCGGCTGTGTTACGTCGGCATCACCCGCGCCATGCAGACGCTTTACATTACCTACGCCGAACAGCGTCGCCTGCACGGCATGGACAGCTTTTCGCAACCGTCGCGCTTCGTCGCGGAAATTCCGGACGAGTATGTCGAGGAGGTGCGCCCGCGCGTCCAGGTGTCGCGCCCCGTGCACTCGTCGCCGCGCCGCCGGTCCGCTTCGATGGCGCCCGGCAGCGACATCGGCGTGCGCCTCGGACAACGCGTGCACCACAGGAAATTCGGCGACGGCGTGATCCTCAACTGCGAAGGCCAGGGCGCTCATGCGCGCGTCGAAGTCAATTTCGAGACCGCCGGTACGAAATGGCTGGTTCTGAGCTATGCCAACCTTGAGTTGATGTAAACTACGGTTCCTGACGCTTATGGATTTGCGGCGCCTCCAAAGGGCACGTCAACAACAATGAAAATTCTGATTCTCGGCGCAGGCCAGGTCGGTTCTTCCGCGGCGTACCATTTGTCGCGCGAAGAAGCCAACGAAGTCACCGTTGTCGACATGCGGCCCGAGGTACTTCGCGAGCTGCAGGACAGGCTCGACATCCGGACCGTCGTGGGGCACGCCGCCTATCCCGAGGTTCTCGAGCGCGCCGGCGCATCCGACGCCGACATCGTCGTCGCACTGACGGACTCCGACGAAACCAACATGGTGGCCTGCCAGGTCGCGTATACGCAGTTTCGCACGCCGACCAAGATCGCCCGCATCCGCGCCGCCGAGTACATGAACGCGAACAAGCTGTTCACGCAGGACGCGATCCCGATCGACGTCCGTATCAGCCCCGAGCAGCTGGTCTGCACATTCGTCGAGCAACTCATCCTGTACCCGGGTTCGACACAGGTACTGGAGTTCGCGGGTGGGCGCTGCCGGCTCGTGGGCGTCAAGGCCGATCGCGACGGTCTACTCGTCGGCCAGCGCATCGCGACGCTCAAGGAACACATACCGAATTCGGAAGCGCGCATCGCCGCGATCTACCGCCAGGGCAATGCCATGCTTCCCGACGGCGACACGGTCATCCAGGAAGGCGACGAAGTATTCTTCATCGCCGATCGCAAGGACATCCGCGTTTTCATGAGCGAAATCCGGCGCCTCGAGGATCCCGTCCGCCGTGTCGTGATTGCCGGTGGCGGCAACATCGGCGTGCGCCTCGCGCTGGCGCTCGAGCAGACGAACCAGGTCAAGATCATCGAGCGGGACCCGCAGCGCGCGCGCCACATTTCCGAGATGCTCAACAAGGCGATCGTCCTCGTCGGCGATGCGGCCGACGAAGAATTACTGCTCGAGGAAAATATCGACAACGTCGACGTTTTCTGCGCGCTGACGAATTCGGAAGAAGCCAACATCCTCAGCTCGATGCTCGCCAAGCGCCTCGGCGCACACAAGGTAATGGCGCTCATCAACCGGGCATCGTACGTCGACCTCATGGAGGCGGGCAGCATTGACATTGCCATCTCGCCACAGCAGGTCACGATCGGTTCGCTGCTTGCCCACGTCCGCCGTGGCGACGTCGTCAAGGTGCACTCGCTGCGCCGTGGTGCCGCGGAAGCAATGGAGGCGGTCGCGCACGGCAACGAGGAAAATTCCAACGTCGTCGGACGCGCCATCGAGGACATCGGCCTGCCGCGGGGTACTGCTATCGTCGCAATCGTACGCGATGAAAAGGTGATCATTGCCCACCACGATACGGTGATCGAGTCCGACGATCACGTCATCCTGTTCATGACCGACCGGCGCTCGATCGAGAAACTCGAGAGCCTGTTCCAGGTCGGCGTGTCGTTCGTCTAGGCGCATCGCAGGCGCAGCATGAATTGGACCGTCGTACAGCGCATTCTCGGCCTCCTGCTGATGATGTTCAGCCTGACGATGCTTCCGCCGGTCATCTTGAGCCTTTTCTACGACGATCAGTCCTGGCTGCCGTTCGTCGAGGGTTTCGCCATCACGTTCGCTGCGGGGCTGCTGTTCTGGCTGCCGGTTCACCGGTCGAAAAAAGACCTGCGGCTGCGTGACGGCTTTCTCGTCGTCGCGTCGTTCTGGACCGTACTGGGCACGGCCGGAGCCGCGCCGCTGTATTTCTCCGACGTGCTGTCGCTGTCGTTCACCGATGCCGTTTTCGAGTCGATGTCCGGACTCACGACGACGGGTGCTACCGTGCTCACCGGGCTCGATGACCTGCCGATGTCGATCCTGTACTACCGCCAGCAGCTGCAGTGGCTCGGCGGCATGGGCATCATCGTGCTGGCCGTAGCCGTGTTGCCCATGCTGGGCGTCGGCGGCATGCAGCTCTATCGCGCCGAAACGCCGGGGCCCGTAAAGGACACCAAGCTCACGCCCCGCATTACGGAAACGGCCAAGGCGCTCTGGTACGTCTACCTCGCATTCACGATTACGTGCCTCGTCGGCTATCGGCTTGCCGGCATGGGCTGGTTCGATGCGCTGTGCCACGCGTTCTCGACCGTGGCCATCGGGGGTTTCTCGACGCACGACGCCAGCATCGCACATTTCGACAGCGCCGCCGTTGATTTTGTCGCCGTCTTTTTCATGTTTGTCGCGGGCATCAATTTCTCACTGCATTTCTTCGCCTGGCGCTACGTGTCGATCAAGCACTACTTCCAGGACCAGGAGTTTCGCGCCTACAGCTTCATCCTGCTCTCACTGTCCGCCTTCGTAGTCGCCTCGCTGTTCTTCTACCGCGGCCTCGAGGACCCGTTCGATACTTTCCGCGACGGCCTCTTCCAGGCGGTCTCCATCGCGACGACCACAGGCTTCACGACGGAGAACTTCGCCATGTGGCCGGCCGCGCTGCCCGTGTTGCTGATCCTCGCCAGCTTCATCGGCGGCTCGGCGGGTTCGACGGCAGGCGGCATCAAGGTCATACGCTGGCTGCTCGTTTACAAGCAGGGCGTTCGTGAAATTGCGCGCCTCGTGCACCCGAGCGCCGAAATCCCCGTCAAGCTCGGCAGCAAGGCTGTCTCGCCGCGGGTCGTCGAGGCAGTGTGGGGCTTTTTCTCCGTTTACATCATCGTGTTCGGCGTCATGTTGCTGGCGATGATGTCGACGGGGCTCGACCAGGTCACCGCGTTTGCGGCGGTCGCTGCGACGCTGAACAACCTGGGTCCGGGACTCGGTGACGTGGCCTCCGGTTTCATGTCACTGAGCGACACGGCAAAGTGGATTTCGGTGGCCGGCATGCTGCTCGGCCGGCTGGAGATCTTTACCCTGCTCGTCCTCATTACGCCGACTTTCTGGCGCACCTGAATGCTCGATCGCTTGAGCAGCGCCATCGGCCGGGCGGCGTCCTGGCTGACCGTCTTCATGGTACTGGTCACTTTCGTCGTCGTCGTCATGCGCTACGCGTTCGATGCGGGCTACATCTGGATCCAGGAGTCCGTCATCTGGATGCACGCCGCCGTCTTCATGCTCGGGGCCGCCTACACGTTGCACGAAGACGAGCATGTTCGCGTCGACGTGTTCTACCGCAACATGAGTCCGCGACGGCGCGCGTGGGTAGACCTTGTCGGCGTCGTGCTTTTCCTGCTGCCGGTATGCGTGATCCTCGCCTGGAATTCGTGGGATTTCGTCGTGCAGTCGTGGCGCATCGGCGAGTCGTCGCGCGAGCCCGGTGGCTTGCCGTTCCCGTTCCTGCCCCTGCTAAAGTCCGTGCTGCTGCTCATGCCGCTGACGGTTGCGCTGCAGGGCGTGTCGCTGCTGCTGCGATCGCTGCGAAGCCTGAGGGGTCTCTGACGTGGAGTGGGTCGCAGCGCTGCTCTTCATCACCGTGGTACTCGTGTTGCTGGCCGGGTTCCCGGTCGCGTTCACGCTCGGCGGCACCGCGCTCCTGTTCGCCGGCATCGGGGTACTGACGGGCGAGTTCGCCGCTACGCTGCTGCTGGGGCTGCCGAATCGCGTGTTCGGCATCATGACCAACGAAACGCTCGTCGCCGTCCCGCTGTTCGTTTTCATGGGCGTGACACTCGAACGCGCGCGCATCGCGGAGGAACTGCTCGAAACCCTGAGCGGACTGTTCGGGACGCTGCGCGGCGGCCTGGGCATCTCCGTCACCCTCGTCGGCATGCTGCTTGCCGCGAGCACGGGCATCGTAGGCGCAACGGTGGTAACCATGGGCCTGTTGTCCCTGCCGACGATGTTGAAGCGCGGCTACGCGCCGGAAATCGCCTCGGGGACCATCTGCGCATCGGGCACACTCGGCCAGATCATCCCGCCGTCGATCGTCCTCGTGATGCTCGGCGACGTGCTGACGACAGCCTACCAGCAGGCGCAGCTGCAGTCGGGCAACTTCGCACCCAAGACCGTCTCGGTCGGCGACCTGTTTGCCGGCGCGCTGATCCCGGGTCTACTGCTGGTTGCCCTGTACGTCCTGTACATCCTCGGCCACGCGCTGTTCCGCCCGGGCTCGATGCCGGCGGATCGCGGCACTGGCGGTGACGTCACGTTCCGTCGAGTCATCGGCGCCCTGGCGCCGCCGCTGATTCTCATCTTCGCCGTGCTCGGCTCGATTCTCGGCGGCATCGCGACGCCGACCGAAGCTGCGGGCGTCGGCGGCATGGGTGCGTTGCTGCTCGCGCTCGGCCGCGGTCAGCTCGATGCCGGTCGCCTGCGTGAAATCGCGCGATCGACGCTGCGTATCAGCAGCATGGTCTTCATGATCCTGATCGGCGCCTCGATATTCTCACTCGTGTTCCGTGGATTCGGGGGCGACGACGGCGTGCGCGCCGTGCTCGAATCGCTGCCCGGCGGTGTCGTCGGCGCCGTCGTCGTCGTCATGCTCGTTATGTTCCTGCTCGGCTTCGTGCTGGATTTTATCGAGATCACGTTTGTCGTCGTGCCCATCGTCGGGCCCGTGCTGCTCGCGATGGGTCTCGACCCTGTCTGGCTCGGCATCATGATCGCGATCAACCTGCAGACATCGTTCCTGACCCCGCCTTTCGGATTCGCGCTGTTTTACCTGCGTGGCGTCGCACCGCCGTCGGTGTCGACGGCGCATATCTACCGCGGTGCGGTACCGTTCGTTGCGATTCAGCTGTTTGCCCTGGTGCTCATCGCCGCGTTTCCCGATCTCGTGACCTGGCTTCCCGGGAAGATCTACGGCAGCTGATGCCGTTATCCGGGCCAACCTAAGTCTCGGATTCCAAGAACGTTATTCACAGGCGCAGACAATGACCGCCGAGAGCCGTGCGCACGGCGTGGCGTAGAACACGCCCGAATCCATAGCCGCAGGCGTGTGAGGGCGAGTTCTACGCCACGCTTTGGACAGTTCACTGGTGCAATCAGCTAGACGTCACGGGCGTTGAGGAATGCCTTTTCGGCGAGGCGCGAGTATTCCGCCGCCTTGTCGAGGAAGTCGAAGTACGCCCGGCCGACTTTGGCGGCCGCAGGGTCTTTCGCCATCAGCTCCTCGACCACTTCCCTTGCTATCGAGCGAAGCAGGCGCAGGACCTCGTCGGGGAACCGGCGAATTTCGATGTTCGGGTCGGCCTGCAGCTGCGCCAGTGACATGGCGTTGCCGTGGGTATATTCCGCCGCCATGTCGGTCGTGATGGCCTGTGCAGTCGTCCGCAGAATCGCCTGCAGTTCGGCGGGCAGCGTATCCCACGCCGCCTTGTGAATAATCGTTTCGAGCCCCGGCCCGGGCTCCTGCCAGCCCGGGTAGTAGTAGTATTTCGCCGCCTTGTGCAGGCCGAATGCCGCGTCGTTATAAGGACCGACCCATTCGGTTGCATCGATGGCGCCGGTTTGCAGGGCCGTGAAGATTTCCGCACCGGGCAGCGTGATGGGCGTGCCGCCGGCGCGGCGCAGTACCTCGCCACCGAGTCCCGGAATACGCATCTTTAGCCCCTTGAGATCGGCGATCGACCGGATCTCCCGGTTGAACCAGCCGCCCATCTGGACGCCGGTGTTGCCGGTGGGAAAGGGCACGAGATTGAAGGGCGCGTACAGCTCCTGGTAAAGCTCCAGGCCGCCGCCGTAGTACAGCCAGCCGTTCAGTTCGGCGTTGGTCATGCCGAACGGGATCGACGTGAAGAACTGCGCCGCGTCGAGCTTGCCCTTGTGATAATACGAAGCACCGTGACCCATCTCGACCGTGCCGCGTGACACCGCATCGAAGACCTCCAGCGGCGGCACGAGTTCGCCGCCACCGTAAACCTTGATACGCAGACGGCCGTTGCTCGACGCGACACATCGCGTTGCGAGATTCTCGGGCGCCATGCCGAGCCCCGGGAACCGGGGCGGCCAGGACGTCACGCATGACCATTCGAACGTATCGCCGCGGCGCTCGGACTGACCGTCGCAATCCGCACGGTCCTGCGCGCAGGCAGTCAGCCCCGCGGCTGCCGCAAGTCCACCCACAAACTCTCGCCGTTTCATGCTGTCTCCCCAAAAATGGCGTTTCGGGCTAGTGTATGGATCGATTGGAGGAATGCCAGCGGGCCGCGCGTGCCAAAAGTGGGATTTTTTAAAAGATTATTTTTCCCACTTGTTGGCCCAAATGTCGCTTGTTTGTCTCGACTCGTGTATTGGACGGGTCAATTAGGGCGTTATTTCGGGACAGAACGGCAAAACAGGGGGTCCAGCCGGTGGGAAGTGCCACTTTTGTCGTCCCTGACCCGCAGCCAGGCGCCAATTTGGCGCTTGTTTTCCCACCGACCGGTCAAACGAGTCTGTCACACGACCGCCTGCCGGGTGCCGTATGATTCTCGCGCGATTGACGACAAAGGGCCGGCGGCCCGAAAAACAGGGGTTTTGGCAGGAAATGATCGGGCTGCTGCAGCGCGTGACCGACGCCCGCGTCGAAGTGGACGGCGACGTCGTCGGCCGGATCGGTCGCGGGCTTCTGGTGCTCGTCGCCGTGCACCGCGACGACGGTGACGCTGACATCGAGCGCCTGGCAGAGCGCCTTCTGGGCTACCGCGTATTTCCCGACGAGAGCGGCCGAATGAACCTCAGCGTTCGTGATATTGGCGGCGGGCTGCTGCTCGTGCCACAGTTCACGCTGACCGCGGACACGAAGAAGGGTACACGGGCGAGTTTTACCAAGGGGGCCCCGCCCGACAAGGCCGAGGAGTACTTCGAGCGCCTCGCGGCGGCCTGCCGCGACGGGCTGGACACGGTGGAAACCGGTCGATTCGGCGCGCACATGCAGGTCAGCCTCACCAACGACGGTCCCGTCACGTTCTGGCTCGACACCGGCGGATGAGTCACACTTTTGTTGCGTGGTCGGCGGTATCATGAACATAATGATCGGCTTGGATTACGGGGCCCCGCCCCAGGAGTAAGGAAATGTTTGCCAATATTGGTCCGTGGCAGCTGTTGATCATCCTGGTCATCGTGCTGGCCATTTTCGGCACCAAGAAACTGCGTAACCTGGGGTCTGACCTCGGCGGCGCCGTCAAGGGATTCCGCTCGGCCATGAACGAGGCCGAGGAAACCGAGAAGAAGCTTCCCGACGATTCGCAAGACGCCGACTTCGACAACACGCCTGCTGAAAAAACCAGCAAGGAAAAAGACGCTTAACGCCTGGGGCCGACCATGTCCGGAATGGGTGGTTCCGAATTCCTCCTGCTTTGCGTGATCGGGTTGCTGATACTCGGTCCCGAACGCCTGCCCGGCGTTGCACGCAAGATCGGCAGCTGGATCGGCAAGGCGCGCGCCATGACGCGCTCGCTGCAGCACCAACTCGAAGACGAACTCAACGCCGAGAAGAACCTCGGCTTTGATCCGGCCGAACTCAAAAACCTCGACCCGACGCAGCTGGTGACGCCCCGCGACGACGATACTTACTCGCCTGCGCACGACGCTAAGAAGGAAGAGGAAGAGGGCGTGGCCACGCCGGCAGACAAAGACCCGTAACCATGGCTGACGAGCAACAGGAAGAACTGGCAGAAGGTACGCTGCTGTCCCACCTGGTCGAGCTGCGCAGCCGCCTGTTCAAGATGTTCGGCGCCGTGTTTCTCGTATTTCTCGCGCTGTTGCCGTTCTCCAAGAAGATTTTCAATTATGTCGCCCAGCCGCTGGTCAGCGTCGTGCCCAATGGCGAGCTTCTCGCCCTGAACCCCGTATCGCCGCTGACGGCAACGATCGCGCTGACTTTTTACCTGGCTCTTTTCATCGCGATGCCCGTCATCCTCTACCAGATCTGGGCGTTCGTCGCCCCCGGCCTGTACCGCAGCGAAAAGAAGTTTGCCTTCCCGCTTCTCGGCACCAGTATCGCCCTGTTTTTTGTCGGCATGGCCTTCGCTTATTTCGTCGTCTTCCCGCTGATCTTCGGCTTCGTGTCCACGTTCACGCCCGACACCGTGAACTACCAGCCCGACATGACGGCCTACGTCAGTTTCGTCATGATGGTCGTGCTCGTGTTCGGCTTCGCGTTCGAGACCCCGATCGCGACCGTGCTGCTCGTAATGACCGGCCTGACTACCACCGAAAAACTCCGCAAGGCGCGCCCTTACGTGTTCCTCGGTGCGTTCGTCATCGGCATGCTGTTGACGCCACCCGACATAATCAGTCAAACGATGCTGGCCGTGCCCGTTTACCTCTTGTACGAACTCGGCATATTCATGTCGCGCCTGGTCGGGCGCAAGGCCACGGAACCGTCGGAGGAGCCGGCTGTCAAGTAGCAGGGGGCGCGACAAATAGTGTTTAATGCCTGTCCTGCCCTTACAAGACCAACGGCGCCCGGCGCCTATCGGGGGAAAGATGACCGACTCCGTAACCACTACGGCGGAAGACTATTCGCACGAAGAAGACCTGTGGGGCCACCCGAAAGGCCTGTACGTCTGTTTCACGACGGAACTGTGGGAGCGCTTCTCATTCTACGGAATGAAATACCTGCTGCTCCTCTACCTCACGAAATACCACCTTTTCACAGACGAGATGGGCCTGGACGTGCTCGGTGCCTATGCCGGTCTCGTGTATGCACTGCCGCTCATCGGCGGCATGCTCGCCGACCGTTTTCTCGGCATGCGCAAATCGGTCCTTTTCGGCGGCATCCTGCTGTCGCTCGGGCACATCCTCATGGCCGTCGAGGGTCACGCTGCCAGGTTTTACGCCGCGGGTACGACGCTCGCCGATGAACTCGTGCTGAAGTCGGGCGAGGTCATCGCCGCCGGCACCGTACTGGCCAACGACGTCACGATGCGCGATACCGATGCGCTCAAGGTTTTCTACCTCGCGCTGGCGCTCATCGTCATGGGCGTCGGCTACCTGAAACCCAACATCTCGACGATCGTCGGCAAGCTGTATGCGCCCGAAGATCCGCGCCGCGATTCGGGCTTCACCATTTTTTACATGGGCATCAACATCGGTTCATTCACGGCAACGCTGTTGTGCGGCTGGCTGGGTGAGACCTTCGGCTGGAAATATGGTTTCGGTGCGGCCGGTATCGGCATGATCGTCGGCCTGTTCACGTTCATGTACGGCCAAAAGTACCTCATGGGTCACGCCGAGCCTGCCGAACCCGAAAAGCTGAAGAAATCGTTCCTCGGACCCATCAACGTCGAGTGGTCGATCTACCTCCTGAGCCTGCCGGCACTCTATTTACTCTGGCTGCTCGTACAGCACGAACCGGTCGTTCTCCTGACGCAGAACGTCTTCCTGATCGTGGCCATTGTCGGCCTGATCCTGTATTCCATGATTCACAAGCGGCAGGATCAGAACAACAACGTCGCTTTCGGCATCGCCATCGTCGCTGTCCTGTCCGGAATCCTCGCCGTGTTCGCGAACCTGCATCCGCCCGCGTGGATGGCCGGCTTCTCGGCCGCCTATGCCGAGCAGGTCATGTACCTGTCCATCATCCTCATCGTCGGCTTCGTGATCTACGGCTTCGTCACGCACTACTCGGACGAGTTCGGCCGCACCGTCGTGCTGATGATCCTGATCCTTTCGACGATCGTCTTCTGGGCACTGTTCGAGCAATCGGCGGGCTCGATGACGCTGTTTGCCGACCGCGTCGTCGATCGCTCCGTCGGTAACACGACGTTTACGGCCGCCCAGTTCGGCTCGCTCAATGCCGGTTTCATCATGCTGCTCGCGATCCCGTTCGCCGCACTGTGGACATGGCTGGCGAAAAAGAACCTCGAGCCGTCCACGCCGGTCAAGTTCGGTCTCGGCATCCTGCAGGCCGGCCTCGGTTTCGGTGCGCTCGTTTTCGGCGCCCAGCACCCCGACGCCGCGGGGCAGGTCGCGATGGTCTGGCTCGTGCTGGCGTACCTGTTGCACACGACCGGCGAACTCTGCCTGTCGCCCGTAGGACTGTCGGCCGTGACCAAGCTGTCGATAGGCAACGTCGTCGGCGTCAGCATGGGCACCTGGTTCCTGGCGACCGCACTGTCGGAAACCGTCGCAACCCGACTCGGCAAGCTGGCCGCTATCGACACGACGGCGGGCGAGGCTGCCGACGTTGCGACGGCGCTGGCCACGTACACGCAGCTGTTCGAATTCCTGATGTGGGTCGGAATCGGCGCCGGCCTCTTCATGATTATTATTTCGCCGCTCCTGCGTCGCTGGATGCACGGCGTTCACTAGTACGGAAACAACCATGAAACATCTCGTGAAACTCTTTGCGGGCATCGCGCTCGCCTCGATCCTGGCCGCCTGTTCGGACAAAGCGGCCGATCAACCGGCCGCCGCCGCCGCGTCGGCAGAATCCGCGGAGGACTTCGTCGCACGCATCAACGACGAGCTCACCGACATCGGCAAGGAGGCCGCCGCCGCGCAGTGGGTCCGCTCGACCTACATCACCGGCGACACGGCGGTCATTGCAGCTGCGTCCAGCGAACGCTATGCCAAGTGGCACAGTGAATCGGTGCAGCGGGCGCTGGCCTACGAAGATGCGGAGCTCGATGCGACCACGCGCCGCGCACTCGACCTCCTGAAACTCGGCACGTCGGCTCCGTCGCCGGACGACGCGGCAAAGCGCAAGGAACTCGCGGCGATCACGACCGAGATGGAAGGCATCTACGGCGCGGGCAAGTACTGCCGCAGCCAGAACGACTGCATCCCCGGTCCCCAGCTCGAACAGCTCATGCGCGACACGCGCGACTACGACGAATTGCTCGAGTACTGGGTCGGCTGGCGCGAAGTGTCAAAGCCGATGCGCGACAAGTACGCGCGCTTCGTCGAACTCGCCAACGAAGGTGCGGCCGAGCTCGGTTACGCCAATGTCGGGGAAATGTGGCGCTCGAACTACGATATGTCACCGGCCGAGTTCCGCGAAGACAGCCGCAAGCTCTGGAACCAGGTCAAGCCGCTGTACGACGCGCTGCACTGTCACGTTCGCGCGAAGCTCGGCGAGGTTTACGGCGAGGACAAGGTGCCGCAGGACGGTCCGATCCCGGCGCACCTGCTCGGCAACATGTGGGCCCAGGGCTGGGCGTCGCTCTACGACCTCGTGGAGCCGTACCCGGGAGTGGGCGACATCGACGTCGACGCAACGCTGAAGACCAAGAACTATTCACCGCAGGAGATGGTGCGTTCGGCCGAGAGCTTCTATGTCTCACTCGGCATGCCGCGACTGCCCGACACGTTCTGGGAGCGCTCGATGTTTTCGAAGCCCCGGGACCGCGAGGTCGTCTGCCACGCGAGCGCGTGGCCGATGGACGGCAAGGACGACGTCCGCATCAAGATGTGCATCAACCAGACTTACGACGAGCTGCGCGTGATCTACCATGAACTCGGGCACGTCTATTACTTCCTCGCCTACAAGGACCAGCCGCCGTTGTTCCAGAACGGCGCGCACGACGGCTTCCACGAGGCCGTTGGCGACACGGTGGTGCTGTCGATGACGCCCGGTTACCTCGCAGAGGCCGGACTCGTCAAGGAAGCGGCGCAGGACCAGCGCGCCGTCATCAACCGGCAGATGCAGATGGCACTGGACGGTGTCGCCTTCCTGCCCTTCAGCCAGCTCGTCGACGAATGGCGCTGGGGGGTGTTTTCGGGCGAGATTTCGCCCGACAACTACAACGGGGCCTGGTGGGAGCTGCGCCAGAAGTACCAGGGCATCGTGCCGCCCGTCGGGCGCTCCGAAGCCGACTTCGACCCGGGCGCGAAATACCATATCCCGGCTAACACGCCGTACTCGCGTTACTTCCTCGCCCGTATCCTGCAGTTCCAGTTCCACCGCTCGCTCTGCGAAACGGCGGGACACGAGGGCGATCTGCACGCCTGCTCGATCTTCAACAGCAGGGAAGCCGGCGAGAAGTTCTTCGCCATGCTCGCGGCCGGCGCCAGCCAGCCCTGGCAGGACACGCTCGAGGCGATGACGGGCTCACGCGAGATGGACGCCACGGCCATCATCGATTACTTCGCGCCGCTCATGAGCTATCTCGAGGAGCAGAACGACGGCCGCAGCTGCGGCTGGTAGGACGCGGAACCCTGTAGGAGGGCCTTCAGCCCCGACCAACCGGTCGGGCCTGAAGGCCCTCCTACAAAGCGCGGAATAAATCAGTAAACTGTCCCCCAAATAATAGTGGGGATCCTCATGTCAGATCAGACTCCGGCCGCCAGCGCCAACGGCGGCTTCCT
This sequence comes from Woeseiaceae bacterium, assembly GCA_041602775.1. GTDB lineage: Bacteria > Pseudomonadota > Gammaproteobacteria > Steroidobacterales > Woeseiaceae > UBA1847. The sequence continues at coordinate 27,989 of JBFIFN010000021.1, read as the reverse complement.
CGGTACGGTAGAGCGCATCGGTAACAAGCTGCCCGACCCGGCCGTCCTGTTTATCGCGCTGCTGTTCATCGTCTGGGTGCTGTCGTGGCTGCTGTCCTACGTCACGTTCGATGTAATCGACCCGCGCTCGGGCGAAGCACTGACGATCAGGAACCTGTTGACCGGCACGTCGTTCACCGAATTCCTGTCGGTCATGGTGACCAACTTCTCGCATTTCCACCCGGTCGGCGTGGTGCTCGTTGCGATGCTCGGCATCGGCGTGGCCGAACATACGGGTTTCATCAATGCGGCGATTCGATCGCTGCTGAACGTCACCCCGGCGTCGCTGCTGACGCCGATGGTCATTCTCGTGGGCATCGTGTCGCACTCGGCAGTCGATGCGGGTTACGTCCTCGTCATTCCCCTCGGCGGCGTGATCTTCTATGCTGCCGGCCGGCACCCGCTGGCCGGTATCGCAGCCGCTTTCGCCGGTGTTTCCGGAGGCTTTTCGGCCAATTTCGTACCGAGCTCCCTGGACCCGCTGCTCCAGGGCCTGACGCAGGCCGGCGCGCACATCCTCGACACGTCGGTCGTCGTCAACCCGCTCAACAACTACTTCTTCACGACGGCCTCGTCGGTCATCATCATCAGTCTCGGCTGGTACATCACCGACAAGGTGGTCGAGCCGCGCATCAGCGCCACCGAGATCGACGGCGATGCCGAAGATCTCCCCGAGATGCACGACCTCGCCGATAACGAGCGCAAAGGCCTGCGCTGGTCGCTCGTCGCCATGGTGCTCGGCATCGTCCTGCTGATCGTAACCGCGCTGCCTGAAGGGTCGGCCTGGCGTGCCGCTGACGGCCGGCTGACGGCATCGACGGCGCCGATGATGCGCGCCATCGTGTCGCTGATCTTCCTGCTGTTCCTCGTGCCCGGCGTCGTGTTCGGCATCGTATCCGGATCGATGAAGAGCTCGAAGGACATGATCGAGGGAATGACGCACTCGATGCACGGTATGGCGTACTACCTCGTCATCATGTTCTTCATCGCGCAGTTCGTGTATGCGTTCGGCCAGTCCAATCTCGGTGTCCTGCTTGCCCTCAAAGGTGCAGAGTTTCTCAAGGCCCTGAACGCGGGCGCATCGATCACGATCGTCGGCATTGTCATCCTGACGGCGTTCGTCAATATCTTCGTCGGGTCGGCGAGCGGCAAGTGGGGCCTTCTCGCGCCCATCTTTGTGCCGATGCTCATGTCGCTCGGCATTTCGCCGGACCTTACGCAGGCGGCGTACCGCGTCGGCGACTCGAGCACCAATATCATCACGCCGTTGATGCCGTACTTCCCGCTCGTCGTCGTGTACTGCCAGCGCTACGTCAAGAACACGGGCATAGGCACGCTGACCGCCATGATGTTGCCGTACTCGATGTGGTTCCTCCTCACCTGGACGATCTTCCTGCTGCTCTACTACGCAGCGGGCATCCCGCTCGGGTTCGCCGCCAGCTATACGTATCCGCCAACCTAGGACAAGGACCATGCACGACTTCGAGAAACTCGGCGCGTTCTACCTCGGCAAGCGCTACGACAGCGCTGCCGATTCGCTCACCGACGAGCTGGTCCTCTACGACTCCAAGGACCTGACCACGCATGCCGCCATCATCGGCATGACCGGCTCGGGCAAGACCGGACTTGGTATCGGGATCCTCGAGGAGGCGGCGCTTGACCACATCCCGGTCATCGCGATCGATCCGAAGGGCGATATGGGGAACCTGCTGCTGACGTTCCCGCAGCTGCGGCCCGAGGACTTCCGGCCGTGGATCAACGAGCGCGCGGCCATGGACAAGGGGCAGTCGCCCGACGAGTTCGCCGCCGGCCAGGCCGCGCTCTGGAAAAAGGGGCTGGGCGAATGGGGCCAGACCGGCGACCGCATCGCGCAGCTTCGCAAGAACGCCGACCTCGCGATCTACACGCCGGGCAGCAACGCCGGGCTGCCCGTTTCTGTGCTGCGCTCGTTCGACGCGCCCGACCAGGCGCTGATCGACGATGTCGACCTGTACCGCGAGCGTGTCCAGGCGACGGCGACGGGGCTATTGACACTGCTCGGCATTGACGCGGACCCCGTGTCGAGTCGCGAGCATATCCTGATCTCGCGCCTCCTGGACAATGCCTGGAAAGAGGGGCGCAGCCTCGACGTGCCGGCGCTGATCGCCGAGATACAGGACCCGCCGGTTACGAAGATCGGCGTCATGAACGTCGATTCCTTTTTCCCGGCCAACGAGCGCTTCAAGCTTGCGATGGCGCTCAACAACCTGCTGGCCGCCCCGGGCTTCGAGGCCTGGATGCAGGGTACGCCGTTGCGCGCGAAAGACCTTTTGTACACGGCGGAAGGCAAACCACGCATCTCGGTGATGGCGATTTCGCATCTCGACGACGCCCAACGCATGTTCTTCGTCTCGATGCTGCTCAACGAGATCATCGGCTGGATGCGGGCGCAGCCGGGCACTTCCAGCCTGCGCGCCATTATCTACATGGACGAGATCTTCGGCTACATGCCGCCGATCGCAAACCCGCCGTCGAAGAAGCTGTTCCTGACTTTGCTCAAGCAGGCCCGCGCCTACGGCGTCGGCCTCGTGCTCGCCACGCAAAACCCGGTCGACCTCGACTACAAGGGCCTGTCCAACACGGGCACGTGGTTCATCGGCCGCCTGCAGACCGAGCGCGACAAGGCGCGCGTCATGGAGGGCCTCGAGGGCGCCTCGGCCGGGAACTTCGACAAACAGGCCATGGAGCGCACGATTGCGGGGCTCGGCAAGCGGCGCTTCCTGCTGCACAACGTGCACGAGGACGAACCCGTCGTGTTCGGCACCCGCTGGGTGCTGTCGTATCTCGCCGGCCCGATGACGCGCGACCACATCCGGACGCTGATGACGACGGCGAAGAACAAGCTCGCGGCGGCGACGCGCGCCGTTTCGAAACCGCTGCGCAAGAGTGCCGGCACCGCGCCGGCCCTGCCGCCGTCGATCGACCAGTTCTACGTGCACGGGCAGGGCGAGGAGATCGTCTATTACCCGCGGCTGATTGCCGGCGGCGACGTCGTGTTCACGAGCGCACGTTACAAGGTCGAGGATGCGCGCGAAGTGCTGCACACGGTCGAGTTCGAAGACGGTCCCGCGGGCGTCGACTGGGACAACGGCGAAGCGCTCGAGCTTGCGGTTGCGGACCTGCTCAAGGACGGTGCCGGCGATGCGAGCTATGCCGACTGCCCGGCGGCGGCCGACAACGCGAAAGCCTATGCCGGCTGGGCGCGCGATTACAAGCGCTGGCTGCGCCAGAACGAGACGGTCACGCTGTATCGCAGCAAACGATTCAAGATGACGTCCCTGCCGTCGGAATCGGAAGGCGAGTTCCGCGTGCGCCTGCAGGATGCCGCCAGCGAGCAGCGCGACGCCGCGATTGCAAAGATCCGTAAACGTTACGCAAGCAAGACGACCACACTGGAGAATCGGCTGCTGCGCGCGGAGCAGACGCTGTCGGTGCAAAAAGAGCAGTCGTCGAAGAAGAAACTCGACACGGCGATCTCGTTCGGCACCGCCATCCTCGGCGCGGTGCTCGGCCGCAAGAAACTGTCGAGCGGCACGGCATCGAAAATGGGCACGGCGATACGCACCGCGGGCGGGGCTCGCAAGGAATCGCAGGACGTTGCCCGGGCCGAGCAGACGGTCGAGAAAGTCAGGGCCGATCTCGACGCCCTGAATGCGGAGCTCGAGAAAGAAATCGCCAGCCTCGACACGGCCTTCGACGCCCAGGCCGAGGAACTCGACGAAATCGTCGTGCGTGCCAAGAGCACGGACATCAACGTCGCACTGACGGGCCTCGTGTGGCTGCCCTACGTGAAGGGCGACAAGGGGAGATTGTTACCAGCCTGGTAAGCCGCGTTTATCAGTGGTGCTGGATCGTTACATCCCTGACGCTGCCGTTCGGGCTGGTCAGGCAGACCAGCCTGGCCGACGTCCCGTTACGCAGGGTGCCGGATGCGCGAACGGTATACCCGTTACTCGTTTCGCTAACCTCGAAGACATTCAATCGCGCCAGGTCGAAACGGCCGTTGATCGCATCACGGCAGGTGCGCTCGGCGTGCGCTGACGATCCGCCCGCCTCTTTATTCGTTGAGAGCCAGTACCAGGCGCCGTAGGCAACTGTGCCCAGCAATGCGATCTTTACGATGTTGTCGAGCAGGCCCTTGATCGTCAGTCACCAATACAGGCGCCGGCGTAGGCCTTGACCTCACCCGCGTTGTCGAGCTGGCATTCGTTGTCGTAGGTTACGCCGTCTATGCCGCAAACGGGTGAATAATCATCCGGGCAATTCTCGCCGAGGCCCTCGCACACGCCGGCGTACTCGACACGCACGCCACGGCGCTCCGCGTGGCAGGCATTGCTGTAAGTCATGCCGTCCGCGCCGCATACCGGCACGAAGAGGTTCGGGCAGCGCCGCATCCTGCAGGCGCCCTCGGTAAAGGAACCGACGCCGGCCGCATCGGCGTGGCAGGCATTCTCATAGGTTTCGCCATCATCGCCGCAGACAGGAGCGTACACTTTCGGGCAGTTGTCGAAATTGCAGGTTCCCTTGCGCTGCACCGGAACGCGCTCGGCGCTCGCTTCGCAGCGATTGATGAAAGTCCTGCCATTCATGCCACAGACCGGCTCGTAAACGCTCGGGCAACCGTTCGGCGTGCACGCCCCGAGGCCGGCGACTTCGACGTTGGACTGCAGGGCGAAGCACTCGTTGATGTATGTATTGCCATCGATTCCGCAGACCGGGTCGAACACGTCCGGACAGGCCGTGTCGCCCTCATCGGCGCATCTGCCGCGGCTGACGATGTCGACGCCGGCCGCCTGCGCGACGCAGTCATTGCTGTAGGTCTGGCCATCTTCGCCGCAGACCGGATCGTATTGCTGCGTGCACGAGGTATCCCGGGCCTGCGCGAGCGTCACCGGCCGCATCAAAGCGCCCGTCTGCAGGTCCGCGCCGCTGACTGGCGGCGCGCACGCGAGCAGGCCGAGAAGACCGAATGAATACAAGCGTTTCAGCATGTGTGCGGTGGGTGTCCTTTGTGTCTTAGAGCGCAAAGCGCCGTCCGGGTTCACCGCGCCGCGCCCCAGAAGTTGTAACTCAGCACGCGCAAGCCCGTGATGTATTTACGATTGTCGTCCTCGATCGTGAAGCCGCCTTCCCGCAGCAATGCCGGGATGTCGCGGTCCATGTTGCACCCGCCGGCCACACGCTGCCACAGCGGATTTACGCGCCGTTGCCATTTCTGTACCGATTGATCGGGCGCCTTGCCGTGTTCGCAAAAGAAAAGGTGTCCTTTCGGTTTCAGCGCGCGGCGCATCCCGTGCAGCGCCGCCACGGCGTCGGGAATCGTGCACAGCGTGAAAGTGACCATTATCGAGTCGACGGAGTTGTCGTCGAGCGGGATTTCTTCAGCGGGACTATCGATGAGTTCGACGTCGAGACCGGACGCTTCGATGCGCGCGCGGGCCGATTTGCGCATGCCCTCGGAAGGTTCGAGCCCGATCACCTTGCGCACTTTGCCGCGGTCGTAGTGCGCCAGGTTAAGACCGCCGCCGAAACCGATCTCGAGCACATCCCCATAGGCACGGTGCACGATCTTCTCGCGCTGCCGCCGTGCCAGCTTGCTGCTGCACGCCAGGTTGGTCAACCGCGGCAGCACGTAGCGATCATAGACGTTCACCGCATCAGGTCGCTGACGCGCACGAGTTCGAAGCCTTCTTCCGCGAGTCTCGGCAGCTCGCGCTCGAGCAGGTCCAGCGTCGAGGAATACGGGTGGCCGATCGCAAGGGCCCGGCCGCGCTGCCTCGCGACCGCCTTCAGCCGCTCGAATTCGCGTTCAACCGCTTCAGGCGACGGGTCGGGATCGAGGAAGACGTCTCGCTTCATCGCATCGACGCCGTTCTCGATGGCAATCTGCAGCGCGACGCTGTCATGGTGCGTGTAACTGTCGATGAAGAACAGCGAATCGCGGTCCCGTATTTCTTCCATGAGCCACTGCATGTGCCCGGGATGTCGCGTCAGCAACGAGCCCCGGTGGCTGTTCACGCCGATAACGTGCGGCACCGCGTCCATCGCCTCGTTGAACATGAAAGCGAGGCGGTCGCGGCTCATGTCGATGTGGATCTCCGCGGGTCCGGGAGACGCTTCGTCGTTGGCCGCCTGCAGGGGGAGGTGCAGCAGGATGTCCTTGCCGAGCGCGTGCGCTTCCTCGGCAAGCGCCCGGGCGCGAGGGGCACCGGGCAGGAATGAAAACGACACGGGGCCGGGCAGCCCGATGGCCCGCTTGCCGTTCGCCAGGTGATAGCCCATGTCGTCGATGATGATGGCGACGCGCGGCGCCTCGGCCGACGCGACGCCGGTCAGCAGCAGGGCGCCGGCCGCGAGAAATCCCCGGACGGTCACTCTAGCGGGCGTTGCTGTGCATGACCGGCCGCGCCTGCAGGTGGTCGATGGCCTCGGCCAGCTGCAGGTCCGCCTCGCGATCCAGGATGCCGGACAGGCTCAGGTCGGGGAACCCCGGCGTGTCGGCCACAAACACGTCCGGCGTGACGCCGACGTCGTGAATCGACTCGCCGGACGGCGTGTAGTATCTCGATGTCGTCAGCTTGATCGCGCGACCCTTCGACAACGGCACGACGGTCTGGACGAGGCCTTTGCCGAAGGTCCCGGTTCCGACGACGAGCCCGCGGTTGTGATCCTGCAGTGCGCCCGCCACGATTTCCGAGGCCGACGCCGAGCCGCTGTTGACGAGCACGACGATGCCGGCACCGTCGAGGATGTCGCCGCGGCGCGCCGAGCGCGTGAAACGTGCGTCGATCGAACGGCCGTCCGCGGAGACGATGACGCCGGCGTCGAGAAACAGGTCGGCCACTTCGACGGCGGCGTCGAGAACACCGCCGGGATTGTTGCGCAGGTCGAGCACCAGGCCGTCGAGCAGTCCGCCCGTTGCGTCCTGGAGCGCGTCCACGGCGCGGCTGACCTCGCGCGCCGTATTTTCGCTGAACTGGCTGACCCGCACGTAGCCGTAGGACGGCGCAAGAAACTCGCTGTGCACGCTCGCCATGCGGATGATCCGGCGCCGCATCGAATGGTCGATCAGCTCACCGTCGCGCAGCACGGTGACGGTGACTCGTGAGCCGGCCTGGCCGCGCAGCTGCAAGATGGTCTCGCGGAGATTGCCCGAGTCGAGTGCGGTGCCGTCGACGGCGATGATCTGGTCGCCGCTGCGCAAGCCGGCGCGCGCAGCCGGTGAACCGGCCATCGGTGTGACCACCATGACCTTGCCGTCGACCTCGTCGACTTCGACTCCGATCCCGGTGTAGCTGCCCGTTGTGCTGATGCGTATGTCTCGATACTCGTTTGCATCGAGGTACTGGGAATGTGCATCGAGGTCGCTGACCATGCCGCGGATCGCGCTTTCCAGCAGCTCGGCGTCATCGAGCGGCTCGACGTAGTCGCGCTTGACCCGCTCGAGCACCTCGGCGAACAGGCGTGCCTGCTCCCAGGCCAGCTCTTCCTTGCCCGGGTCCTGCTGCTGGCCGATCAGCCCGCCTCCGACGGACAGGCTGAAACCCAGCACACAGCCGATGACGACCACCAAAACTGCACGAACTTTCAATGACATACGTATTCCCGAAACGCGTTCATCGAATGTAGCACAGTGCACCGGATCAATGTGAGCAGCAGGTCAAGAATCCTCAGGCTCCCGGCGTTTTCGTCACCCAGCGACGCGGGTTCTCGGCCTGCTTGCCGCGGCGCAGCTCGAAGTAGAGACTCGACTGCGACTGCCCGCCGCTGTCACCGACCGTAGCGATCACGTCGCCGGGCGCAACCCAGTCGCCCGTGTCCTTGAGAATGGTCTCGTTATAACCGTAGAGGGTCAGGTAGCCGTCCCCGTGATCGACGATGACGAGGAGTCCCATGCCCGCGAGCCAGTCCGCGAACGCGACGCGACCGTGATAGACGGCCCGGACCTCGCGCCCGCGCGGTGCGGCGAGCACGACCCCGTTCCACTTGAGCCGGCCTCCCGCCCGCGGCTGGCCGAAGTCGTGCACCAGGCGCCCGGCAACGGGCCAGGTCAGCTTGCCCCTGAGCTCGCCGAACGGCTGTTCCGAGGTGATCGGGTAATCCGACAGGATGCTCGTGAGCTCGGCAATCAATCTCGACAGGTCTTCCTCCTGCGCGGCCAGGCGCTCCACTTCGCGGCCCTCATCGTCGAGGCGTTGGCGCAAGGCGCTCAGCAACGCCTTGCGCTTGTCCTGCGATGCGCCCAGCCGTCCCAGTTCGTCATAGCGCTCCTGCACGAGGTTGCCGAGTCGTGCTGCTTCGGCCGCAATCTGGCCGCGCAGCACGTCGAGCTCACGGATCTGCGCAACGACCGCGGCGATGTTCCCGGCGCGGTAGTCGTTGAGGTAGCGGTAATAGGCCATGAGCCTCCCGAGCGTCGCGGGATCGCGCTGGTTCAGCAGCAGCCTGATTTTTTCCTGGCTGCCGCTCATGTAGGCGGTGCGAACCTGCGCGGCAAGAGCATGAGACTCACGCTCGAGCTGCGCTTCGCGGTCCGCCAGCTCGGCGTCGAGCCGCGCTTTCTTGTCGGCCGCGTAGCGTCGCTCGCGCTCGATCTCGCGCAGCCGCGTGCGGCGTTCGGCGATGGCGATCTCGAGCTCCTGCAGCTCGGCCGTCACGCGGTCGCGCTCTGCGGCGGCCTCGTCCATGCTCTCCTTGAGCGTCGAGATGCGTGCACGGACCTCGGCGAGCTCCTGCTCCCTGACCTTGGCCGTATCGCCGCCCGGTTCCTGGGCGGACGCGAGACTCGCCAGCCAGGGCAACAACAGCAGTATCGGGATTCTCACGGGCATGGGCGCCGAGTTTAGCGTCTCGAGGCTATTCCCTCCCGCCCAAACCGGTATAATCCCCGGTTCCGACGGTTTCGCGGCGTGATTCTTACGCCGAACGTTTTGATAAATGGACAGATTTCTCGAATTCACGAGCAACCACACGTTGCTGGTGCTGGCGCTTTTCGCGAGCTTTTTCATCGTCGTTTTTTACGAGTTGCGCCGCAAGGCTACCGGGCTGATCGACGTCGAGGCCCAGGAGGCCGTCAAGCTGATCAATAATGGTGCGCTGGTCGTCGATCTGCGCAGCACCGAGTCTTTCGGCCGCGGCCATATCGTCAATGCCAGGAACGTGCCGGCCGACGAGATCGAATCGCGCATCTCTTCGCTCGGCGGCGATGCGTCGAAGCCCGTCGTCGCGGTATGCGATGCCGGCGTCTCCTCGCGCCGCGCCGTTTCGGCGTTGCGCCAGAAAGGCTTCGAGAGCGTCTATAGCCTGAAGCAGGGCATGACGGGCTGGGCGCAGGCCGGCCTGCCCGTCGTGACGGGCAAGAAGACGAAGAGCAAATCGGGAAAAGGCAAGTCCGGCAAGGGAAAGAAGCGGGGCTGAGCCGCGCTTGAGGTATCATGCGTGGCCCGCATCGGCAGGGCCCGCGTATCAACGACAGGAGCCACCATGGCAGAGCAGGAGCAGGCCGCAGAAAAACAGCTGGCCATCAGCAAGATCTACGTCAAGGACTTTTCGTTCGAGTCGCCGCAGGCACCCGCAGTCTTCAAGGGCGGCGACTGGAATCCGCAGACCAACCTCAACCTGCGCAGCTCGCACACTGCGCTCGACGGCAACGCGCACGAGATCGTGCTGACGATCACGGTCGAGGCGAAGGACGGCGACAAGACGCTGTTCCTCGTCGAGCTGCACCAGGCCGGCGTCTTCGAGATCGCGGGCTACGGCAAGGAAGAGCTGGAGGCCATTGTCGGCAGCTTCTGCCCGAACATCCTGTTCCCCTACGCGCGCGAGACGATTGCCTCGATGATTCAGAAAGGCGGCTTCCCGGAGTTCGTGCTGCAGCCGATCAACTTTGACGCTCTTTACCTGCAGGCCAAGCAGCAACAGCAGGCGCAGGGAGCCACCGCGGAAGCGCATTGATGGCCGCGCCGGCGCCGCTGACCCTGTCTGTCGTTGGCGCGGGTTCCTGGGGAACCGCGCTGGCGATCCAGTTGGCCCGGGCCGGCTGCAGCGTGCGCCTGGGCGGTGTCGTCGAGATCGACCTGCTCGAAGCGATGGTCGGTGATCGCGAAAACAAACGCTATCTCCCCGGCGCTGCGTTCCCCGACAATCTCACGGTACATCCCCGGCTCGAGGATTGTCTCGACGGGGCCGACGACGTGCTTGTCGTCGTCCCGAGCCACGGGCTCCGCAACACGCTCGCCCAGATCAGGCCGCTGCTCGGCCCGGAGACGCGCGTCTGCTGGGCCACCAAGGGATTCGAACTCAGCACCGGCAAGCTGCCGCACCAGGTCGCGGCCGAAGTGCTGGGCCCGGACATCCCGGTCGCTGTGCTGTCAGGACCCACGTTTGCCAAGGAAGTCGGTGCCGGCCTGCCGACCGCAATGACCATTGCATCGAATGACGCAGAATTTGCGCGCGACCTGGCCGAAGCGATCTCGAGCGACAATTTCCGCGCCTACACGTCTGATGACATTATCGGCGTCGAAGTGGGCGGCGCCGTCAAGAATGCCCTCGCCATCGGCGCGGGCATGTCGGACGGCCTCGGCTTCGGCGCGAATACGCGGATCGCGCTCATCAACCGCGGTCTCGTCGAGCTCATGCGCCTCGGTGTGGCACTCGGCGCGAAAAAAGAGACCTTCATGGGGCTGGCCGGCATGGGCGATCTCGTGCTGACCTGCACCGATGACCTGTCGCGCAATCGCCGCATGGGCCTCGCGCTCGCGGCCGGCAAGACCGTCGAGGAAACGCAGGAAGAAATCGGCCAGGTCGTCGAGGGCGTCAAGGCCGCCAAGGCGGTGCACGACGTCGCCGAAAAATTGGGCATCGAGATGCCGATCGTCGACCAGGTCTACGGCATTCTCTACGAAGGTTTGTCGCCGCGCGAAGCCGTCGGTGCGCTGATGCGGCGGCAACTCAAGGCCGAGTCGGCCTGATCACGCGCGCTCAGGTGCCGTCCGCAAAGCCGAGCTGGCGCCACGCTTCGTAAACGACGACCGCGGCCGCATTCGACAGGTTGAGGCTGCGGTTGCCTTCTCGCATCGGCACGCGCAGCCGCTGTCCTGCCGGCAGCGCGTCGAGAACATTCTGCGGCAGGCCTCGCGTCTCGGGACCGAAGAGGAACGCATCGCCCTCCGCGAACGCAGCCTTGTCGTAACGTCGCGCGTTCCGCGTGGAGAGCGCAAACACGCGCGGCTGGCCCAGCTGCGCGAGACAGGCGTCGAGCGAAGTGTGCGTTCGCACGTCGACGAACTCGCGGTAATCGAGCCCGGCGCGCCGCAGCTTTTTTTCGTCGAGATCGAAACCGAGCGGCTCGACGAGGTGCAGGCGCGCACCGGCATTCGCGCACAGGCGAATGATGTTACCTGTGTTCGGCGGAATCTCCGGTTCGTAGAGAATGACCGAGAACATTCCGGTAGAATGCCGCCGCGATGAGCAACAATCCACTGCACATGACGTTCTGCGGGCTCGAGTTTGCCTCGCCGATCGTGTTGCTGTCCGGATGCGTGGGTTTTGGCGAGGAATACACGCGCGTCGAGGGTTATTCGAACGCCGACGTCGGCGCGGTTTGTCTCAAGGGCACGACCGGGCAGATGCGCCTCGGCAATCCGCCGCACCGCGTGTGCGAAACCCCGGACGGCATGCTCAACGCGATCGGCCTGCAAAACCCGGGCGTCGATCGCGTCGTCGAGGAGATTCTCCCCGGTCTGGACTTCACCGAGACGCGTTTTATCGCCAACGTTTCGGGCTCGACCGTGGAAGAATACGAGTACGTCACGAAGCGCTTCGACGATTCGGACATCGATGCGATCGAGATCAACATATCCTGCCCGAACGTCAGGGAAGGCGGCGTCGCGTTCGGCAACGACCCTGACATGTCGGCACGTGTCGTCGAGGCCTGCCGCAAGTACACGAGCAAGCCGCTCATCACCAAGCTCTCGCCCAACCAGACCGACATCCAGGAAAATGCGCAGCGTTGTATCGACGCCGGTACCGATGCGTTTGCCGTCATCAACACGCTCATGGGCATGGCCATCGACGCGGCAACACGGCAACCGGTCATCGGCAACGTGCAGGGCGGCCTGTCCGGGCCGGCCATCAAGCCTATCGCGTTGCTCAAGGTTCACCAGGTCTACCAGGTCGCGAAGCAGCACGACGTTCCGATCATCGGGCAGGGCGGCATCACGACGCCGACCGACGCGATCGAGTTCATGATCGCAGGCGCGTCGGCCGTCGGTATCGGCACGGCGCTGTTCTACGACCCGCTGGTCTGCAGGAAGATCAATGCCGGTATCTCGGCGTATCTCGCCGACAACGACATGCGGTCCGTGGCCGATCTCGTGGGCACGCTCGAGTTACCGTCGGGTTAAGGTTTCAGATTCAGCGTCATGAAGCGACTGAACGGGTCGGGGACGTAGTCGCCGAAAGGCTCGCTGTAGTCGAAGCCCTGTTTTTCATAGAACCGCAGTGCCGCGTCGAAGGGCCTCCCGGACCCCGTTTCGAGACTGAGGCGCTCGTAACCGCGCTCGCGCGCAACGGCAACGATATGCTCGAGAATGGCGGCGGCCACACCACTGCGAAGCCGGTTCTTCGCCGTGCGCATCGACTTGATCTCGCCATGCTTTGCGTCCAGGGCCTTGAGCGCGCCGCAGCCCAGCAGCTCGTTACCGTCCCAGGCCGTCCAGAACGTTACGTCGGGCGCGCGCAGCTCGTCGTGGTCCAGCGCGTGCACGCTTTCGGGTGGCGTGGCGGCACGCATGTCCCGAAGATGCTCGTCGAGCAGGGCGAGCACGGCCGGATGAGTGAGGTCGTCGGTAATGATGCGCATGTCGCCGCCGAGCCGCGTCTCACGAGCTAGCCGAGGTGTAGTGCCTTCATCTTGCGCGTCAGCGTGTTGCGCCCCCAGCCGAGCAGCTTGGCAGCCTCCTGGCGGTGCCCGTTGGTACGTGTCAGCGCGAGCTCGATCAGCGTCTTTTCGAATACGGGCAGAGCCGACTCGAGCAACGGTGCGCCGTTCGCCTGGTGCTGGCGCTCGGCCCAGCTGGCGAGCATGCGGGTCCATTCCCTTGCGCCGAGGTCGCCTGCCTCCTCGCCACCGAGGTCCGTGGGGAGATCCTCCGCCGTGATCACGGTGCCGGGCGCCGTCACGGTCAGGCGGCGCGCTGCGTTGACCAGCTGGCGTACGTTACCGGGCCACTCGAACGCCTGCAGCGCTTCCATCGCCCCGGCATCGAGGGTTTTCGCCGCTGAGCCGAGTTCGTCACCGGCTTCCGCCAGGTAATGGCGCAGCAGCGCGGGGATGTCTTCGCGGCGTTGCCGCAGCGGCGGCGTATTGATGCGAATCACGTTCAGGCGATGATAGAGGTCCTCGCGGAAACGCGATTCCTTGACCGCACGCGCCAGGTCCTGGTTGGTCGCCGCAATGACACGCACGTCGACCTTGATCGGCACCTGGCCGCCGACCCGGTAGAACTCGCTCTCGGCCAGCACGCGCAGCAGGCGAGTCTGCAGTGCCGGGGACATATCGCCGATTTCGTCGAGGAACAAGGTGCCGCCATCGGCCTGCTCGAAGCGGCCGATGCGCCGTGCATCGGCGCCCGTGAACGCGCCCTTCTCGTGGCCGAAAAGTTCGGATTCGAGCAGTTCGGACGCGATAGCGGACGTATTGAGCGCGACGAATGGCCGGTCCGCCCGCGGACTGTGTTCGTGTAACGCGCGTGCCACGAGCTCCTTGCCGGTACCCGACTCGCCCGTGATTAGAACCGTCATGCTCGACCCTGACAGGCGGCCGATCGAGCGATAGACCTCCTGCATCGCAGGAGCCTGGCCGATCATCGACGCCATGGCGCTGTCCACCGATTCCTGCCCGGCGTCTTCGCCGTTCAGTCTCGCGGCCTTGTGCACGAGTTCGACGGCCTCATCGATATCGAAGGGTTTGGGCAGGTACTCGAAAGCGCCGCCCTTGTAGGCCGCCACGGCATTCTCGAGATCGGAGTGCGCCGTGATGACGATGATCGGCAAGTCGGGGCGCGCACCCTGCAGCCGCTCGAGCAGCGCGATGCCGCTCATACCCGGCATGCGCACATCGGTAATCAGGACATCGGGTTCGCTGTCGCCGAGCGCGTCGAGCAAATGCTCCGCACGCTCGAAACTGCGCGTCTCCATGTCCGCCTGCTTGAGGGCTTTTTCGAGAACCCAGCGCACGGACTGGTCGTCATCGACAATCCAGACGTTGAGAGGGCCCCTAGCCATTGGTCCCGCGCTGGTCGAGTGGAATACGGATGTAGAACACGGTGCGCCCGGGTCGGCTGTCGAATTCGATCAGTCCCCCGTGACGGCTGATCAGTTCCTGCGCGGCGGGCAGGCCGAGTCCCGTGCCTTCGGGACGGCTCGTGACGAGCGGGTAGAAAATCGAATCCTGCATGTCGAACGGAATGCCCGGGCCGTCATCCTGGATCTCGATCGACGCAATGACCCGGTGGCGCGTGTTGCCGATCGTAAAGTTGGTCACCGCGCGGCTGCGCAACGTGATGGTGCCATGACCCTCGAGGGCGGCGGCCGCGTTGCGGACGACGTTGAGCAGCGCCTGCACCATCTGGTCGCGGTCGAGATCGATTTCGGGCAGCCCGGCGTCGTAGTCCCGGTGGAAGTTCAGCCACGGCCGGTCTTCGGCCTCGACGAGCTTGACGACGTATTCGAGCAGCTCGTGGATGTTGACGGGCTGCTTGTTGGGCGGGCCGCCGGGGCCGAGCAGCGTATCCACGAGAGCCGCCAGGCGATCCGTTTCGCTGATCACGACGTCGGTGTACTCGCGCAGCTCGGCCTCGCCGAGCTGCCGTTCGAGCAACTGTGCCGCGCCACGAATGCCGCCGAGCGGGTTCTTGATTTCGTGGGCAAGCTGCCGAATCATTTGCCGCCCCGCGCCGTGCTGTATGAGCAGCGCATTCTCGCGGCTGATCTGTGAACGGCGCGTCACATCGGTGATCTCGACGAGCAGGGCCGCGTCGTCGATGTCGACGGGTGACACACGGCAATCGACGACGCGCTCGTCCGGGTGGACTTCTGTCGGCGCCAGCCGCATCTCGTTTGCAAAGTGATCACCGGTCGCGGCGACGCGTGCAAGTATTTCGCGCATTTCCGGCTCGTCGTCCATGAGGCGTAGTAGTGACTTGCCACGAGCTCGCGAGCGACTGATGCCGAGGACGTTTTCGGCCGCCGGATTCAGGTCGACGATGAGCAGGTTGTGATCGAGCAGGATCACGCCCGAGCTGAGATTGTCGATGACCCTGTCGGCAGCGCTGCCGAGCGGTCCGTCGCCCGATCCGCGGCGGCTCAGAGAACGCTGTTTTGCTGGACGTAGAAGCGGTTTGTCCGGCTGCGGATCATCAACCTCCCGGTTTCGTCGATGACCTCCGCCTGCAGATTGTGGACGCCGCGCCACACGTCGTTCAGCTGGAAGCTCGTACCCGGGACGATCCGTGCGTTGCCGTCGAAGTACACGCGTACCTGGTGACCCGTCTGCAGCGGCGGGCTCAGCGCCAGGGACACGTTGAGTACGCCGCCTATGTTCCATAGCGTTTCTTCGGCGCCGGGCGAAGCGACTTCGAGACTCTCGTAGCGGAACGGGGCAGAGTCCTCAGCGGACTCTTCGCCGGTGTCCCCTGCCGTGGACTGCGACCGGCGGGGCGCTGGCGACTGGCCCGTGTTCGGCTCGGCGAGCTCGATCTTGCGCGCGCCCGGCACGGGCCGGTCCGAGTAATGGATGACGCCCTCGTCATCCGTCCAGACATAGGCTTCGACGGCCACTGCAAGCGGCGCGAAGAACAGTCCGAACAGGACGAGAATCGTGCGTATTTCCATCTACTCAGCATAGCAGCGCGCGTGTTGTCGAGGCTAGTGACCGGGCGGCCGAAAATGCCGCCCGGTTCACAGTTTTGCCCTAGAGGCTGTAATACATGTCGAATTCGACAGGGTGCGTCGTCATGCGCAGGCGCGTGACCTGCTCCATCTTCAGTTCGACATAGGCGTCGATGAGATCGTCCGAGAACACGCCCCCTGCCTTGAGGAAGTCCCTGTCACTGTCGAGCGCGGCCAGCGCCTCGTCGAGTGAAAAGGCAACGAGCTTGAGCTGCTTCTCTTCTTCGGGCGGCAGGTCGTAAAGGTCCTTGTCCATGGCATCGCCGGGGTGGATCTTGTTCTGAATGCCGTCGAGGCCGGCCATGAGCATTGCCGAGAACGCGAGATAGGGGTTCGCCATCGAGTCCGGGAAGCGCACTTCGATGCGGCGGCCCTTCGGGTTGGCAATGTACGGGATGCGAATCGAGGCAGAACGGTTGCGCGCGGAGTAGGCGAGAATCGTGGGCGCCTCGAAGCCGGGCACGAGCCGCTTGTAGCTGTTGGTCGCCGGGTTCGTGAACGCGTTCAGCGCCTTGGCGTGCTTGATGATGCCGCCGATGTAGAACAGCGCAGTCTCGGACAATCCGCCGTAGCCGTCGCCGGAAAACAGGTTCTCGCCACCCTTGCCGAGTGACTGGTGCACGTGCATGCCGTTACCGTTGTCATTGACGAGCGGCTTGGGCATGAACGTTGCCGTCTTACCGTAGGCGTGCGCGACGTTGTGCACCACGTATTTCAGAATCTGTACTTCGTCCGCCTTGTGCACGAGCGTATTGAATTTCACGCCGATCTCGCACTGGCCGGCGGTCGCCACCTCGTGGTGATGCACCTCGGTGCTCAGGCCCATTTCCTCGAGCGCGAGGCACATCGCGGAGCGGATGTCGTGCAGTGAATCGACGGGGGGAACGGGGAAGTAACCGCCCTTGACCGTCGGACGGTGCCCGGTGTTGCCTTCCTCGAGGCTGCGGTCGGTGTTCCAAGCGCCCTCGTCGGAGTCCACCTTGTAGAAGGCGCCCTGCATGTTGTCGTCCCACGACACGCTGTCGAACACGAAGAACTCGTTTTCCGGGCCGAAATAGGCCGTGTCGGCGATGCCGGTCGACTCGAGGTAAGCCTGGGCGCGCTCCGCCAGCGATCGCGGGCAGCGATCGTAGCCCTGCATCGTCGACGGTTCGACGACGTTGCAGCGGATGTTCATCGTGGGTTCGTCGGTAAATACGTCGAGAACGGCCGAGGTCGGGTCGGGCATCAGGATCATGTCCGACTCGTTGATGCCCTTCCAGCCGGAGATCGACGAGCCGTCAAACATCTTGCCGTCTTCGAAGACGTCGTCGTCAATCGTGTGGGCCGGTACGGTTACGTGTTGTTCTTTGCCTTTCGTATCCGTGAAACGAAAGTCGACAAATTTGACGTCAGCCTCTTTGAGCTGAGCCATTACGTCTGCGGCTGTCATGGGTTTCCTCCGGTTTTCTTGCTGCACTAGAAATGCGGCCGCGACATTGCGACCCGTTGGCCTTTCAGACTGCACGAAGTGTGCCAAAATGGGGCAGGCTGCAAGCTATTGATTTCAATAGGTTCTGTCATCGGTGCGGGACACTCTTCGCACCAGTATAGTGCAATCTGGCGGCAATGCGCACTTTTTTGGTGCGGCGTTGGCGTGGATGCTGGCGCCGCCGACTTCATGAACGCGGCGCGCACGGGCGGACACGGTTCCCAGGCGGCCAAAAGCCGTTATACTGCGCGCCTTCGAAGCCGCCCAAGACACGTGAATGAGTACTTTTAACGCGCCCGGCGCGCTCAGCTTCCAGGACCTGATCCTCAGGTTGCAGCAATACTGGGCCGAGCGTGGCTGCGTCGTGATGCAGCCGTACGACATGGAAATGGGCGCCGGCACGTTTCACCCGGCGACCTTTCTTCGAGCCGTCGGGCCGGAGCCGTGGTCGGCGGCCTACGTCCAGCCGAGCCGGCGACCCACGGACGGTCGCTACGGCGACAACCCGTTCAGGCTGCAGCACTACTACCAGTACCAGGTCGTGATCAAGCCGTCGCCCGATGACTTCCAGGAGATGTACCTCGGCTCGCTCGAGGCGATCGGTATCGATCCGACCGTGCACGACATTCGTTTTGTCGAGGACAACTGGGAGTCGCCGACGCTGGGCGCCTGGGGGCTCGGCTGGGAAGTCTGGCTGAACGGCATGGAAGTGACCCAGTTCACCTATTTCCAGCAGGTCGGCGGCCTGGAATGCCGCCCCGTGACCGGCGAGATTACCTACGGTATCGAGCGGCTCGCGATGTACCTGCAGAACGTGCAGAGCATTTTCGACCTCGTCTGGACCGACGGGCCGCTGGGCCGTATTACCTACGGCGACGTGTATCACCAGAACGAGTTCGAGCAATCGCGTTTCAACTTCGAGGAGGCGGACATCGACGCGCTGTTCACGACCTTCGACCACGCCGAACACGAGTGCGAGCGACTGATCGAACTCGGAATGGCGCTTCCCGCGTACGAACAGATGTTGACCGCGTCGCACACGTTCAATCTCCTCGACGCACGCCAGGCCATATCGGTGACCGAGCGGCAGCGCTTCATCCTGCGCGTCCGCACGATGTCCCGCTCGATCTGCGAGGCTTATTACGCCAGTCGTGAGGCCCTCGGTTTCCCGATGGTCGGTTCGGTCAAAGGGGCAGAGTCGTGAGCAAGACCAGGGACTTCCTTGTCGAGATCGGCACCGAGGAGCTGCCGCCCAAGGCTTTGCGGTCGCTCATGGAGGCGTTCGGCGGCAACCTCGAAGCCGGTATCGATGAAGCGCGGCTCGAGCGCGGCAGCGTGCAGGCGTGGGCGAGCCCCCGGCGGCTGGCTGTCCTCGTCGAGAGCCTCGGCATGGCGCAGGACGACCGCAAGGTCGAGCAGAAAGGTCCGCCCGTGAAGGTCGCCTTCGACGACGACGGCCAGCCGACGCCTGCGGCTACTGCGTTTGCCGAAAAATGCGGGGTCGCCGTCGACGAGCTCGAGCGCATCGCTACCGACAAAGGCGAATGGCTGGTCTTCAACACCGTCGAGGAAGGCCGTCCGGCGGCCGAGCTGATGCCCGAAGTCATCGAGCGTGCGCTCGCGTCATTGCCCATCCCGCGGCGCATGCGCTGGGGCGCGGGCGACGCCGAATTCGTGCGGCCCGTGCACTGGGTCGTGCTGCTGCACGGCAAGGACGTCGTCGACACGACCATTATGGGCATCCGCACCGGACGGGAGTCCCAGGGCCACCGTTACCATTCGGCCGGGCCGGTGTCGATCGAAAAACCCGGCAAGTACCTCGACGCGCTGGAGGACGAAGGCTACGTCATCGCGGACTTCGAGCGCCGCCGCGAGCTCGTCCGCGACGGGGTCATCGGTGCCGCCGAGCGCGTCGGCGGCAAGATCGTCGACGGAGAGTCCCTCTACGATGAAGTGGCGGCACTCGTCGAGTGGCCGGTCCCGATCGTCGGCGCGTTCGACGAGGAATACCTGGCGCTGCCCCGCGAGGTCGTCGTTTCTACGCTCACGGGACACCAGCGGTATTTTCCGGTCGCTGATGACGGCGGCGAACTGTTGCCCCACTTCGTCACGGTTGCGAACCTCGAGAGCAAGGATCCCGAGCAGGTCATCGAGGGCAACGAGCGCGTCATTCGTCCGCGTCTCGCTGACGCGGCATTCTTCTGGGATGCGGACCGCAAGACGTCGCTTACCGCGCGGCAGGAAACCCTGCGCGACGTTGTCTACCAGCGCGGGCTCGGCAGCCTGTTCGACAAGAGCCAGCGAGTCGCAAGACTGGCGTCATGGCTCGCGCGTGCACTCGACGGCGACGCGGAGGCCGTGGAGCGTGCCGCCTCGCTCGCCAAATGCGATCTTTTGACCGGCATGGTCGGCGAGTTCCCGGACCTGCAGGGCATCATGGGACGCTATTACGCCAGGTCGGACGGCGAGCCCGATACCGTGGCCGATGCGATTGCGGAGCAATACCAGCCCCGCTTTGCCGGGGACGAACTGCCCGCTTCGCAGGCCGGCCAGATCCTGGCGATAGCCGACAAGCTCGACACGCTCGCCGGCGTGTTCTCGATCGGCAAGAAGCCGAGCGGCAATCGCGACCCGTTCGGGCTGCGGCGCGCGGCGCTCGGTATCGTGCGTATCCTCGTCGAACGCGCGATTGATATCGACCTCAAGGCCATGATCGCTCACGCCGTCGAGGAACAACCCAAGGGCAAGATCCCCGGCGACGCGTTGTCCGGCGACATTTACGGGTTCATCACCGACCGTCTGCGCCGTTACTTCCTCGACCGCGACGCCGGCCTGCGCGCCGAGACGTTCGAGGCGGTCATGGCACGCGAGCCGAACTCTCTCGTGGATTTCGACCGGCGGCTCGCCGCGGTCCAGACTTTCGCGCGACTCGAACAGGCCGAAAGCCTGGCCGCGGCCAATAAGCGCATTGCCAATATCCTGCGCCAGGCCGGCGATCCGGAGGGTCTCGAGGTCAAGACGAAGCTCCTCGAGCTCGATGCCGAGAAGACGCTGCACAATTCGCTGCTCAACGCGCGCGAAAAAGTGGGTCCGATGCTCGAACATCGCCGATATGCAGAGATCCTCAACGAACTGGCCGATTTGCGTGATCCGGTCGACCGTTTCTTCGACGACGTCATGGTGATGGCTGACGACCAGGCCGTGCGCGACAATCGTTTGGCCCTTTTGGGCGAACTTCGGGCACTTTTCCTCGACGTTGCCGATATTTCCCGGCTCTCCATCGGCTGACATGGCCGCAACGACCGGGCCAAGGGGGCTGGTGATCCTCGATCGTGACGGTGTGATCAACCGGGATTCACCGGAGTTCGTGAAAAATGCCGACGAGTTTCAGCCTTTACCCGGCAGTATCGATGCAATAGCCCGGCTTTCGCGGGCGGGTTTCACCGTGGCCGTCGCCAGCAACCAGTCCGGCCTCGCGCGAGGCCTGTTCGATCGCAGGGCGCTGCGTGCCATGCACCGCAAGCTGCGTCGCCTCGCCGCGGCCGCGGGCGGTCGCGTCGACCGTATCGTCGTCTGCCCTCACGGTCCCGATGACGGTTGCAGCTGCCGCAAACCGGCGCCGGGCCTGTTGCTGCGGCTCGCCCGGCATTACGGGGTGGCCCTCGAGGGCACGCCAGTCATCGGCGATTCGCTTCGCGATCTCGAAGCGGCACAGGCTGCCGGGGCGACGCCGGTGCTCGTGAGGACCGGCAACGGCCGCAGAACCGAGGCGGCGCTTTCGGGCGCGCTGCGCGACGTTCGGGTTTACGACGACCTGTCGAGCGCGGCGCAGGAGCTTCTGCAATCATGATGCTCTGGCTGCGCTCTGCGGTGTTCATCGTCTTCGGGTTCTCGAGCATCGTCGTGTTCGCCGTGTTCGCGCTGCTGGTGTTCTGGGCACCGCAGTCCTTCCTGTGGAACATCGTGGTGACCTACTGCCGCCTCGCGCTCTGGGCGGGTGACTTCTTTTGCGGCATGAAAGTCGTTGTCGAAGGCCGGGAGAACCTCCCCGACGGGGCGAGCGTCATCATGATCAAGCACACCTCGACGCTCGAAACCTACGGCCACGTGCCGATATTCCCGCGCACCGCATGGGTGCTGAAGCGCGAGATCACCTGGATGCCGATATTCGGCTGGGTGATCGGCCTGCTGTTCCGGCCTATCGCCATCCGCCGCAGCGCCCGCAGCGCCGCCGTCAAGCAGGTCATCAGCCAGGGCAAGGAAAAGCTGCGGCAGGGAATCTGGGTGACGGTCTTCCCCGAGGGCACGCGCGTACCTCCCGGCGAGACGCGGCGCTACGGCGTATCCGGCGCCGCCCTGGCGCAGGAGGCCAACGTGCCTATCGTTCCCGTCGCGCACAACGCCGGCGACGTCTGGCCGCGGCTGAGCTTCGTCAAGCGGCCGGGAACCGTGCGTTTCGTCATCGGCCCGCCGATCAGTGCCCAGGGCCGCGCGGCGCGAGACACCAACCTTATCGTGCAGGAGTGGATCGAGGGGAAGATGCGCGAGATCAGCACCGCCTACGGTGCGGCGCCAGACGACACGCGAGACGCGTAGAGTTTCTCGACCCACGCGGTCGCTGTGGGAAATGCTTCCATCCAGCGCTGGATGTCGTCGCGCATGCCCTCCGGCACGCGTTCGCGTTCGATACGCACGGCATCGGCCTTGCCCGCGCCGTACGCCCGGGGCATCAGCCACAGGCCCGTGTACGCGGCGAATGCGAGGTCGGTGAAATTGATCTCGTCGCCGCCGAGCAGGGACGCCCGACCGTCCGCAAGGTCTTTTTCCGCCGCGCCGAGTGTCTGTTCAATGCGCGCGACTGCGCGCGCATAGTTCGTGTCGTTGATCTTGAAGGAAATGCGGACCAGGAACGCCAGCAGCGGGAACAGCGCCCTCAGCGCCACGCGCTGCAACGCAGGCGTCGCCGGGTTATTGACGCCCCAGGCGTGCAGCGTCAGGTCCCGGTCGGCGAGCAGATGATAGTAGACCCAGACCTGCAGGCTGCGCGCATAGGCGTCGAGCCGGCCCTCGAGCTCGACACGTTCGGCCGTCGGCTCGAGGAACTTCGCGCGCTGCGGATCTTCGTGCAGGAAACGACCGTAGAGGTAGCGGAGGATATCGGGCGAGTTGCCGATGACCGAACGCACGATGCCGGTTCTGATCTTGAGCTGCGGCACGGTGCGGCCGCGAAAGAAGACGCCGAGCGTGCCGCCGGACGTCTTTTCGACGTAGTCGATACCGAGCCGATCCATGCTCCAGCGCACCTTCTCGACAAAGTGACTCGCCGAGATCGTCGCCAGCGCGAGATCGGGGCTGCGCTCGGGAAACAGAATGCCACTCAGGCTGACCAGCCACCTCAGAAGCAACAGCAGCAGGACCAGGCCCACGGCCGCCGCCACGGACAGGTCGAACCACGCCACCGCGACCGGCGCCAGGACGACGGCGATCGCGAGGACGAAGTTGCGCTTGTCGGTCATGCTTACCAGATCTTCACCCGCTCCTCGGGCGGCAGGTACAGCGCATCGGTTGGCTGGACGTCGAACGCCATGTACCACTCTGGCACATTGCGCACCGGGCCATTCGCCCGGTACACGAGCGGTGAGTGCGGATCCGTCGCGATCTGCGTGCGCAGCGCCTCGTCGCGGATGATGCCGCGCCAGACCTGGCCGAAACCGAGGAACACGCGCTGCATTCCGGTAAAGCCGTCGATGACGGGTGGTTCCTCGCCGTCGAGCGACAGCTTGTAAGCCAGGAGCCCGATGGTGATGCCGCCGAGGTCGCCGATGTTTTCGCCCTGCGTGAATTCGCCGTTCACGGAGAGGTCGTCAAAGGGTTTGAACGCGTTGTACTGGGCGATCAGCGCGCCCGTGCGCTTTTCGAACTCGGCCCGGTCATCGTCGGTCCACCAGTTGCGCAGCACGCCGTCGCCGTCAAAGGTGCTGCCCTTGTCGTCGAAGCCGTGGCCGATTTCGTGGCCGATCACGGCCCCGATCGCGCCGTAATTGACGGCATCGTCTGCCTCCATGTTGAAGAATGGCGGCTGCAGGATCGCGGCCGGGAAAACGATCTGGTTCATCGGCGGGTTGTAGTAGGCATTCACCGTCTGCGGGTTCATGTGCCATTCCTGCCTGTCGACCGGCCCACCCTGGCGCTCCAGGTTGCGTTCGTGTTCCGCGTAACTCGCTCGCTCGAGGTTGCCGTACAGGTCGTCAGGCTCGATGTCGAGGCTCGAGTAGTCGCGCCACTCGTCGGGGTAGCCGATCATCGGCGTGAACTTCGACAGCTTGTCGAGTGCCTCGGCCTTGGTTGCCTCGCCCATCCAGTCGAGCGCCTTGATGCTCTTCTCGTAGGCTTTCACGAGGTTGCCGACGAGTTCGAGCATGCGCTGCTTCGCCTCGGGCGGAAAATGCCGCTTGACGTAGACCTTGCCGACGACCTCGCCGAGTATGCCGTCCACGGTGGACACGGCGCGGCGCCAGTCGGGACGCTGCTCCTCCGTTCCCGACAGGACCTTGCCGTAGAACTCGAAGTTCTGCCTGTCCAGTTCGCGCGTCAGCAGGCTGGCACGCTGGTTCAGCGCCGACCAGGTGAGGTAGGTTTTCCAGGCGTCGAGGTCCGTATCCCGGATGATGCCATCGAGGGCTTTGACGTACTCGAGGTTGTAGACAACGATCTCGGGCAGGTCCTGGATGCCGAACTCGGCGAGGTAACCCGCCCAGTTGAAACCGGGCATGATGCCGTCGAGGTCGGACAGCGCAAACTTCCTGTAGTTGCCGGCGTAGTCGCGAAACTTTTCCTTCGTCATGTGCTCGGCGGCGAGACGCGTTTCGAGCGACATGATCGTGTCGGCCGCCGCCGCGCCGTCGGCGAAGCCGGCGAGATCGAACATCGCGGCAATGTGCTCGACGTACTTCTCGCGAATTCCTGCAGATGTCTCGTCGTCCTTGAAATAGTACTCGCGGTCGGGCAGGCCGAGCCCGCTCTGGAAGACCGCGTAGGCGTACTGGGTCGGGTTCAGGAAGTCCGTCAGCTGCCCCGTCGCAAACGGCGCATTGAGCCCGCGCGTCAGCGCACCGGCGAAGTACACGGCGAGATCGTCATAGTCGTCGATCGCCGCGATACGATCGAGCTCCGGCTGCAGCGGTTCGATGCCTTTGCTGTTGCGCGTTTCCCAGTCCAGGAAGGAGTTGTACAGGTCGCCGACCTTCTGCTCGTCCGAGCCCTGCGGGAAATCACCGGACGCCGATTCCTCGATGATGGCCTTGACGGCCTCTTGCGATTCGTCGCGCAGCTTGTCGAAGACGCCGTAGCGCGACTTGTCCGCGGGCATCTCCGTTTCGGCGACCCATGCGCCGTTGACATAGGCAAAGAAGTCATCACCCGGCCGCACACTCTTGTCCATGGCATCGAGATCGATTCCGGATACGAAACCGCTCTTTGATTTCTGCGCGTCGCTTGCGGGCTGCGGTGCATCCTGGCTGCAGGCCGCCACGAGCAGCGCTGCCGCGCCAATCCAGAGTTTCTTCACGTTGGCTCCCCTTGTAACGTTATGAGGGTGTTGGGACCCTGCGGATCCCCAAAGATTCAATGTCAGCTCGACTCAGATATCGAGGTTCTCCACCGTCAGGGCATTTTTCTCGATGAATTCGCGGCGCGGTTCCACCTGGTCGCCCATTAGCGTCGTGAAGATCTCGTCGGCTTTGACGGCATCTTCGATCTTCACCTGCATCAGGCGGCGCGTTTCCGGGTTGACCGTGGTGTCCCACAGCTGGTCGGGGTTCATTTCGCCGAGACCCTTGTAGCGCTGAATCGACTGACCGCGCCGGGCTTCACTCATGAGCCATTCGATCGCCGCGGCAAAACTGTCGACCGGCTGTTCCCTCTCGCCGCGGCGGATCAGTGCGCCGTCCCCCAGCAGGTCGCCGAGCTTCTCCGCCAGGCTCATGATGTGCCGGTACTCGTTGGTCTCGAAGAATTCGCGCGGCAAATAGCGCGTATTGCCGAGGCCGTGCTGCACCTTGGTAATTGCAATACGCACGCCTTCGCCGTCCTCGTCGCCGCGATCCAGCTTGGCCGAAAAACTCCCGCCGCTGCCGTTCTCGGCTCGATCGCCGGAACGTTTCGGCAGCGCGGCGCTGAGTTTCGCCGTCCACGCCTCGAGCGCATCGAGGTCTTCGACCTGCCCGGAAACATCCGGTAATCGGCTCAAGGTTCGTAACACGACTTCGTCATAGCGTGACGACAGGCGCGCGATGATGTTTTCGACGCCCGTGTATTCCTTGGCGAGGGTCTCGAGCGCAACACCGACAAGCGCCGGCGCGTCAGCACTGACGTGCAGGGCCGCATTGTCTATCGCCGCGTTGAGCAGGTAGGCATCCAGCTCCGCATCGTCCTTGACGTAAACCTCCTGCTTGCCGCGTTTTATCTTGTACAGCGGCGGCTGTGCGATATACACGTGTCCGCGCTCGATGAGTTCGGGCATTTGCCGGTAGAAGAACGTCAGCAGCAGCGTGCGGATGTGCGATCCATCCACGTCGGCGTCGGTCATGATGATGATGCGGTGGTAGCGCAGCTTGTCGGGATCGAAGTCGTCGCGCCCGATGCCCGTGCCGAGCGCCGTGATCAGGGTGCCGACCTCGGCCGAGGACAGCATCTTGTCGAAACGCGCTTTTTCGACGTTCAGGATCTTGCCTTTGAGCGGCAGGATCGCCTGCGTGCGACGATCACGGCCCTGCTTGGCCGAGCCGCCGGCCGAATCGCCCTCGACGAGGAACAGCTCGGATAGCGCCGGGTCTTTTTCCTGGCAGTCAGCCAGCTTGCCGGGCAGGCCGGCCACGTCGAGCGCGCCCTTGCGCCGCGTCATCTCGCGGGCCTTGCGCGCGGCCTCCCTCGCCCGCGCCGCGTCGATGATCTTCGAGACGATCGCTTTTGCTTCCTGGGGGTTTTCGAGCAGGAACTCCTCGAGCCGGCCGGCCATGGCCCCCTCGACGATTCCCTTGATCTCGGATGAAACCAGCTTGTCCTTGGTCTGCGACGAAAACTTCGGGTCGGGGACCTTGACCGAGAGGACCGCCGTCAGGCCCTCGCGCGCGTCGTCACCCGACGGCATGAACTTGTCCTTGCGGCTCGCAAGCTCTTTTTCGATGTAGGCGTTGAGCGTCCGTGTCAGCGCCGAGCGAAAACCGGCGAGGTGCGTGCCGCCATCGCGCTGTGGAATGTTGTTGGTGTAGCAGAACATGTTTTCCTGGTAACCGTCGTTCCACTGCAGCGCGGCCTCGACGCCGACGTCATCCTTCATCGACGTGAAATGGAACACCATCGGGTGAATCGGCGTCTTGTTCCGGTTCAGGTGTTGCACGAACGCGCGGATGCCGCCCTCGTATTCGAAAAGGTCGTGCTTGTCCTCCTCGCGCTCATCCACGAGGTGAATGCGCACACCGGAGTTCAGGAACGACAGCTCTCGCAGGCGACGCGCGAGAATGTCGTAGTGGAACTCGATGTTTGTAAACGTGCCGGCGCTGGGTTTGAAGCGCAGCGTCGTGCCGGTGCGGTCGGTGTCGCCGACTATCGCGAGCGGTTCCTGCGGTTCGCCGTGCACATACTCCTGCTGATGGATCTTGCCGTCGCGATGGATCGTCAGGACCAGGTGTTCGGACAGCGCGTTGACGACGGAGACGCCGACGCCGTGCAGGCCGCCCGAGACCTTGTAGGAGTTGTCGTCGAACTTACCGCCGGCGTGGAGGACCGTCATGATGACCTCGGCCGCCGAGCGGCCTTCGTCCGGGTGCATGTCGACAGGAATACCGCGGCCGTCGTCGCTGACGGTCACCGACTCGTCGGCATGGATCGTCACCGTAATCGTGTCGCAGTGGCCGGCCAGGGCTTCGTCGATGGAGTTGTCGACGACCTCGAAGACCATGTGGTGCAGGCCCGTGCCATCATCGGTGTCACCGATGTACATCCCGGGCCGTTTGCGCACGGCCTCGAGACCCTTTAACACCTTGATATTACTGGAAGTATATTCCGTTTCGTCGGTCATCCGGGGTTCTCTGGAAACAACCGACGCATTGTACCAAATCGAGACCCTGAAAGTACCGTCAAAGCTTTATTTTCTAAGGCATTTTAGGTGTTTTTTTACCGAGGTGGAAAGGGTTTCGCTAAGCCGCTGATTCCCGGGTCAAAACGCCGTGTTCCACGTGGAACACGGCGGCGTCAGTGGGCACGTCCAGCGAGGCTTTCTCGAGGCTCGTCGCGACAACCTGGCACCCGAGCGCATCGATCGCGGTCATGAGCCGGCGCAGTGCATTGCCGTCGAGCTCCGCCGCCGGATCGTCGAGCAGGAGCAACAGCGGCCGCCCGAGCGCGGCCTGGGCCGTCGCCGTGGCCGCGAGTACCATGGCGCTGGCCAGCAGCTTCTGCTGACCGCGGGACACGAGTTTGCGCGCCTGGC
>JBFIFN010000020.1:0-47123 GCA_041602775.1 Woeseiaceae bacterium | reverse complement strand
GGCGCCGGCAACGTGTTCGAAGAGGTGTGGCGCATCGAACTCGATCCCGACGACGTGCTCGTCCATCGGGAAGCGGCAATGTACGCCGAGCATGTCGTCGCCCTTCACGAGAGCGGCGACCCGGCAACGAAAGTCGACCTGCTGCTGCTCGGCGATGGCTACACTGCTGACGAGCAGGACGATTTCGTAGCCCGGGCAAAAGAGCTTGCGGCGGTCCTGTTCGCCACGAGCCCGTTTCGTGAGCGTAAGGACGACTTCAACGTCTGGGCTATTGCACCGCCCGCGCGCCAGTCCGGCGTATCGCGGCCCTCGACAGGCACGTTCAGGGACTCACCGGTCGGAGCCAGCTACGATTCCTTTCGCTCCGAGCGCTACATCCTGACGAACGACAACAAGGCGATGCGGCGCATCGCCGCGAGCGCGCCCTATGATTTCATCGAGATACTGACCAACACCGAGGTGTACGGCGGGGGCGGCATATACGGTTTGTTCAGCACGGCGGCGGCGAACAGCGACTGGGCCGCCTACCTGTTCGTGCACGAATTCGGGCATCATTTTGCGGGGCTCGCCGATGAGTACTACACGAGTTCGGTTGCTTACGAACTCCCCGAGGTCATCACCGAACCCTACGAGCCGAACGTCACGGCCCTGCTCGACCCCGATGGTCTCAAATGGAAACACCTGGCAACGCCGAACGTGCCGTTGCCGACACCTTGGCCCAAAGCCGAGTTCGAGGAGCATTCGATCGCCTACCAGGAGACGCGGCGGCAGATGCGTGCCGCCAACGTACCCGAGGCGGAGATGAATGCGCTGTTCGAAAAGAACCAGCAGTTCGTCGAAACGCTGTTCGAAAATTCGGGTCAAAAGGGTTTGGTGGGTGCGTTCGAAGGGGGCGGCTACATGGCCGAAGGCCTGTACCGGCCGTCTCAGAACTGCATCATGTTCACACGCACAACGGACTTCTGCGCCGTATGTTCCGAGGCCATCGAAAAAGTTATCGACGAATATTCCCGGTCACCCTGACGGCCTGCGCATGGCTGGTCGGAGCTTGTGCCGTGACACAGGAATCGTCGGCGAGAAGAGCGGTCTGCCCCTCCGGACAAACGCTGGTCTGCACGCAGAGAATGGGCCGGAACGAGGCCTGCTTCTGCGAGTCCGAAGACACGATGGAAGAAATCCTGCGGCGCGAAAAACGCTGACGCTCAGTCGCGCAGGCGATAGCCGGTCTTGAAGATCCAGCGCACGACCAGCAGGCACACGACGAGAAACGTGGCGGTCATCCCGAGACTCAGCGCCACGCTGACGTCCTTGTTCTCATAGAAACTCCAGCGGAACCCGCTGATCAGGTAGACGACCGGGTTGAACAGGCTGACTGTCTGCCACGCCGGCGGCAACATGCTGATGGAATAGAAGGTCCCGCCGAGAAACGTCAGCGGCATGATGACGAGAATGGGGACGATCGTCAGTTTTTCCCATCCGTCGGCCCACACGCCCAGTATGAAGCCGAACAGGCAGAACGATACGCAGGTCAGGAGCAGGAAAGTCGCCATCATGACGGGATGGGCAATTTCGAGGTCGACGAAGAAGCTCGCCGTGATGAGGATAATCGAGCCGATGATCACGGATTTCGTCGCTGCCGCCCCGACGTATCCGATGACGACTTCGACGTAGGAAACGGGTGCAGACAGGACTTCGAATATCGTGCCCGTGAACTTCGGAAAATAGATGGCGAACGAGGAATTGGAAATGCTCTCGGTCATCACCGACAGCATGATCAGTCCCGGTACGATGAACGCGCCATAGCTGATGCCGTCGATCTCCGTGATCCGGGAGCCGATCGCGGAGCCGAAAATGACGAAGTACAGCGACGTCGACAGCACGGGCGCAACGATGCTTTGCACGACCGTGCGGAACATGCGCGCCATTTCGAAGCGATAGATCGCCCTGATCGCCTGGACGTTCATCGCTCCCTCTTGACGAGGTCGACGAAGATTTCCTCGAGCGAACTCTGCTTGGTTCTCAGGTCATTGAAGCGGATGCCGGCTTCGCGCAGTTCATGAATCAGATCCGTGATACCCGTGTGCTCGCCCCTGGTGTCGTACGTGTACGTCAGCTCGCGCCGATCTTCGCTGAGCTCGAGCGCATAGCGGTCGAGCCGCGACGGAAGCGCGTCGAGCTCGTCATACAGGTGCAGCATGAGCTGTTTCTTGCCGAGATCCCGCATGAGCTTGGTCTTCTCCTCGACGAGGATGATGCGGCCGTGGTTGATGACGCCGACGCGGTCGGCCAGCCGCTCGGCTTCCTCGATATAATGCGTCGTCAGGATCACGGTGACGCCCTCCCGGCGCAGCAGTTCGACGACGTTCCACATGTCCTGTCGCAGCTCGACGTCGACCCCCGCCGTCGGCTCGTCGAGAAACAGCACTTCAGGCTCGTGGGCCAGCGCCTTGGCGATCAGGACGCGCCGCTTCATGCCGCCGGAAAGATGCATGATCATCGTGTCGCGCTTGTCCCAGAGCGAGAGAGAACGAAGAACTTTCTCGACGTGCACGTCATCGGGCTTGCGCCCGAAAAGACCGCGGCTGAAGCGCAGCGTGTTCACCACGGTTTCGAAAGTCTCGGTCGGTAACTCCTGCGGGACGAGGCCGATCATCGCGCGGGTATGGCGAAACTCCGTGACGATGTCGCGCCCGTCTACGAGCACTTTACCGCCGCTCGGGTTGACGATGCCGCAGACGATATTGATGAGCGTCGTCTTGCCGGCGCCGTTCGGCCCGAGCAGGCCGAAGATCTCGCCTCGCCTGATATCGAGATCGATATCCTGCAACGCGCGGAAGCCGCCGGCGTAGGTCTTGTCGAGGCCTGCAATGGAAATCACGGGGCGCATTGCCGCCCATGATACGACGCGGCGTCCGGCGCGCGGAAGCAATGTTTGGCCGCGCACCGGAAACCCGGAACTCAGTCGAGCTTCAGGATGTCCGCGTAGGCAAACAGTCCGGCCACACCGCCCGTGTGCAGGAACACGATCTTCTGGCCCTTCGTGAAGCGCCCGTTGCGGATGTAGTCGATCATCCCGGCCAGCGCCTTGCCGCTGTAGACGGGGTCGAAGAGCAGGCCTTCGAGTCTCGCGAGCATCAGCACGGCTTCGTTCATCGCATCGGTCGGTTCGCCGTAGCCCGGACCGACGTAGTCGCAATCGGCGATGATGTCATCACGCGCCACGCACCCCGGATGGTCGATGTAGGCCGCGGTGTCCTGGGCCAGCTCCCAGACGCTGGCTTCCTGCTCCTCGCGCGGCACGTTGACGCCGATGCCGAGAACCGGCAGGTGACTGCCGCTCGCACGCAGGCCCACTGTGAAACCGGCGTGCGTCCCGGCGCTCCCCGAAGCGAGCACGGCGTGGTCGAACTCCACGTCCTGGGCCTCGCACTGCTGCAAAAGCTCCTCGGCGCACCCGACATAGCCGAGGGCACCGACGGGGTTCGAGGCACCACCTGGAATCAGGTAGGGCGTCCCACCTGCAGCGCGCACTTCGCCGGCAACGGCCTGCATGGCGGCATCAAAGTCCGAGCCTTTCTGGTACTCGCGCAGGTTGGCACCGAAGACACGGTCCAGCAGGACGTTACCCGAATTGAGGTACAGTTCGCCCGGGTCCCTGACGCGATGCTCGAGCAGGACCTCGCAGCGCAAGCCGAGCTTGCAGGCTGCCGCCGCGGTCTGGCGCACGTGGTTCGACTGCACGGCGCCCACGGTGACGATCGTATCCGCGCCCTGCTCGAGGGCCTCGCCCATCGAGAACTCCAGCTTGCGGGTCTTGTTGCCGCCCGTCGCAAGACCCGTGCAATCGTCTCGCTTGACCCAGACTTCGGGTCCGCCGAGATGCTCGCTGAGTCGCGGCAGGTACTCGAGCCTCGTGGGCAGGTGCGCCAGTGCGACGCGCGGAAATCCGGACACCAGCATGATCGTCTCCTCAGAACCCGGTACCCGACACCTTACAGCGCACGACGCGGAAACAAAAAGGGGGCGAGACCGACGTCCCGCCCCCACTCAACGCACAGGTTCTCAGCGTCAGGAGAACTGGTTCATCGTGTTGTCGTCACCGGCGGCCTTGAGGGCGGCCTCGCCCGCGAAGTACTCCTTGTGATCGTCGCCAATGTCGGAGCCGGCCATGTTCTGGTGCTTGACGCAGGCGATGCCCTGCCGGATCTCCTCGCGCTGGACGTGGAGAACGTAGCCCAGCATGCCGAGGTCGCCGAAGTACTCCTTGGCCAGCGTATCCGTGGACAGCGCCGCCGTGTGGTAGGTCGGCAGCGTGATCAGGTGGTGGAAGATGCCGGCCTCGCGCGCAGCGTCCGCCTGGAAGGTCCGGATCTTCTCGTCGGCGACAGCCGAGAGTTCGCTGGCGTCGTACTCGACGCTCATCAGGTTATCGCGATCGTATGCCGATACGTCCTTGCCTTCTTCGACCCACGCGTCGTAAACCTGCTGGCGGAAGTTGAGCGTCCAGTTGAACGACGGGCTGTTGTTGTACACGAGCTTCGCATTCGGGATCACTTCGCGAATACGGCTGACCATGCCGCCGATTTGCCCGATGTGCGGCTTCTCGGTTTCGATCCAGAGCAAATCGGCGCCGTTCTGCAGCGCGGTAATGCAGTCGAGCACGCAACGATCCTCCCCGGTGCCCGGCCGGAACTGGAACAGGTTGCTTGGCAGGCGCTTCGGATGCATCAGCCTGCCATCTCGCTTGATCAGCACGTCGCCGTTACGCAGCTCCTCGGGAGTCACTTCGTCACAGTCGAGGAACGAGTTGTACAGATCACCGAGGTCGCCCTCTTCGTGCGTGACCGCGATTTGCTTGGTCAGCCCGGCGCCGAGGGAATCGGTGCGCGCAACGATGATGCCGTCATCCACGCCGAGTTCGAGGAACGCGTAGCGGATTGCGCGAATCTTGGCGAGAAAGTCCTCGTGCGGAACCGTCACCTTGCCGTCCTGGTGGCCGCACTGCTTCTCGTCGGATACCTGGTTCTCGATCTGCAATGCGCAGGCGCCCGCCTCGATCATCTTCTTGGCCAGCAGGTAGGTGGCCTCGGCATTGCCGAAACCGGCGTCGATGTCGGCAATGATCGGGACAACATGCGTCTGGAAATTATCGATCTTGTTCCTGAGGTCTCTTTCCCTGACTGCATTGCCCTCTTTGCGCGCCTTGTCGAGCTCGCGGAACAGGCCGCCGAGCTCACGCGCATCGGCTTGTCGCAGGAAGGTGTACAGCTCTTCGATGAGTGCCGGTACCGCTGTCTTCTCGTGCATCGACTGGTCGGGCAAGGGACCGAAATCGGATCGCAGTGCCGCGATCATCCAGCCCGAGAGATACAGGTAACGTCGATCGGTCTTGCCGAAGTGCTTCTTGATCGAAATCATCTTCTGCTGCCCGATGAAGCCGTGCCAGCAACCCAGCGACTGCGTGTATTGCGTCGGGTCGGCGTCATAGCGCGCCATGTCCTCGCGCATGATCTTGGCCGTGTACCTGGCAATATCGAGGCCCGTCCTGAAGCGGTTTTGCGCCTTCATGCGCGCCACGCTCTCCGGGTCGATGGCTTCCCAGGCACTGCCGTTCGTGGCAACGAGGCCGGCGGCCGCCTGGATGTCGTCAGAATACCGAGACATGTCAATCCCCTTGTTCGTAGATCCATCTTGCGGGCACGAGATGCACCCGCTCCGCGTAGTCTACTCGTACATACTGAGGAATTTCACAAAAGAAATTTGACAGTGTGAATTTCACAGTCACGACGGCGCGGCGCGCCCTGCAGCGAGTGATTCTGTCGGCGCCGCGCGGCGCCTCCGGGGGCTTAGCCCGCGGCCTCCGCTTTCTTTTGACGGCGGAACCGGTGCAGCAAAGGCTCGGTGTAGCCGTTCGGCTGGTCGCATCCTTCGAAGACCAGCGCGCAGGCCGCCTGGAAAGCGATACTGGACGTGAAATCGGCGCTCATGGGCTCGTAGGACGCGTCCCCCTCGTTCTGCCTGTCGACGATCCTGGCCATGCGCATGAACGTGTCGAGTACCTGCTCTTTCGTGACGACGCCGTGCAGCAGCCAGTTGGCCATGTGCTGGCTCGAGATCCGCAGCGTGGCGCGGTCCTCCATGAGCCCGACGTCGTCGATGTCGGGCACCTTGGAACAGCCGATGCCCTGGTCGATCCAGCGCACGACGTAGCCGAGGATGCCCTGCGCGTTGTTGTCGAGTTCGGCCTGGACCTCTTCGGCTGACAAGCCGCTGACGTCGGCGAGCGGTGGCGTCAGGATATCGTCGAGGCTCGCGGTGTCGCGGCGCGCCAGGCGCGACTGCACGGCACGCACATCAACCGCGTGATAATGCATCGCGTGCAGCGTCGCCGCGGTTGGCGACGGCACCCAAGCGCAATTCGCGCCGGCCTCCGGGTGCGCCTGCTTGGTGGCCAGCATCTGGGCCATCTCGTCAGGCTTGGGCCACATGCCTTTGCCGATCTGCGCCCGCCCGGGCAACCCGCAGGCGATGCCGACGTCCACGTTGCGGTCCTCGTAAGCGAGAATCCACGGCTCCTGCTTTATGGCTTCCTTACGCAGCACGGTCCCGGCGCGCATACTGGTGTGGATCTCGTCGCCGGTGCGATCGAGAAAACCGGTGTTGATAAAGACGATGCGCTCGCGCACAGCGCGAATGCACTCGCCGAGGTTCACCGTCGTGCGCCGTTCCTCGTCCATGACGCCGACCTTCAGCGTATTGGGCTCGAGATTGAAGAGTTCCTCGACGCGTCCGAACAGCGTGTCCGTAAATGCGGCCTCGTGCGGGCCGTGCATCTTCGGCTTGACGATGTAGATACTGCCCTCGCGGCTGTTCGCCTGCATGTCGTCACGTCGGCGGTCAGTCATGGCGCACGCGGTCGTCACAACAGCATCGAGAATGCCCTCGTAGATCTCGCTCCCATCCTTGTCGAGGACGGCATCGGTCGTCATCAGGTGGCCGACGTTGCGTACCAGCATCAGGCTGCGACCCGACAAGGTGAGCGTTTTTCCTGTCGGCGACGTGTAAATGCGGTCGGCTTCGAGCTTGCGCGTCAGCGCCTTGCCGCCCTTCTCGAAGGTCGCCTCGAGCGTGCCCTGCATGAGCCCGAGCCAGTTGCGATAGACGGCGACCTTGTCGTCGGCATCGACGGCGGCGACGGAATCCTCACAGTCCTCGATCGTCGTGACGGCGGACTCGAGAATGATGTCGGCAAGGTTGGCGGTCGCATCCTTGCCCACCGGGTGCTCGGAATCGACGAGCAGCTCGATGTGCAGTCCGTGGTTTTGGAACAGGAAACGACAGTGCCCGCCCGCACCGCGGTGGCCCGCAAACTGCGCCGGGTTTTTCAGTCCTGCCGTGCCGCTGTTTCCATGCGACGCGACGAAAACGTCGCCCGCATCGGTGTGATCGAGGCCATAGGCATTGACGTCGGCGTGGCTGACGCCGCCGTCCAGGGGCAGCGTGCGGTCGAGAAACGCCGTCGCGTAGCGAATAACCGCCGCACCGCGCGCCGGATTGTATGGGCCGCCACGCTCCTGGCCGTTGTCCTCCGGGATGGCATCCGTACCGTACAGCGCGTCGTAGAGGCTGCCCCAGCGCGCATTGGCGGCGTTCAGTGCGAACCGCGCGTTCGATACCGGGACCACGAGCTGGGGTCCCGCGACCTCGGCAATTTCGCGATCGACATTCGTGGTCCCGACGGTAAACGGTTCGCCCTCCGGGACGAGGTAGCCGATCTCCTTCAGGAAAGCCGTGTAGGCCTCGCTGTCCCACGGCGCATCCTTGTGCTCGAGGTGCCACGCATCGATGCGCGACTGGATCTCCCGCCGCTTTTCGAGAAGCGACCGGTTCAGCGGCGTCAGGTCATCGATGATGGCTTCAAGGCCCGACCAGAACCGCGATGGTTCGACGCCGATCGCGGGCAGCAGTTCGCTCTCGACGAACTGAAGGAATACGGGGGCGACGTTCAGCGCACTGCCGCGCTGGTTTTCCTCGACACTCATTGGCTCAACCGTGGATGATGGCACGCGCATTACCTCCCGACGGGGCGCGGCCTGTCAATCCTTAATCCTGCCCCGATGTGCGAATTTGCCTGCGGCGTTCTGCTTGTCTGCGCGCTATGGTAGCGGCATACTGGTTAAAATTTCACAATCTAAATTTGACAATGTCAATTTCACAGGTGTAAGGCATGGCCACACCCCAGGGATTGCGGCGCAAAGCGCACTTTCTCGGCACCAAGATCAAGAGCTTGCGCAAGCGCAATAATCTCACGCTCGAGGACCTCTCGGTCCGCTGCGTGCAGATCGACGCCGAGGCCGGCCCCTCGGTCTCGTACCTTTCCATGATCGAGAACGGCAAGCGCGTCCCATCCGAGCGGCTCCTCGAGATCATCGCCGAGATCTTCCAGAAAGAAACCAGCTGGTTCTTCGATGAATCGCTCGACGACGAAGCGATCGACACGGCGCCCGCGGCGCCCGTTAGCGGCATGCCGCTCGAGCCCGGGTTCCTGTTCTCCGACACCCTGCTGCAGCTGGCCATCCCGGAATTGCTGGCGCAGACCGGCACGACCGGCCGGCAGTTCGCGCACCTTCTGATACGCGCCCACCAGGAACGCAGCCACAACCGCTTTCCGGACATCGAACGCGCCGCCGAGAGGATCGGCCGCAAGCACTTCCCGATGCACGTCAACGACGTGTTCGATATCGCACGGGAAATGGGCCTCGAGGTCGCCTGGTTCGACAAGTCCGCGTTTCGCGACAAGAGCGAGTCCGAGCGCCCGCTCAATACGCTCGTACGGTCGTTTTTCGACGCGCCCAACAAGGTCTACCTGAACAAGCAGCTGCAGGACCACCAGGCGCGCCTGAAATACGAACTCGCCAACCAGATTGGCCACAAGGTGCTGCACGACGGCGACGGCGCGCGCGCGCCGCAGATCTCGGGCGGGCAGGTGTCGGGCCGGCGGCTCGAGAGCGACTCGAGCAACGTCGATGCCAAGGATATCCTGTATGCCTGGCGTGATTTCGAGTGCAGCTACTTTGCTGCCGCGCTGCTCGCGCCCAAGACGCCCTTCCGGCAGTTCCTCGCGCGCCACCGCTACTCGATCAACTGCGGCGACCGAGTGGACCTGACCAATACGCTGGTCATGCGCCGCATGTCGAGCGTCTCGCCCTATCCGCACTGGCATTACTTCGATGCCTACCCGCCGGGCAACCTGCGCGCCGTGTACCGGGGCAACGGCATCCCCCTGCCCTGGGGTAACATGACGCTCGTCTCCGACCCGTGCCAGCACTGGGCCGTGTTCCGCATGCTCAATTCGCGGTCCACGAAACCCTCCGCCCAGATCTCGGTGCTGCGTTCGGGTGACGACAAGCGCCTTTACTGCTGCGAGTCGATTCGCAGCAAGGACGCGGCCGGCAACATGCACGTGCTGTGCGCGGGCGTGGACCTGTCGCCGGCCCTCCAGTCGCAGGGTGTCGACGCCCGGGAGACCATCGACATCATCGAGTCGAGCTGCAACAAGGGCGGCGGCTCGGCGCCGATACCGACCGAGGCGCGCCGTCATCTTGAGAGCATCGGCAAGATCCTCAACATCGGCTGGATCGGCGAGGGCGCCGCGAAAGACGCGACGATCATCTGCCAGCGCAGCGGCAATTGCCCGCGGGACAAGCACTGCCTCGGCAAGGCGCCGCCGAAGCTGAAACCGCAGATCGAAAAAATCCGCGAGGCGCTCGTCAGCGGCTGAGCCCGGGTCTTTGACACGTTTATATTAGTTTTTTATAATATAAAGCCGTTCGCGCAGAAAACCCCGGATTCATGAACCAACCCGACGTGCAGGCCTTCCACGACGAGGCCACGTTCACCGTGACCTACGTTGTCAGCGATCCTGAGACCCTGAAAGCGGCGATCATCGACCCCGTGCACGATTTCGACCCGGCGTCGGGACGCATCTCGACCAAGTCCGCCGACGCGGTGATCCAGCACGTGCGTGACCGGGGTCTCGAGATCGACTGGATTCTCGAAACTCACGTCCATGCCGACCACCTGAGCGGAGCACCCTACCTGCAGGAGCAGCTTGGCGGAAAGATCGCCATCGGCGCCGAGGTCAGCACTGTACAGGAGACGTTCAAGCGCGTTTTCAATCTCGACGACCTGGCGACGGACGGCAGCCAGTTCGACCAGCTTTTCAGCGACGGCGACACCTTCGAGATCGGCAACATGGCCGGCCGCGTCATCGCGACGCCCGGCCACACGCCCGCGTGCGTCACCTACGTCATCGGCAATACGGCGTATGTCGGCGACACGCTGTTCATGCCCGACTTCGGTACGGCACGAACCGACTTTCCGGGCGGTAGCGCCGCAGTGCTGTACGACTCGATTCAGAGGATTCTCTCACTGCCTGACGACACGCGCCTTTTCATGTGCCACGACTACAAGGCCCCGGGGCGGCAGCAGTTTGCCTGGGAAACGAGCGTCGCGGCGCAAAGGGCCAACAACGTGCACATTAGCGAGTCGGTTTCGAAAGAGGCCTTCATCGCGTTGCGTGAAAGCCGGGACAGCGAACTCGGCATGCCGAAGCTGATCCTGCCCTCGCTGCAGGTCAACCTGCGCGCCGGCCACCTGCCACCCCCCGAGGATAACGGCACCCGTTACCTCAAGATTCCGCTCGATACGGCCTGACTCCCGGTACTGTGCAATGAACCTGATGCTGGCCGTGCCCGGTGCCATCGCGATCGGACTGAGCCTCGGGCTGCTCGGTTCCGGCGGCTCCATACTCACGGTACCCGTTCTCGTTTACCTGCTTGGCCAGGACGAAAAGATCGCAATTGCGGGTTCGCTGTTCATCGTCGGAAGTATCGCGCTTGCAGGCGGACTGCAGTTCCTGCGCGCGGGATTCGTGCACTGGCGCAGCGTACTCGTCTTCGGCCTGCCCGGGATGCTCGGTACGTATGCCGGCGCCGTCTTGTCGATCTACGTGTCCGGCGTCACGCAGTTGGCGCTGTTTGCCATCGTGATACTGGTCGCGTCGCTGCTTATGCTCCGGCCAATCGACCTGCAGCACGCGGAGCGGTTGCGGCGCGCCACCTGGAAGATCGCCGCTGAGGGCCTCGTCGTCGGCGTTGTCACGGGTCTCGTCGGCGTTGGCGGCGGCTTCCTGATCGTGCCGGCCCTCGTGCTGCTCGGCGGTCTGACCATGCACCAGGCCGTCGCGACGAGCCTGGTCGTCATCGCCCTCAAGTCTTTCAGCGGCTTCTACAAGTACATCGACGTGCTCGAGAAGCAATCGCTCGAACTCGACTGGACAATTCTCGGCCTCGTCACGACGCTTGGTATCATCGGCAGCGTCGCCGGCAGCAAGATCGCGCGTCGCCTGCCGCAGGACAAACTCAAACACGGTTTCGGCTGGTTTCTCGTCGTCATGGGAATCTACATTCTTGCACGCTCGGGACCCGCCGCCTTAGGACTGAACCAATGAGCATCTATCAACTCAGCGACACTGTATCCGTCGCATCGCAAATTCTCCCCGACGATGTCGCGACCCTCAAGGAGATGGGTTTCACGGCAATCGTCTGCAACCGACCGGACGGGGAGGACTTCGGGCAGCCGACCGCGGACGACATCGCGGAAGCGTGTACGGCGAACGAGCTCGCGTTCCACTTTATTCCGGTGGATCGCAGCGGCCTGACGAAGGAAATGGTAGAAACCTTTCGCGACGCCGTAGACCGCAGCGAAGGCAAGGTCCTGGCATACTGCCGTTCCGGCCAGAGGTCCTCGGTGCTCTGGCAGGCGAGCGGCTCACCCTAGTCTGCGGGCATCACCTTGTCGCGAAAGCGGCGCATGCCCTCTATCCAGCGATCGTGATCCGCGGCTTTGCGCTGAACATATCCCGTCACCTGCGGATGCGTAAGAATCAGGAAGCGACCTTCATTGGCGCCATCGATGATGATGTCGGCGACCTCCGCAGCCGCCAGGATGCCGTCGATGTCATTGCCGCCGAAGCCGCCCCCTTCTGTCGACTCGGCATCGTCTTCGATACCGATCAGGCGCGTGGCTACGGCCTGCGGACACACGGCGGACACGACAATGCCCTTGTCGCCGTAGTCGATCGCGAGAGACTCTGCAAATGCCATGGCCGCGTGTTTGGTCGCCGTGTACGCCGAATCGCCCAGCT
The DNA here is from genome assembly GCA_041602775.1 of Woeseiaceae bacterium. Lineage (GTDB taxonomy): Bacteria > Pseudomonadota > Gammaproteobacteria > Steroidobacterales > Woeseiaceae > UBA1847. Next base: position 34,915 of record JBFIFN010000020.1, on the reverse strand, counting down.
GGCTCAGCAGTCCCGCGGCCGACACCGTGTTGATGAGACGGCCGCCGCCGCGTTCGAGCATGCGCGGCACGAGTGCGCGCGCGGCGTAGACGTGGGCCATGACGTTGATCTTCCAGCTCTGCTCCCAGCGGTCGTCGACGGGCACCAGGCTGCCCTCGCGCGAGATGGAGCCGGATTTGCCGTCGCCGAACGCGACGCCCGCATTGGAAACGAACAGCTCGATCGGCCCGACGTCGCGCTCGATTTCGTCGATCATGGCCACGAGCGCCGCCTCGTCCGTGACGTCGAGCGTGCGCGCGATGCCGCCGATTTCGGCGGCGACGGCGGTTGCCGCATCGCCCTCGATGTCGGCAACGACGACGGTCATGCCGTCGCGGCGCAGCCGACGGCAGAGTGCGCGGCCTATGCCGTGGCCACCCCCCGTGACGACCGCAACGCTCACAAGCGGTCCTTCAGTCCGTAGTACAGCATGCCGAGCACCATACCCGGGTAGCGCAGCATCGTTCCGCCCGGGAACGTGTAGGTCGGCAGGCTCGCGAACGCGTCGAAGCGCCCCGCGATGCCGTTGATTGCCTCGGCAATGACCTTGCCAGCGAAGTTCGCTGTCGAAATGCCATGGCCCGAATAACCCTGGGCCAGCCACACGTTGGGCTCCAGCCTGGCGAAGTGCGGCAGGCGATTGACCGTAACCGACAGGGTGCCACCCCAGGCGTAGTCGATCTTCACACCCTTGAGCTGCGGGAACATCCTGAGCATGTACGGCCGGACGAATTTCGCGATATCCCCGGGGAAGCCGGGCCGGTAATTCTCGCCACCCCCGTAGAGCAGTCGGTAATCCTCGGATATGCGGAAATAGTTGACGACGAAACGCGTGTCGTGGACGCCGAAGCGGCCCTTGACGAGTTCGAGCGCTGCCTCCTCCCCCAGCGGCTCCGTCGCGATCATGAAGTTGTTGATCGGCATGATCTTGCCCGCGGAGCGTGGCTCGAGATCGCCGAGATAGCCGTTGCAGCCGAGTACGACGTGCGCCGCCGTGACCGCGCCTTTCGACGTGCTCACGACGGCGGGATCCTCTCGCGTATACGCCGTGACGCGCGAGTTTTCGTAGATGCGCACGCCGGCCTCCGCCGCGGCGCGTGCCAGGCCGAGCGTGTAGTTGAGCGGGTGCATGGCCATCGACTCGGGATCGTAGAATCCTTCCAGGAAATTGTCCGTCGCGACGAATTGCCGGACCTGCTCGGCATCCAGCGCCTGGCAAAACGGGTAGTCGTAGCGCTCGGTGAGGACATCGGCCATTTGCCGCGCCCAGCCGCGGTAAGAGCGCTTGTGGACGCCGACCAGCTGGCCCTTCTGCAGGTCGCAGTCGATCGCGTGCTTGTCGACACGCATGCGAATCTCGTCCTTGGCGGCCTCGGCAAAGCGCCAGAATTGCCTCGAGCGCTCATAGCCGAACGCTTCTTCCATCTCGAGCACATCCTTGCGCTGCCCGGTGCCGACCAACCCGCCGCAGCGCCCTGAAGCGCCGAAGCCGATGCGCTCGGCTTCGAGCACGACGACGTCCATGCCCATCTCGGCGAGATTCAGTGCGGCGGAAAGTCCCGTGAACCCGCCCCCGATGACACAAACGTCTGCGGTCAGTCGCTCGTCGAGCGCCGGGCGATCCACAAGGCCCCTGGCGGTCGCGACGTAGTAGCTGTCGGGGTAGCCCGGTCCGTTGGGTGTAGCCATGCGGGCAATATCGAGCCAGCCTGCGGCCATGTCAACTGCGTCACATTGTGAACCGCGTCGTCGCGCTTTGCAGGCGAACGGCGTACGCTTGAATACTGACTCGGATGACGCGTAACTTATGTCCAAAAGGATTTGGATAGGACTGCTTCTCTGCCTCGGCGTCTCGGCGTCCTACGCGGGACCTTCCGACCATGCCGCTCCCGTCCCGCAACAGTCACTGCGATTGGGCGACAGCAGCTGGTACCTGTACCGGCCCCTCCCGAGAAGCGTTGCAATCTACGATCTCGACTACATGATGGGGCGCCTGCGTTGCGACCTGCCCGAATATGCCCTGCGCTTCAGCGATTCCCTGGACTTTGCCGTCGAACTCAAGGTCGCGCCCCTGCTGGACCGCTATGACTTCGTAGGGCCCGTTTACGACATGGACATCGGCGCGACGCAGCTCGTCTTTTCCATCCGGTTCTAGGCATTTCGCCGGCGGGCAGCGTATCCTCGCGCCCATGCCGGGCCACATCTACTTCGACCTCGACGGCACGCTGACCGACCCGTACGAGGGCATTACGAAGTGCATCCTCTATGCGCTCGACGAACTCGGATTTCCGCGGCCCGACGACGACTACCTGCACAACTGCATCGGCCCGCCGCTATGGGACACATTCCCTGAACTGGTGGGTGAGGAATTGACGAAGAAGGCCGTGGCACTGTACCGCGAGCGCTTCGTCGACGTGGGCTGGAAGGAAAACAGGCCCTACGAGGGCATCCACGCGGCGCTCGCAGCCATCGCATCCGGCGGCCACACAATGTTCGTTGCGACGGCCAAGCCGCACGTCCACGCGGCACGGATCGTCGAGCACTTCGGGATGGGCGACTACATCCACAACGTGTACGGCAGCGAACTCGACGGGACGCGTGCGACCAAGTCCGAGCTCTTGAAGTTCGCGGTGGACAGGAACCCGGGAGCGGCAACACGAATCATGATCGGCGATCGCAGGCACGACCTCGTCGGCGCCATCGCCAACGACCTTCACGCGGTGGGAGTTGCCTGGGGTTACGGCTCGCTCGAGGAACTCGATGCGGCGGGCGCGTCGGCAATTGCGCGCACTCCCGGGGAGCTGGCAGGCATCGTCGCCCGCATAACGCGATAGCGGGCATGCCCGCTCCTGAATGCATCAGGAGCGGACGGGCCCGTTGTGGATTGTCGGGTGGGTGGCCCGGCTAGTTGCCGCTCTTCTTCGGATTGCAGGCAACACCGGGATGCAGTCCGATGGTCCGAAGGAAATCCCTCGCCATCTTGGGAATCTGGCCCCAGGATTGCACCCTGTCGCCCCTGAAGAAGCCGGCATCGGCTACCGGGTCATCCTGTTGCCCGGAGAAGGAACACTCCGATCTCCCTTTCTCGCCGCCCGGAATCGGGTCGCCCTTGCCGTTGACTTCGCCGGCATAAGCGGCGCTCGCGCCGAGGGCGAGGAATCCTGCGCATAAGAGTGTGGCGGCGACGCGCCCTTTGCCTGAGGGTTTATTTTTCATGATTTTTCTCCCATATATCGCGGCATAGGAGGCGGTGCGCCTCGAAAATGCCGTGTTTCACCTATAAAGCCTAGTACACGCCCGTAAGTCGTCAAGGAAAGCACAATTCCCTCGCGCAATTCGTAGCCGGTAAGATGAACAATCCTGCGTTCTGTCAAATTGAACGTTTTCGCTCCGACGTCGGTAATTCCCAGAATTGACGCCGGCATTCCCCGGGAGAATACTCGTAACGATAAAGGCATAGCTGGCGAAAGCCAGTGACGCAAAGCCACGGGTCCTCGCTTCCTCCGGGACGCTCGTCCGAAGGCCTCAAGATTGCCGGGCTGCCGATTAGTCAGCAGTTAGGAGGCGATCATGAAGACTTCCGCGATGGCGACCAGGCGGCTCGTTACGTCGGTTTTGTTAATTAGCTTGTTCGGCCCGGTCTGCCTCGCAGCCACTGCTGAAGAATCGGACAAACCGCCCGTCGGCGACATGCTGTCGTTCTTGCCCGCTGTCCTGTCAATGGCAGCTGATCCGCCCCCGGAATCACGTTTCAATATCTTGTGCCAGGTCCAGCTCCAACCCGACAAAGGTTATGCGACCGTGCTGAGCATTGAACCGGGCAAGGTCTTCATTATTGCGTTCTCGCCGCACAAGCTGGAGCGACCGTGGAGCACTATTACGCTGCGCGGCGTCTTCGTTCCGAGCGGGGAATCGCATCCGAGCGATGAAGGGACGATGGATTGGGCTTACGTGTTTGACAGGAACCGCGATGGAAAGATCGACTTTTTTTCCTATCTCGTGGGCCCACTTTGGATGATACCGAGTACCGCGACCGATCGGAGCGAGCTGCCCGTCGTCAAGGGCGGCGTGACGATGGACTTCTTCAACGCGAACCGTGACAAGCTTCGAAATGGATACTGGCATGTAGCGGACGACAATTTCGACGGCACGCCGGACGGGGTCATAGTCAGGACGCTCGATGACAAGGGATGGGCCGACGGCTGGGTCATCGTCCGCGATACCAACCTCGACACCGAGTACGACAGTTGCCGGGCAACGAATATCAGCATAGTCGGCACACATATCGAGTGCATTGATACCGCGGACGGCTACAAGATTGCCGGCAAGACTCTTGCGGGTCTTTTGCGGATCCCTGTCCCACAGGACAGAATGCTGCAGAGCTTCAACCAGGTCATCGACGCATGTGGATTCGGCGCCGGCAAGCTCTATGACCGACCAGTTGGCGATGGGGTCTCGGGCGAAGTGCTCGCTGATACGGATGCCTGTTACGACAAATTGGAGTACGAGGCCTGCCACTCGCTGGCGCTGGGCGGCGACGCGCGAGCCCAGGATCGGCTCGGATTCATGTTCGCCAATGCCAGGGGCGTTGAGCAAGACGACAGACAGGCCGCGGACTGGTTGCGCCTCTCCGCAGATCAGGGTTACCGCGTCGGCCTCTACAATTTCGGTTATATGCACTTCTGGGGGCGCGGTGTCCCCGAAGACAAGGAGAAGGCGGCATCCTATTATCTGCAGGCCGCAGAACAGAATGATGCACTCGCCCTGAGTGCGCTCAGTTACATGTACCAGACGGGCACTGGTGTCGAAAAAGATGACGAAAAGGCCATCCACTACGGACAAAGAGCTGCCCAGATGGGCCACGCGGGAGCGCAAGCAAGAATGGGCGCGAGGTACATGCTTGGCGATGGAGTCAGGAAAGACTATGTGCGCGCCTATGCCTGGTGGGTCTTGGCTTCGATGCACGGTTCATCGATGGCAAGGGACGGATTGAATGTGGTCGCATCAGCGATGTCGCGCAAGAAAGTGCAACAGGCAAAGGAGCTCGCACTGGAGATCCATGCGCGCACGATCGAGCTTCGCGAGGAACAGGCGCGCAATGATGCGCGCGTTCTCGGTGCCGAGGAATCCTCCCCTTTGGCGTCCGAGGAGCAGGAGTAAACAGCTGTTCCTCCTGCACATGACGCGCGGATATGCCAAAGTCTGGCGCAGAAAGGAACGTCTCGACGAGCAACTCTGATCGGATGCATTACGCGGCGTATGGCTCCAACCTGCACCCGGCGCGGCTCGCCGCACGACTGGCCTCGGCGCGTTTCCTGGGCTCAGGGCATCTGCAGGACTGGTCGCTCCGGTGTCACAAACGCAGCCGTGACGAATCCGGCAAGTGCACTATTCTCCCCGGGAGCGAAGGCGTGTACTTCGCGATATACGACATCAGTGACGCGGACAAGCTCGCGCTCGATCGCATCGAAGGTCTCGGTGACGGCTACGCCGGCGTTTCGTTGAGCATCCCCCCATTCGGCGACTGCGCTTCGTACGTCGCGGAAGAATCGCATATCGACGATTCCCTGCAACCCTACGACTGGTACCGGGAACTCGTCCTGGCCGGCGCGAACTTCCACGGATTCCCGGACGACTATGTTGCCCGGATCAGGATGATCCCGGCGATTCGGGACCCGGACGAAGCACGCAGCCGCCGGCACTGGGACCTGGTGAACCGCATCAGGGCGGGCGCCTAACGATCCTCGCGAAGCGCCGCTCGCACTGCGGCGATGTGCGCCGGGCCGGTGCGACAGCATCCGCCGATGATGCCGGCGCCGGCGGACCACCATGCGCGGGCCGCTTGCGCATAGTCGAGCGGCGTGACGCTTCCCGACCATGAATGGGTCGCCGCGTCGTAAATCTCGCCCGAGTTGGGGTACGCGATGATGGATTTGTCGGGTACCGCCTCCCGGATCTTCTCGATCAGCGCCGTCGCGAACTGCGGCGGCGTGCAGTTGATGCCCGTTGCCGCGACGACGGGGTGACCACGAAACAACGCCACGGCCGACTCGACCGGCGTACCGTCGCTGATCGTCCTGTCGTTCCTGCAGGAAAAGCTCACCCAGGCGGGCGTCTTGCAGGCCGACAGGAGTGCGGCGAGCACTTCACCCTCGGAGAACGAAGGTATCGTCTCGATCGCGAGCACGTCCGCGCCGCTCGCATCGAACAGGCGCAGGCGCGCCGCGTGAAATTCGCGCAGCGCAGCCTTCGACACACCGTAGTCGCCGCGGTACTCGGAACCGTCGTGCAGCGCGGCACCGTAGGGACCGATGCTCGCGGCAACGAGCGGCGTGAAGTCCGGCGCCGTTGCAGCTACGTACTCATCGCGTGCCCGCGTCGCCAGCTCGACCGAGCGCAGCATCAGCGCGTCGGCCTCGTCCCCCGGCACGCCTCGTTGCGCAAATCCCTCGCGGCTCGCCTGGTAGCTGGCCGTCGCGATGCACTCCGCACCCGCGTCCAGGAACGCGCGGCTGGCAGCGACGATGGCTTGCGGATTCTCGATCAGCAGCGCGGCGGACCAGAGCGCATTGCCGATGTCGCAGCCCTGCGCCTCCAGCTGTGTGGCCAGCCCGCCGTCCAGAAGCATCGGCCGCGCCCGTTCGAGCGCATCGAGAAACGCGTTGGCCATCAGTAAGGTCCGGGCGGCGTTGCGCTGCGGCGGGGCGGAAACCAGAACGGCTTGTTGACGACCGTGGCCTTCGCCATCCTGCGACTCCAGTGCATCTCGCGCTGGTAGAAGATCTCCACCCACAGCACGTCCCCGGGATTACCGTAAGGCGTGCGCACCGAGCCCAGCGCGATATTCTGCTTGCACACCGGTGACCACATCGCCGACGTGATGAAACCGATGTCGCCGCGATTGCCCTTTTCCGTGCCGAAGATATAGGCGTTCTTCGCCGGCTTGTTGCCCTCGATGTCGAGCTTGACCAGGCGCCAGCCGGATCCGCGGCGCTGTTCCTCGGCGAGCGCGCGGCGGCCGTTGAACACGGGCTTCTTGAAATCGACGAGCCAGTCGAGGCCGAGCTCGAATGGCGAACGTGAGCGCCCTGTCCGGACCGTTTCGTCGGCCGGGAGGAAATCCTCGTGCACCATGATGTAACCGGCCTCGATGCGCGCCATGTTCAGCGCGATAGTGCCGATCGGGCGGATGCCGAAGAGCTGGCCCGCCTCGAACAGCGCGTCCCACAAGTCGCCCGCACGCTGCGGATCGACCCAGAGCTCGTAGCCGAGATCGCCCGTGAAACCCGTGCGCGAAATCATCAGCTCGCTGCCGCCGAAGTCGACGTGCATGAGGCCGAATGGCCGCAAATTATCAAGACCCTCGAACCCCAGCCGGTCCAGCACGCTGAAACTCGTCGGTCCCTGTACGGCGAGCGCCGCGACGTCCTCGGTCTCGTGCGTGACCGTGACGTCGAACCCGATCGTCGCCAGTTGCAGCCACGAGAAATGCCGCTCCTGCGAACACAACCGATACTCGCCTTCACGCAGGTGGAAGATCGTGCCGTCGTCGATGACCTGCCCCTCGTCGTCGCACCACACGGCGTATGCGACGCGACCGGGCGCCACTTTCGACATGTCGCGCGTCACGAGACGGTTGAGGTAGTCAAGCGCATCGGGACCCGTAATCCGGTACTTGGTCATCGGCGTGAGATCGAACACGGACGTGGCGTTGCGGATTGCGAAATACTCGGTTTCCGCGCAGTACAGCTCATTGGCCGCGGTGAAGCCTTTCCACTGGTGCCACTCATTGACCGTGTCCAACGCTTTCAGGCGCGAGTAGAACGGCGATTCGAAACGTCCCTGGTTGACCGCTTGCGTTTTCATCGCCCTTTCTCCCGTCCGAGAATGCAACGCGCTGCATTGCGACCCGGCACTCCGCTCACGCCGCCGCCGGGATGCGTTCCTGCGCCGCAGAGGAACAGACCGTCGAGCGGCATCGCGTACTGCGACGCCCCGCTGACCGGCCGGACGAACAGGAACTGGTCGAGCGTGAGCTCGGCGTGATGCCAGTGCCCGCCGGTGATGCCGAACTCCGCCTCGATGTCTGCCGGCGTCAGCAGCTCGGTGTCGATGATGTGATTCCGTATGTCCGGCGCGTAGCGGCCGATCGTCGACAGGATCGCGTCGAGGAATGCCGCCCTGGCGCTCTCGTCCCAGCCGCTCTTCAGGGCGTAGGGCGCGAACTGCACAACCGCCGACATGACGTGCTTGCCGGCCGGCGCCAGCGTTTCGTCGTGAATGCTCGGTAACGTGATTTCGATCACGGGCTCGACCGAGCACTCCCCGTACTTGGCGGGATTGAATGCATGCTCGACGTAGTGTTCGTCACCGGCGATGACGATGCGTTGCCCCAGGTCCTTGTCACCGAGGCCCTCGAACATCGGCAGGCCGTCGAGCGCGAGGTGCAGCTTCGCCGCATTGCCCTGCGCTCGCAAACGGTCGACACGGTTCGCGAACGTCGTTTCGAAGTGACGCGCGCCGACCAGTTCGTTGATCGTGCGCTTCGGGTCGGCGTTCGAGATGACGGTGTAGCTCTCGAATGTCTCCCCTGCGGCCGTTTCGACCCCGCCGACCCGCCCGTTGTCGACGACGATTCGCGCGACCGGTGTCGCTGTGCGGATTTCGACGCCGGACTCACGTGCGGCTTTTGCGAGCTTGTTGGTCACGGCGCTCATGCCGCCCTTCGGGACCGCAATCCTGCCGCGATCGCCAGCCAGCCGGTAGAGGTAGGTCAGGTAGGTATTGGGTGAGCGCGGTCCCAGGTGCGTACCCAGCACCGCGTCAAGGCAGATCGCGCCGCGCAGCAGCGGATTATCGAAGCGCTCGGTGACTTCGTCATGGATATTCATGCCGACGAGGCGCAGGAACTCGCGCATTTCGTTCCTGCCGAGGCGCCGCATGTCGAAACCGAGCCGCGCCAGGGCTGCGAGGTCCCGCCAGTCCCGCGTCCCGAGCCGCGGGATCGGCTTGCTCAACACCTTGCGCAGCAGCTCCGCAAAACGCAATGTGCGCGCGCGGAAGCGACGATACTGGTCGGCATCCGCCGGCGACACGCCCTCGACGACCTTGCCCGCAATACGCACGTGTTCACCCGCATCGGACAACGCAATGGTCGCCAGGTTTTCGGCCGCCAGCCCGAGCCGGAGCTTGAGGTCTTTGCGCACGTCCGGCTGCAGCTGGTACAAGAGGTGGGCACAGGCGGAAACCGAGTAGCCGGCCGCGAACTCGCGCGTAATGGCAGCGCCGCCGACCTGTTCGTTGGCTTCGAGGACGAGCACGCTCTTGCCGGCCCTGGCGAGCAGCGTCGCGCACACGAGCCCGTTATGGCCGGCCCCGACGACGATGGCATCCCAACGATCAGTCATCGCCGAAGTTCTCCGGCACCGTGTTCGGTCGCCTGAGGTCGGCGAGAATCTCGCGGGCTGCATTGGCGCCAGGCGCCGCCATGACGCCGCCTCCCGGGTGCGTGCTCGAGCCGCAGAGGTACAAGCCCCGGACCGGGCTGCGGTACTGCGCATAGCCCGGCACGGGCCGATTGAACAGCAGCTGGTCCATCGTCAGCTCCCCGTGGAAGATGTTGCCCTCGGTAATGCCGATTTCGCTTTCGATGTCCTGCGGCGTGCGCACCTCGACGTGCAGGATCAGGTCCCTGAAATCGGGGCTGTAGTTCGCAATCTGGTCGATGACGGTCTGGCCGAATGCGTCCTTCTCCTCGCTCGTCCAGGGTCTCCCGTCGATCTGGTGCGGGCAGTACTGCACGAAGCAGCTCATGAAATGCTTGCCCGGCGGCGCCATGGTCGGATCGTTGAGCGTCGGGATCAGCATGTCGATGTACGGGTCTTTTGACCACGTGCCGGCTTTCCAGTCGTCGTAGGCGCGCTCCATGCGCTCCATCGAGTCGATGAAGTGCATGTCGCTGTGCATGAGCGTGCTGCCCTCGGGCAGTGCCGGGAACGTGGGCAGGCCGTCGAGCGCGATATTGAGTTTTCCCGACGAGCCGCGAATCTTGAAGTTCTCGACGCGGTGCACGAAGCGTTCCGGCAGGTCACCGCGATCCATGCAGGTCAGGAACGTGCGCTTGACGTCCATGGCCGAAACGACGACCTGCGCCTCGAGTTCGTCGCCGTTCTCCAGCCCCACACCCGCGGCCTTGCCGTCGCGGACGATGATTTTCTCGACGCCCGCCTCGGTGCGCAGCTCGCCGCCGGCTGCCTTGAACGCGCCTGCGATGGCCCTGGACACGGAACCCATACCGCCGCGGGCGAAGCCCCATGACCCCAGGTTGCCGTCGACTTCGCCCATGTAGTGATGCAACAGCACGTACGCGGTCCCCGGCGAGTGCACGCCGAGCGCCGTGCCGATGATGCCGCTGCCGGATTTGGCCGTCTTGATCACCTCGGTCTCGAAGTACTCATCGAGATAATCGGCAACGCTCATGGTCCAGAAGCGGATCGTCTCGTACATGCGATCCTCGCCCATTTCCCAGAACCTGCCGCCGATGTGCAGCAATTCGAGGAGGTCCCTGGGCTTGAACGAGGTCGGGTCGGGCGCCGTGGACAGCAGGAAATCGCGGATGAAGCGGCACTGTCGCATCGTATCGGCGCGGTACACCTTGTACATGTCCGCGTCGCGCCTTGAGAAGCGGGCCATCTCCCGATATGCGACCTCGGGGTCGTGATACGCACCGAAATAGTCGCCGTTTTCCATGAACTGCACGGAGCCGCCGTACGGGGTGATCTGCAGGCCGTGCTTGTGCAGCTCGAGGGCGCGGTAGATTTCCGGGCGCAGCAGGCTGCACACGTAGGAGCAATTCGAGTAGATCCAGTCCTTGTAGAGACTGCGGCTAACCGTGGCGCCGCCGATATAATCGTTCTTCTCCACGCACACGACATCGAGGCCCGCCTTGGCGAGGAAAGCGGCCGTGGTCAGGCCGTTGTGCCCGGCGCCGACGACGATGGCGTCATATGTTTTCATGCCTGGCCTTACGCTCGTTGCAGTTCCTGCAGGATCCAGTCGATGTAGCGCCGCTCCATGGCCTCCATTCTGGAAAACGGACCGGGTTCGTAGTACTTCGAGTGAACGCCCTTCGAGTTATTGACGATAATTTGCTTGTCTGCCTGCGTGGTGACGTCCCACAGCCACGTCAGCTCGGCGACATCATAGTCCTTGCCTGCCTCCGCGTCTCCCCGCACCAGCCAATAGATTTCACACCGTGAATGTTCGTGTTCGACGGGCGTGAAGACGTAGGCGACCACGTGGTCGGAGTACGCGAGCAGGAACGAAAATCCGCCGAACGAGAAGTCCGAAGCGCCGCGATCGTAGCCCGTGAGTTCGCCGAGCAATGGCGCAACGGGAGCACCGTCCCTGCTGCCGGTCTGGTACTTGCGGAACAGTGCCGAGCGGCTGTAGCCGTAGCCCGTTTCGCCAGGCCGGGCGGCGGTGTCTATGAAGTCGAATTCGAACTCGCTCACGCCGCAGGCCGGCATGCGGCTCCTGAGTTCTTCACGCATCCGGGAACGCTGGTCGTAGCTCAGCGTCAGCGTATGCATGCGCGCGTATTCCGGGTGCGCCGTCGCGCAGTGGTAGCACTCCTGGTAATTCTCCACGCACAGCTTCCAGTTGGCGGGGATGTCGTAGACCTTGCGCGCGGCAACTTTCAGGTTCGGAAAATCGAACATCGCCATGGGCGCCGCAAGATCCCGCCTGCAACCGTCGAGCGACAACGGCGTGTCGGTGAAAGAGATAAACATGAGGCCGTGCACGACGTCGAACGACGCCGGTTTCAGACCGTAATGCGCCTTGTCGAAACCGTCGGGCATGTCGCGGGCGGCGATGAGCCCGCCGTCGAGGCCGTACTTCCAGCCGTGGTACGGACAGGTGAATTCCCTTGTATGGCCGCGTTCCTCGAGGCACACGAGCGAACCCCGGTGCCGGCACACGTTCGCGAACGCGCGCAGGCCGCCGTCCTCGCCGCGCACGATAATGGCCGACTCGCGCGCCACGTTCACGACCTTGAAGTCGCCGGGTTCGGACAGCTCCGACACATGCCCCGCCAGGATCCAGTTGCGGTAGACGACGCGCTCGAGTTCGAGCTCGTACACGGCCGGGTCGGTGTAGAAACCCTGTGGCAACGAATAGCCGTGACGGTATTCGCGCAGAAGTCGGCTTACGGACTGCAATTCTCTTTCTCGTTGGCGGCAGCCTCCGCCGAGGGTAGCAAAAACGCCGCTTTTCCGGGATATACTGCTCAATCCTGCCACCGACTATAAGAATACATTGGGGTAATCATGGCAGAACTTGCATTTCACGAGCCGCTGACCGGGCACGCCGAGTTCGACGACCTGGTCGCCACGTTTGCGGAAGAACCCGATCCGCAAAAGGCTGAAGCCATTCGCCTCGGCATCTGGGACACCTATGGGACAGAGGGCGCCGTATTTATTTCAGACATGGCCAACTTCTCGAGCACGTCGCGCAAGGTCGGGGTTTGCCATTTCCTCAAATTGATACATCGCGCGCGCCAGATCATTGCGCCGATTATCGAGGCGAACAATGGCACCCTGCTCAAATGTGACGCCGATAACTGCTTCGCGTTCTTCGCCGATCCGGGCGACGCGATCAATGCGAGCTTCGCGGTGAATCGCGCGTTGTTTGAGGCCAACGATTCATTCGGTATCGGCGAACGTATCTCCCTGTCCGTCGGCATCGACTACGGCCGCATCCTGCTCGTCGGCGATATCGACTTTTTCGGCGACCCGGTCAACACGGCCTCGAAGCTCGGCGAGGATCTCGCCGTGCGCGAGGAAGTCCTGGTCACGTGCCGCGCCATCGAACGCTCGAACTTCGAGGTTCCGGAACTGGCCGAACGCATGGTCGCGCGCATTTCGGAGATCGAGATCCGGTACGTGCGGCTGCCGATGACCGAGATCTCGGCAATCGCCTGACGCCATGCCGCTCGAAACCGGCGACACCCAGGCCCTGCGGCAAATCCTCGAAGTAACGAGGAAGCTGGCAGCGCCGTTCGATCTCGATACGATGCTGGGCGAAGTGGTCAATGCTGCACGCGAAATTCTGAAAGCCGATCGCGGCACGGTCTTCCTGTACGACGAAAAGAACGACGAACTCGTCGTGCGCGTCGGCACGGGGCTCGAGAAGATACGCATACCCGCCGACAAGGGCATCGTCGGCCAGTCGGCGAAGACCCGGAAGATCATCAACGTCCCGGACTGTTATGCCGATGCGCGTTTCAACCGCGACATCGACAGGCAGACCGGTTATCGCTCGCGCTGCATGCTGACCATCCCGCTGATCGGCTACGAGGACTCGCTCGTGGGCGTACTGCAGATTCTCAACAAGCACGAGGGCGTCTTCGACGAACACGACGAGTTCGTTGCCCAGGCGCTCGCGGCACAGGCTGCCGTCGTGCTGCATCGTGCCAAGGTCACCGAGCAGATCATCGCGTCGGAGCGCCTCGGCCGCGAAATCTCCGTGGCGCGGGACGTGCAGATGGGAACCCTGCCCAAGGACATGCCGCGGATCGCGGGCTACGAGTTCGGCGGCGTGTTCTCGCCGACCGACCAGACTGGCGGCGACCTCTACGATTTCATTCCGCTCAGCCACGACCGCCTTTTCATGCTCATGGGCGACGCGACGGGCCATGGTATCGGCCCGGCGCTCAGTGCCACGCAGGTGCGCGCCATGTTGCGCGTCGCACTGCGCCTACAGTCCTCACTGGAAGACGCGTTCATCCATATCAACGACCAGCTCTGCGAAGATTTACCCGACGACCGTTTCGTCACGGGTTTCTTCGGCCTGCTCGATGCCACCACGCACTCGGTACGGTTTCACTCGGGCGGACAGGGTCCGATCATGCACTTCCAGGCGGACATGGGCGAATTCGACTGGCATCCCGCAACGACCTTTCCGCTGGGCTACATGCCGCACACGGAACTCGGCGCGCCGCACGTCGCGACGCTCGATCCGGGCGACGTCCTCGGCCTGATTTCCGACGGTATTTACGAATATGAAAACGAACAGGGCGTGCAGTTCGGGCGACGCGGCGTCATGCGCGTGCTGGACGCGAACCCCGATGCCGGTGCGCAACAGCTCGTCGACCTGATCATGGATGCAGCACGGGAGCACGGCGGCTCCGCGCCGCAGGCCGACGACATTACGATTGTCCTGGCGCGACGACTGCCGGAGTAAGGCTATGCGACATGATTTTAAGAGACACCTCGACTCCCTTGCCCCGCTCTACGAATTCAGCGAGGCCATCATGTCGGAACAGAACCTGCCCGACGGCGTGAGGTTCCCGGTGCATCTCGCGATGGAGGAGCTGTTCGTCAACATGGTGCACTACAACCCGACCGTCACGACGGATATCGAGGTCACGGTCACCGTGAACGATGCGGTCAGAGTCTCGCTGGTGGACAACGGCGGCGCGGAATTTGACGTAACGGCGAGGCGCGACGTGGATACGGAGTCACCGCTCGAAGAGCGCAAGCCCGGCGGGCTGGGCGTGCACCTGGTCCAGAACCTCGTGGATACGCTCGAATACGAGTACCAGGACGGACGGGGCGAGGTTATATTTACAAAGGCGTCAGGGACTTAAGATGTTCGAGATCGAGTACGGAAATGGCGGCGAGGTCGTGTGCCGCGGGCGGCTGGACGCCGCACAATGCGAGAAGGCGGAGAGCTTCATGAGCAGCCTCCAGGGGTCCAGCACACTCGATTTCAACGAACTCGAATACATCTCGAGCGCGGGCCTCGGTATACTGCTGAAGACGCAAAAACGCCTCGCCGGGAGCGGCGGCGGCCTGAAAATAATAAACGTCAACAACCACATACACGACGTGTTCCGCTACTCCGGGTTTCACGCCATCTTCGACATACACGCCAAAGAATAAGTCGAAGCTCTTGCCAACTTTCTGCCGGATCAATTGTACGTATGAGTAGGACAGACGATACGAAGCTGATTGAACGGTGCAGAGCCGGCGACCGTGAGGCTTTCGAGGCATTGCTGGCGGCATACGAGAGACCCGTTTTCAACGCGGCCTACCGCATGCTGAACAGCCGCGACGACGCACAGGACGTAACCCAGACGGTGTTTCTCAAGGTCTTCGAGAACTTCGACAAGTACGACCCGTCGCGACGCTTCTTCAGCTGGATTTACCGAATCACGTTGAACGAATCGATCAATTGGCTTGGCAAGACGAACAGGCTGAGGCCGCTCGAGACCGAGGCGGCCGACGAGGGCAAGGGACCGGATGAGCAGTTCGACAGCGACCAGGCCAGGCAAAGCGTTCAGGCGGCGCTGATGACCATCAGCTCGGACTACCGCGCCGTCGTCGTGTTGAAGCACTTTCTCGGATGCAGTTACACGGAAATCAGCCAGGTACTCGAAATATCGGAAAAGAAAGTTAAATCAAGACTTTATTCTGCGCGGCAGCAACTGAAAGGCGCACTGGCAAAAACGAGATAATGGCAATAGAGCAGAAATACCAGGACTTGATCAACGCCGACATCGACGGCGAGATCAGTGCTGCAGACAGGACCGAGCTTGAGGCCTTCCTCGCCGACAGCGCCGAAGGCCGTGCGCTGCGCGACGATCTGTCTTCCTTGTGCCGCGCACTCGACAGCGCCGACGAGGAAACCCCGCCCGTCCAAATGAGGCACGTCATCATGAACTCGATTCCCGGCTCCCGGGCGACCGAATCGTCGCCAGGCTTCTTCCAGGTACTGTTCGCGGCGCCCGCGCTGCGCTATGCGCTGAGTTTCGCCGCGGGCGTGTTCCTCGCGCTCAGCATCGTGAATTCGGGCCAGGTCTCGGAACATGCCTTCGACGACGTCACCGGGCTGGTCGGCACAGTGGCCGAACCGGTGGATACGACGCTTGCGAGCTCGGTCTCGGTCGACGAGCTCGACGTAGCCGGTATCGTGTCCCTGCGCAGTGCAGGGACTTTGCTCATCCTCGACTTCGACCTGGTCGCAAAAGACCATATAGAGATCGAGGCCGATTATGCGGACCCCAGCATCTGGTTCAACGGCTTCGCCCAGCTCCAGGGTGAAGGTACGACCGTGTCTGCCGAGTCCGGGCGCGTGCGGCTCGGCGTGGCGGGCAAGCGCCGCTACGCCGTGTACCTGCACAACCAGGGCGGCCGCGAAGCCACGGTAAGACTGCGATTCCTGGCGAACGGCCAGGTCGTGCACGAGACCAGCCTGGAATACAGGCCGGGTCAGTAACCAACCTTTTCCCGGCCCGCGTGTAGTGTGGGTCAGGACGGATATCAATGAGCCCGCACACGGGCCAAGGGGATAGAACATGGCTACAGGCAACAAGGCATTTCCCGTCATCTTGCTGGGTATCGCGGCACTGGGCATCCTGCTGTACTTCGGCATGAGTAACCCTCCGGGTGACGAGGTCACCGGCACCGTGTCACCGGCACAGCGCTACCAGGCCGAGCAGGACAACGAGATCCAGCTTGGCGACCAGTCCATTCAGGAAATCATGCAGTCGGATACGTTCGCGCGGCTCGTGGCCGATGAGGCATTCATGGAGGCCATGCGCAGCGACCAATTGTTTAATGCGCTCGGCTCCACTGCGCTACTTGACGCGCTGAGGTCGGACAATCTCCGCGTCGCGTTGCGAAACGACACGCTGCTCGCGGCTCTGACGGCGGACAACGTCCGCGCTGCGCTGCAGAACGACGCAGTGCGCGCGGCACTCGCCTCCGATGACTTCACCGACGCGTTGAAGATGGACGCGGTGCGCGACATGCTCACCGTCGATGCCCTGCGCCATGAATTGATGTCGGACGCCGTGCGCGAAGCGCTCGCCTCCGACGAACTGGTCAATGCGTTGAGAAGCGATTCCTGGGCCGACGCCATGCGCGACGGAGCCTGGGCCGACGCGCTCAATACCGACGCCATGCGCAACGCGCTGGCCGTGGATGCGTATCGCGACGCCCTCACATCCGAAGCTTTCATCGCTTCATTGAGAAGCACTGCGTTAAGCGATGCACTCGCCGCCGATGCCCTCATCGATGCGTTGAAGAGCAACAACCTGAAAGATGCGTTCGGCTCGGATGCGTTCTTCGATGCAATGAAGAGCAACGCGTTGCAGGATGCGCTCGCCGCTGACGGGCTTGTCGATGCGTTGAAGGGCAATGCACTCAACGATGCGCTCGGCTCTGATGCATTCGTCAGTGCCCTGGCCAACGACGCCTTCCGCAACTCGCTGAGCAACAACGCGATTCGCGAGGCGCTGCGTGCCGAGGCGCTCAGTGACGCGCTGACCAACGACCGCTAGGCCCAATCCCCGGCCGGCCGGTCCCGATAAGGGGCAAGAGGGCGGAAAAAACCTGAGGACGCGAATTCGTTCGCGTCCTCAGTGCGTACGGATCCAGGGAGAGAACATGCGCAAAGCAGGCGCCCGATATCTGACCACATTAGCACTGGCATTCGCCGGCGCCAGCGCGTTCGGACAGCAACTCAGTTCCGTCGAGACCGATAAGCTGCGGCTGCTGTATTTCGACCCGACCGAAACCTATCTCGTCCCACGGGTCATCCAGACCTTCCACAACTCGATCGACCGACAGGAGAGCATTCTCGGCTATACGCCCGACGAAAAGATCACGGTGCTCATGACCGACTTTTCCGACTACGGCAATGCCGGCGCAAGCTCCGTCCCCGCCAGCTCGGTCATCATGGATGTCGCGCCGATTCCGCTCACCTTCGAGACGTCGTCCACAGCGGAGCGCGTCTACACGATCATGAACCACGAGCTGGTTCACATCAGCACGACGGACCAGGCGGCGCCGGCCGACCTTCGCGCACGCCGCTTCTTCGCCGGCAAGGTACTCGCCACGCCCGAGCACCCCGAGACGATCCTCTACCAATACCTGACGGCGCCGCGCAAGACTAGCCCGCGCTGGTATCTCGAGGGCCTGGCCGTCTTTCTCGAGACCTGGATGGCCGGCGGCCTCGGCCGCGCGCAGAGCGCGTACGACGAAATGGTCTTCCGGGCCATGGTGCGCGACGACGCCCATTTCTACGACCCGCTCGGCCTGGTTGCCGAAGGTGTCCAGGTCGACTTCCAGGTCGGCGCCAATGCCTACCTGTACGGCACGCGCTTCATCACCTACGTCGCTTACGAATATTCCCCGGCAAAAGTCGTCGAGTGGGCGCGGCGAGACGCGGGCAGCCGACGTTCGTACCGCCGCGAGTTCGAGCGCGTGTTCGGCAAGCCGCTCGACGACGCCTGGCAGGACTGGATCGAATTCGAACATGCATTCCAGGATGACAACCTCGCCCGCCTGCGGCAGTTCGACGTCACGCCACATGAGACTCTGGTTCCGGAGGCCCTGGGGTCTGTGTCGCGTGCCTACTACGATGCCGCGAATAACGCCATCATCGCCGGCTTTCGCGAGCCGGGCGTCATCGCCAACATCGGCGAGCTCTCGCTGCGCAGCGGCAAGCTGCGCCGTCTCGCAGACGTCAAGGGACCGATGGTCTACCGCGTCGCCTCGGTCGCCTTCGACCCCGACTCGGACACGATCTTCTACACGACCGATAACTATGCCTATCGCGACCTCGTGCAACTCGACCGCAGTTCCGGTAAAGCCGAGCTTCTGCAACGTGACGTGCGTATCGGCGAGATCGTCTTCAATCGCCAGGACGGGTCGCTGTGGGGCGTGCGCCACCTGAATGGCTACGCGTCGATCGTGCGCATCCCGCGGCCATACACCGAGTGGCAACTCGTCAAGACGCTGCCCTACGGGGGCATTCTCTACGATCTGGACATTTCTCCCGACGGAACCCTGCTCTCCGGCTCCTTTGGCGACATCCGCGGGCGTCACACGCTCGAAGTGCATGCTGTAGAAACGTTGCTCGCCGGCAAACTCGAACCGGTCACGAGTTTTACGTTCGGCCAGACGATTCCCGAGAGCTTCGTATTCTCTCCCGACGGACGCTACCTGTTCGGCAGCTCCTACTACACGGGCGTGTCGAACATCTTCCGCTTCGAGGTCGATACCGGCGAACTCGAGGCAGTAAGCAACACCGAGATCGGGTTCTTCCGGCCAATCCCGATCGACAACGAGCACCTGATAGTCTTCAGTTACACCGGCCAGGGCTTCATACCGGCGCACATCGAGGCAACGCCCCTCGAGGACGTGAGCAACATCTCGTTCCTCGGCACGAAGACGATTGCTAAACACCCCGATTTACAAACCTGGCGCGCCGGCTCGCCCGATGACGTCGACGCCGAATCGCGCATCGTGGCGCAGGGCACATATACGGCTGCCGGGCACATCGGGCTCGAATCGGTCTACCCGACCGTGCTCGGTTACAAGGACTCGGTCTCGGTCGGTCTCAAATTTAACTTCTCGGACAAGTTGCGGCTCGACACGCTGAGTCTCGGCGTCGGCTACTCGACGGACGCCGATCTGCCCACCGACGAACGACCTAACGCCAGCCTCGTCTATCGCCACAACGTCTTGAGCAACTCGCCGATCGCCGGCACCTGGACGTTCAGCGCGAAACGCAACAACGCGGACTTCTACGACCTGTTCGGGCCGACCAAGAAGAGCCGCAAGGGCAACCAGTTCTCGATCGCGTTCGACAAGACGCTGATATCCGATTCGCCGCGCCAGCTGAGCCTGTCGACCAGCCTGAACCACTTTTCGGACATGGACAGCCTGCCGCGCTACCAGAACGTCCCGGTCACGTTCGACAAGCTGACGTCGTTTAACGCCGATCTCAGTTACAGCAACGTGCGCGGCTCGCTCGGGCACGTCGATGATGAGAAGGGCCTGGCGTGGAACATCGGTGCGGGCGCCAACTACGTGGACGGTGACACGATCCCGAAACTCGTTGTGGGCTTCGATTTCGGCTTCGCACTGCCGTTGAAGCACTCGTCCATCTGGCTGCGCAACTCCGCCGGCGCGGCCTCCGGCGACCGCGTCGACGAGTTCGCAAACTTCTACTTCGGCGGCTTTGGCAACAACTACGTGGACCGCGGCTCGATCAAGCGCTACCGGGAGCACTACGCGATGCCCGGCTTCGAACTCAACGAGATCGGCGGGCGCAATTTCGTTACGACGATGCTCGAGTGGAACCTGCCGCCGCTGCGCTTCGACCGCGTCGGTTCACCGGGCTTCTACCTGAGCTGGGCGCGGCCGGCCATCTTCGCGAAGCACCTGGCGACGAACCTCGACGACGGCGCAATACGCCGCGAAGTACAGAGCACAGGGCTGCAGGTGGACCTGCGATTCACGATCCTGTCGCGCATGGACATGACGCTCTCCTTCGGCTACGCGCGCGGCTTCGGCGACGACCTCGTCGCCGACCAGGACGAGTACATGGTGTCGCTCAAGATCCTGTAACCTGCGCGCATGGAGTTCGCCATTCATGCACTCGTCGGCATGCTGCCCGTGTGCTGTTTCCTCGCAGCGCTGGTCTTTCTCGACAGCTACAAGCTCGTCCCGCTGCGCGCCATCCTCGCGACGATCGGCCTCGGCGCCGTCGCCGGCATCCTCAGCTACCCCTTCAACGTCGGCGCCAGCGCGCTGCTGGATATCGATTTCACCGTACTGACGCGTTACGTGGCCCCGGTCATCGAGGAGGCCATGAAAGGCCTGATCGTGATGGTCCTGATCCGCAGCAACCGTATCGGCTTTCCCGTCGACGCGGCGATCTACGGATTCGCTGTCGGTGCGGGCTTCGCCATCTTCGAGAACCTCTATTACCTGCGGGCCATGCCGGACATGCTGCTGGGCACGTGGATCGTGCGGGGCTTCGGCACCGCGATCATGCACGGCGGCGCGACCGCCATTCTTGCCCTCGCAACGCATACGCTGATGGGGCAGCACCCGACGAGAAGCGCGCTGCTCGTTTTGCCCGGGTTCGCGGTTGCCGTCATTGCGCACTCGGTTTACAACCACTTCTTCCTGATGCCGATCATCAACACGCTGGCCGTGTTTGCGTCGCTGCCGATCCTGTTCACCATGGTCTTCCAGCAAAGTGAGCGAGCCGTCAACGATTGGCTCGGCATCGGTTTCGACGCCGACGCCGAGATTATCGCGTTGATCAACTCGGGCGAATTCTCCGATTCGCGCATCGGCGCCTACCTGCAGTCACTCACCGAGAAATTCGAAGGCCCCGTCGTCGTCGACATGCTGTGCTACCTGCGGCTGCACAAGGAGCTGGCGATGCGTGCCAAGGGCCTCCTGATGATGCGGGAACAGGGATTCGAGCAAAAACCCGGCGAGGCGACGCAGGCGAAGCTCGAGGAACTCAGATTCCTCGTCGACAGCATCGGCCCGACCGGGCTGCGCGCCATGAAGCCCTTCCTGCACATGAGCCGGAAGGACCTCTGGCAAATCTACATGCTCTCGAACCAGAAGATGCGCTGAACGACTGGCGCCGCGCCACAACGCATTCGGTTATGCTACGTGCCCATGCTCCTGACGCTCAGCATTGCCGCCCTGCTCGCCGGCCCGTTCGTGTACACGCTCGGCAAACGTAACGCCATCGCGCGCCAGGTGCTCGACGGCTTCATCTTCATCACGATCGCCGGCCTCGTCGCCGTTCATATCATCCCCGACTCGCTGCTCGGCGGCGGCAACCTGGCCATTCTTTTTCTTGCGCTCGGCATCGCTTTCCCGGTCCTGATCGAGCGCGGCCTGCACGAGTCCTTTCACGCGGCGCACGGCCTGGTGCTCGCCCTGGCCGCACTCGGCCTTGTCATTCACTCGGTGCTCGACGGTATCGCGCTCCTGCCCGGATCCAACGGCAACCTTGCGTACGCCGTCATCCTGCACCGGCTGCCGATCGGCATGGCGATCTGGTGGTCCCTGCGACCGAATCTCGGCATCGGCGCTGCGGCGACGGCATTCGGCCTGATCATCGTGTCCACGGCCGCTGCCTTCGTTTTCGGCGCGCCCGTCGTCGATCTCGCCGAAGCACGAGGCATCGCCTGGCTGCAGGCCTTCATTTCAGGATCGCTGATCCACATCGTCGCCTTCGGCGTCAGTCACGACCATGATTCGCATGTCGAGCCGGCAGCGCGTTTCCAGGACTGGGGCTATCGCGTCGGCATTCTCGCCGGCCTGTTTTTCGTATTTACGGCACCGCAACTACACAGCTGAGCGTTCACGAGCCGACATCGTCCACGCGGCGGTAACTGCTCCGGTGGAAGATCAGGGGCTCGAGCATGCGGTCTTCGAAGTCCACGATACGGCCCACGATAATCGTGTGGTCACCGCCCGCATACCGGTGCTCGGTCCTGCACTGGAAACAGCCGGCAAAGTCGGGAAGGATCGGATCGCCTGCGACACCCTCGGTGCATTCGAGCCCCCTGAACTTGTCGCCGGTTCGCGTGGCGAAGCGCGCCGACAGTTCGCCCTGGTGATCGGCGAGGACGTGAACGGCGAAATGTTCCGCGCCCGCAAACGCCGCATGATTGCAGGATTCGTTGGCGAGATTCCACAAGATCAGCGGCGGGTCGAGCGACACCGAATTAAAGCTGCTGATGGTCATGCCGACGCGCAGGCCGTCACCGGTTACGGTCGTCACGACGGCGACGCCGGTCGGGTAGCACCCGAAAGCGCGGCGTATGTCTTCAGGCTCGTTCAATGTCATAGTCGGGTTTCGCATTCCTGTCGGCCAACCAGAACAGTGTAGCAAGCGTGCCGCCGGCAACGAGGTGCCAGACACCCCACACGGCTGCGATCGCGGCCGCGCCGCCCAGTCCCTGCAGCTGGCTCAACAATATGACCAGCGCCAGCCCGGAATTCTGGATGCCGATTTCGAAAGTCAGTGCGCGTCGCGTCGGCGACAGGCGCGACAGGACGACGCCGGCCAGGGCGCCCGTCGCGAAGGCCGCGGCGTTGTGAACGACGACGATCGTGCCGAGTATCGGCAGCGCCGGCCAGAGCACCGGGAAGAAATAGACAATCCCGTAAATGATGACGCCGACGAGCACGGACACGCCCAGCAGCGTCGTCCGCTTGCGAATTTTCGCCGCGACGTCGGGCGCCTTCGCGGCGAGTACCATGCCGAGAACCAGCGGCACGGCCAGGAGAAAAGTCGTCTGGGCCAGGAACAGTACCGGGCTGACATCCAGCGAATCGAGGAGATCGGCCGTCGGCGCATAGGCATGCGACCAGACCAGGATCGATGCCGGCGTCAGGACGGCGGCGAGCAGGCTGGACGTTGCGGTCAGCGCGACCGAGGCGGCGACATTGCCGCGCGACAGGTAGGTCAGCAGATTGGATACGGCACCGCCCGGACAACAGGCAACGACAATCATGCCGAGGGCCACTGATGCAGCCGGCCGCAGCGCAAGCACGAGCAGGAACGTCACCAGCGGCAACAGCACGACCTGCGCCAGGACGCCGCCGAGAAACAGCGCCGGTTTGTCGCGCAGGAACGAAAAATCGTCGACACGCAGCCCGAGCGCCACGCTGAACATGACCAGCATCAGCGCCATCGCGACGCCCGCCTGGCCGACGGGATCGAGAACGATGCGCAGATTGTCGAGCGTGCCAATGTCCATGGGCCGGGCCGTCCGTGCAAAACGGGCACAACGATAACACGACGCCCGACGAGTGTAGTAAGCTCAATCCGCTTCAAATCCCGGGGAAAACAAGTGGCAAGAATGATTGTCGCGATTGCGACGTGCGGTCTATTGGCCGCAGGATGCGGCAAGGACGAGCAAGACGGAGGAACGGCAGCGTTCGCAAGCCGCTACGAGCCGCTGCCGTCAGGGACCACCCTGATTGCCGGCGCAACGGTGCTGACCGGCACCGGCGAACGCATCGACGATGCCGACGTCCTGATCCGAGACGGCAGAATCGCCGCCGTGGGCACGGACCTCGATGCGGCGGGTGCCGATGTCGTCGATGCAGCAGGCAGGTGGGTCACGCCGGGTATCATCGACGTGCACTCTCACCTCGGCGTCTACCCGTCGCCGTCCACGGAGTCGCATTCGGACGGCAACGAGATGACGGCGCCTGTCACGGCCAACGTCTGGGCGGAGCACAGCGTCTGGCCGCACGACCCGGGCTTCACGACGGCACTCGCCGGCGGCGTGACGGCGATGCAGATCCTGCCCGGCTCGGCCAACCTTTTCGGCGGCCGCGGCGTGACGCTGAAGAACCTGCCGGGGCGTAACGTCATGGACATGAAGTTCCCGGGTGCGCCCCACGGGCTGAAGATGGCCTGTGGCGAAAACCCGAAGCGTGTCTACGGCGCCCGCAGCCAGGCGCCCGGCACGCGCATGGGCAATGTCGCGGGCTACCGCGCGGCGTGGATCGATGCCGCCGAGTACCGCGACAAGGTGAAGGCGGCCGAAGAAGGCCAGGGCGAGATGCCGAAGCGCGACCTGAAGCTCGAAACGCTGATGGGCGTACTCGAAGGCGAGATTCTCGTGCACAACCATTGCTACCGCGGCGACGAGATGTCGATCATGCTCGATATCGCGAAGGAATTCGGCTACAGGGTCGGGACCTTCCACCACGCCGTGGAATCCTACAAGATTGCCGACCTGCTCGCCGAAAACGACACGTGCTCGGCCATGTGGGCCGACTGGTGGGGTTTCAAGATGGAGGCGTACGACGGCATTCGCGAGAATATCGCGCTCGTCGACCGGGCCGGCGCATGCGCTATCGTGCATTCCGATTCGGCGATCGGCATCCAGCGCCTGAACCAGGAGGCCGCAAAAGTCATGGGCGCCGCAGCGCGGGTGGGCATGGATATTCCCCCTGAACGGGCGATTCGCTGGCTGACTTCGAACGCGGCCACGTCCCTCGGCATCGACGAGCAGGTCGGCACGCTGGAGGCCGGCAAGATGGCCGACGTGGTCGTCTGGAACGGCAACCCGTTCAGCGTGTACACGCTCGCTGAACGTGTCTATATCGACGGTGCACTCGCCTACGAGCTCGGCAACGAGGATCTCAACCCGGTGACGGATTTCTCGCTCGGCACGTCGGCTGCCGCGGGAGGTGCGCAATGATCCGCCAGGTTGCACTTATCGGCCTGCTCGCCCTGGCTGCGAACGCTCCGGCCGCAACGACGGCTATCGTCGGGGGCAACGTCGTCACCGTCGGTCCGCAAGGCACGATCGAGAATGGCACCGTCCTGATCGTCGACGGCCGTATTGCGGCAGTCGGCGACGATATCCGGGTCCCGGCCGGCGCCGAGACGATCGACGCCTCCGGCAAAGTCGTGACGCCCGGCCTCTTCTCACCGCTCAGCCAGCTCGGGCTGGTCGAGGTCCCGCTATCCGCCGGACCGACGGACGGCGCCCAGCGCGGCGAACGCTTCACGGCGGGCTTCGACGTCGCCGACGCCTACAACCCGCGTTCGACGCTGATCGCAATCAATCGTATCGAGGGCGTGACGCGCACGCTCAGCGCCCCGGCGCCTGCCTACCCCGACGAGACCGGCGGCGGGCACATCATCGCGGGTCTTGCAGCCGTTGTGAATCTCGGTGATTCGGAAGCCCTCGAGCGGCGCAGCGCCGCGGTCGTCGTGTCGCTCGGCGAGGGCGGCAGCCAGTTCACAGGGGGCACGCGGGCGGCCGCGTGGCTGACGCTGCGCAACGCGCTCGACGAGGCGCTCGACTACCGCGAGCACAAGGGCGATTTCGAGCGCGGCATGCGGCGCCCCTACGTGCACAGCGTCGCCGACCTCGAAGCTCTGCAAGGTGTCATCAACGGCAATACGCCGCTCATCGCGAGCGTCAACCGGGCCAGCGACATCGAAGTCCTCATCGATTTCGTGAGCGACTACAGCGTCAAGGCGATCATCGCCGGCGGCGCCGAGGCGTGGATGCTGGCCGATGAACTCGCGGCAGCCGGTATCCCCGTCATCGTCGACCCCACCGCCAATCTCCCGCGCAGTTTCGATCGCCTCAACGCCCGCCTTGGTTCGGCCACGATACTGGCGCGAGCGGGCGTCAAGGTCGCGATCGGCGATGGCGATACGCACAACGCGCGCAACCTGACCCAGGCGGCCGGCAACGCCGTTGCTCACGGCCTGGACTGGGACGAGGCGCTGCGCGCCATCACGCTGACGCCTGCGGAAATATATGGCGTGGCGTCAACCTCGGGCAGCCTCGAGGTCGGCAAGTCGGCCGACGTCGTGATCTGGCCCGGCGACCCCCTGGAATTGACGAACTACCCCGACCAGGTCTTCATCAAGGGCGAGAGGATCCCGATGATCAGCCGGCAGACGCTGTTGCGCGACCGCTACCTGCAGTCGGGAACGCCACCGGCCTACAGGAAGCGCCAGCCCGATGCTCAACCCTGATCTCGACCGCAAGGCGCTGGCCGAGCAGTGGGCCGTCGACGGCCGCGTGCGTATCGAGAACGTCCTCGATGCCGAAGTCGCCGAGCGTATTCACGAGGCGCTGCGGGAAAAAGTGAGCTGGCGCTACATCTACAACTTTGCCGGCCGCAACGAGGCCAGGCCGCAGGAGGAAATGGCCGCGCTGACGCCGGACCAGTTCCGCGAGCTCATGAACAAGATCATGTCCGCGGCATCCCGGGGACTCGGCTATTACTACTGCGGCTACACGATCGGCCATCGCGACGAGGACACGAAGGACGAAGAGCTGCGATTCCTCCACTCCGTCTTCGACTACGTCAACGGCGAGGAAATGCTGTCTTTCGTCAGCGAGATTACCGGTTACGACGACCTGAAGAGTGCCGCCGCCCAGTACACGCGCTACGCGCCGGGCCAGTTCCTGACGCGACATCGCGACGAGACCGACGACGACCGACGTCTCGCGTTCGTGTTTGGCTTCAGCAGAAACTGGCATCCCGACTGGGGCGGCCTGTTGCAGTTCTACGAGCAAGACGGCACGCCCCGCGATGCCTGGGCCCCGGCGTTCAACACGGTGTCGATGTTCGACATCCGCCACATCCACGCCGTGACGTTCGTGGCGCCCTACGCACTGGAACCCCGACTGTCGCTGACCGGCTGGTTCCGTGCCAGGCCGCGATAGCTCGCAGTCTCCGCATCCCCGACGGCGCGCTGTGATTCCTGCCGCATGACGCAAACGGACGTGATAGTGCTTGGTGGCGGCGCCGCAGGGCTCATGTGCGCCATCACGGCCGCGCAGCGCGGACGTCGAGTCATCGTACTCGAAGGTTCGAACCGTATTGGCAAGAAGATCCTGATGTCTGGCGGCGGGCGCTGTAATTTCACGAACCTGTACTGCGAGCCGTCCCACTTCCTGTCGCACAACCCGCACTTCTGCAAGTCAGCGTTATCGCGCTATACGCAGCACGACTTCATAAGCCTCGTCGAGAAACACGGCATCGCTTACCACGAGAAGACGCTCGGCCAGCTCTTCTGCGATAACTCGTCGAAGGATATCGTCGCGATGTTGCAGAGCGAGTGCGACGAAAGTGGTGCCGTCATTGAGACCAGCGTGGCGATCACCGGCCTGTCCAGGAACGGTGCGTTCCGCGTCAGCACGAACCGTGGCGATTACTCGGGCGACGCGCTCGTGGTCGCAACGGGAGGCCTTTCGATCCCCAGGATGGGCGCGTCCGGTCTGGGCTATGACATCGCCCGCCAGTTCGGCTTGCACGTCCACGAAACTCGCGCGGGCCTCGTGCCGTTCACGTTTTCGGGCGCCTTGCACGACATGACGACGCGCTTGTCGGGCGTGAGCGCGCGAGCGAGTGTCGGGGTCAATGGTGTCGAATTCACGGAGAATATCCTGTTCACGCACCGGGGCCTCAGCGGACCCGCGGCGCTGCAGATCTCGAGCTACTGGAATCCCGGCGACACCCTGTCGATTGACCTGATGCCTGGCGAAGACGCCCCGGACCGGTTGCTCGCAATCAAGTCGGAACAGCCCCGCACGTTGTTGCGCCGGGTGCTGTCCGAGAATTTGCCGCGCCGGCTGGTCGACGAATTGCAGACGCTATGGTGGCCTGCGTGCGCCGACACGCCGCTTGCGGAAATTCGCAACGAATTCCTCGTCGGCATTGGCGCGCAGCTCAACACCTGGCTCGTCAGGCCGGCAGCGACGGAGGGCTATCGCACCGCGGAAGTCACGCTGGGCGGCGTCGATACGGACGAATTGTCGTCCCGCAGCATGGAGTCGGTCGGCGTGCCCGGCCTTTACTTTATCGGCGAGGTCGTGGACGTCACCGGGCACCTCGGTGGTTTCAATTTCCAATGGGCCTGGGCCTCCGGGCACGCCGCGGGCTCCTTTGTGTGACCCGTTTCTCAACGGCGGAAACTACCTATATATTCGTATATTCGAATTATCTAATTTAGCCTCCGCAGACAGGAGGCAATCATGAAAACTGGCACGCGCTGGCCACCGGTCCCAGCGGGAATTCTGATCGGCGTCAGCATGCTGCTGGCCTGGCTCGTGGCCGGTCGGGGCATCGGCGCGAGCGGAGGCATGACCCGGCTCGTCGCCTGGATGCAGCACGGCATCTACCCGGCCGCAACCGAGCAAAGTGAATACCTGGGTCGGTATTTTGCGAATGGCGCGCATCCGCTTTATGACTACGTCGTATTCATACTCGTCGGTCTGCTGGCTGGGGCGTTTGTCGCCTCGCTTATTGCCGGGCGATTCCGCGTCGAGGTACTTCACGGTCCGCGCTTTACGGCCACGTCGCGCCTGTCCCTGGCGTTGGTGGGCGGCATCATCGCCGGTTTCGCGGCACGCCTCGCGCGCGGTTGTTCCAGCGGGCAGGGTCTGGTCGGCGGAGCCGAGCTGTCGGTCGGCGCCTGGGTCTTCCTGGGTTGTACTTTTGTCGGCGGGTGGCTTGGCGCCTGGTTTGTGAGAAAGCAATGGATATGACATTTCCCCTGGTCAAGACCGGCGTCATCAGTGAGGCGATGAACCTCTGGCTCGCCATCCCGATTGGCTTTATCTTCGGCTTCGCTCTGTTCCATGCCGGCTTCACGGACAGCCGCCGCATAGCCTGGGCGTTCTATTTCAAGTCGGTTCGCGTTCCCGTCGTCATGTTCACGGCGATCGTGACCGGCATGCTCGGCCTGTGGGGACTGAGTCTCGTCGGCGTGCTGGACATCTCCGAGGTCTACATGCTGCCGACTTTTCTGACGCCAATGGCGATTGGCGGATTGTTGTTCGGGATCGGCATGGTCGTCGGCGGATACTGCCCCGGCACGGCTGCCGCCGCGCTCGCGACCGGTAAGGTCGACGGCATGGTCTTTATCGTCGGATTCCTGATCGGCAGCCTCGTCTTCGGCGACTTCTTCCCGGTCTGGGGCGACTTTTACAACAGTGATTACATGGGCGCGTTCCGCCTCGACCAGTGGCTGGATATCGGCCTTGGCGTAACGGTACTCGGGGTCGTGGTAGTCGCCGTTGCGGGCATCGCCACGCTGAGTTTCGCACAGAGGAAGTTCTGGTCGGGACACGACGATGATGACGCGCAGCCCAACGCGGTCGTCAAGCTGCAGTTTCGCCTCGTCGCCGTGGCAGTGCTGATCGCCGCCGTGTACGCCTTCTTTCCCACGGACGCGTTCATCGACGATACGACGGAGTCGCCGTACTACATCGTTCCGCGAGCCAATGCCGAGGCTGCGCCATGAAGCGCCGCGAATTCATCAAGCTCTCGAGCCTGCTGAGCGCCGGCGCCGTCGCGTCGCCTGGCTTCCTGCTCGGCGGTTGCGCGGCCAAGCCCCTGCCAGGGACGGGCAAGGTCACGACAACGCCCACGATCTGCGACATGTGCTTCTGGAAGTGCGCAGGCACGGTATACAAGGAGGACGACGAGCTGTGGAAGATCACGGGCAACGTGGACGACCTGCACTGCGGTGGCCGGCTCTGCACGCGCGGCACGGGCGGGCCCGGCGCGTATCTCGATCCCGATCGCCTGAAAACGCCGCTCATGCGCAAGACGATCGACGGACGCCAGCTGTTCGTCGAGGTCTCCTGGGACGAGGCGCTCGACTTTGTCGCCGGCAAGATGAAGTCGATCGCCGAGAAACACGGTCCCGAGAAGCTGCTCATGCTGAACCACGGCGCCGGCAGCAGCCACTTCCGCCACCTGCTGCGAGCCTATGGCTCGGACAGCCATGCCGAGCCCGCGTTTGCCCAGTGCCGCGGCCCTCGGGACGTCGGTTTCAACCTGACTGTCGGCGAGTCGGCCAGCTCTCCGGAACGAACCGACATGGCGCACGCGCGCTGTATCGTGCTGATCGGCTCGCACATTGGTGAAAACCTGCACAACGGCCAGGTCCAGACGCTGACCGAGGCCCTCAACAGCGGCGCAACACTGATCACCGTGGATCCGCGGTTCTCGGTACCCGCCGGCAAGTCGAAACACTGGCTGCCGATCAGGCCGGGCACCGATCTCGCGCTCCTGCTGTCATGGATGCACGTGCTCATCGAGGAGGACCTGTACGACAGGGACTATGTCGAGCGCTACACGTTCGGTCTGGAGCAACTGCGCGAACACGTCCGCAGCTACACGCCCGAATGGGTCTATCTCGAGACCGGCATCAAGCCCGGCGTGATCCGCGAGACGGCCCGCGAAATGGCGAAAGCCGCCCCGGCTACGGTCGTCCACCCGGGACGGCACGCGACCTGGTACGGAGACGATACCCAGCGCAGCCGCGCCGTCGCGATGCTCAACGTGCTGCTGGGCTCCTGGAATCGCAAAGGCGGTTTCTACAAGCCGGAAAAAGTGAAGCTGCCCGACTATCCACTTCCGGAATACCCGAAGCCGAAACTGCGCACCAGGGATGCATACCCGGGCAAGTGGCCATTTGCGCCCCAGGGGGTGACGAACGGCGTCATCGAAGCCTCCGTTGGCGAGGATGCGTTCTTCAAGGGATGGCTGGTCTACGGCACGAACCTGCCGCAGACGATCCCGAACATCACGAACACGCTCGAGGCCGCGGCGAACTCGCTCGAACTCGTCGTGGTCGTGGAGACGATGCCTTCCGAGATGACCGGCTATGCCGACGTCATCCTGCCCGAATGCACGTACCTCGAGCGCTACGACGAATTGCGCAATTCGGGGGAGCGACACCCGTCGCTGGCACTGAGGATGCCGGCGTTCGAGCCGAAGTACGACAGCAAACCCGGATGGTGGATTGCCAAGCAGCTCGGCCACCGCCTGGGCCTGCACAAATACTTCCCGTGGGAGGATTTCTCCGAGAAACTCGACTGGCAGCTCAGGCAGGTCGGCAGCTCACTCGAGGAGATGCAGAAGATCGGGGTAAAGAACTTCCCGCGCAAAACGCCGATGTACTTCCACGAAGGCGAGCCGGTGCGTTTCCGCACACCCAGCCGCAAGATCGAGCTGTACTCGCAGCAACTCGCCGACAAGGGTTTTGACCCGATGCCGGTTTACACGCCGCCGGAACCCGTGCCTCGCGGCTTCTACCGGCTCAACTACGGACGCATGCCGGCACACACCTTCGGCAAGACGACGAACAACCCGCTGCTCTACCAGCTCGCGCCCGAAAACCAGATCTGGGTCAACCCGCTCGTCGCGAGCGAGTGGCAGCTCGAGAACGGCGACTACGTGAGGCTCGGCAGCCCGAACGGCGTCGTCAGCAACCGCGTCAGGGTGCGCGTCACCGAACGTATCGGTCCCGACTCAGTATTCATGGCGCACGGCTTCGGCCACCGCTCGAAGCGCCTGCGGCTCACGGCCGGTGTCGGCGCTGACGACTCGTCGCTGATGCACAACATCAAGGTCGACCCGATCATGGGCGGCACCGGCATGCGCGCCAATTTCGTCACCTTCGTCAAGGAAGGTGAGGCGGGAGCAGCATCGTGACCCGGTATGCGATGGTCATCGACACGAAGACCTGCATCGGCTGCGGTGACTGCGTGGTTGCGTGCAAGACGGAGAACAAGGTGCCCGACGGGTTGAACCGTGACTGGATCGTCGAATTGACGCGCGGCACCTACCCGCGACTGGAGACCGAGTTCCGCTCCGAGCGCTGCAACCACTGCTCCAACCCCACCTGCGTGACGCTGTGTCCTACCGGGGCCAGCCACTTGTGGAATCAGACCAACATCGTGCTCGTCGATGCAGACAAGTGCACGGGCTGCAAAGCCTGTATTGCCGCCTGCCCGTATGACGCCAGGCTCGTCATGCACCCGGACGGCTACGTCGACAAGTGCACGTTTTGCCATCACCGCGTGGAACAGGGACTGGACCCGGCCTGCGTATCCAGCTGCCCGACGCGCTGCATGCACTTCGGCTCGCTGGACGATCCGGGCAGCAGCGTCAGCGAGCTGCTGCAGACGCGGAAGTACAAGGTGCTCAACCCCGAGACGGGTAACGAGCCCAACGTTTATTACCTGACCTGAGGCGCGCAACGATGAAGGAAGAACTACTGGTCACGGCGCGCAGCAACGAGCTGATCGATCCCGGCCTGCACATCTGGACCTGGGAAGTGGCGATGTACCTGTTCCTTGGCGGGCTTACGGCCGGCATCATGATCTTCGCCGCTTACGTCACGTTGGCTCGCAAGGACGACGAGGCGCCGTTCGCCGCAACGCAGCTCGCCTTGCTCGCCCCGATCGCGCTTTCGCTCGGCATGACGACGCTGTTTCTCGATCTCGAACACAAGCTCTTCGTGTTCCGTTTCTATACGGCGTTCGAACCCACGTCGCCGATGTCCTGGGGCGCGTGGATCCTGCTGCTGATCTACCCGGTGACGACGCTGCAGATCCTTGCGACCCTGCGCCGCGGCTTCCCGGTCGTCGTGCCCTACGTGGATCGCTGGTCCATCCCGCGCGCCGTTATCGACTGGTGCGAGAATCACCGCCGCCAGATTGCGCTCGTGGCCGTGCCGAGCGGTATCGCGCTGGGTATCTACACGGGCATACTGCTGAGCGCATTCAGCGCGCGGCCGTTCTGGAATTCGGGTGTCCTCGGCCCCCTATTCCTGATTTCGGGCCTGTCCACGGCTGCCGCACTCGTCGCGCTGGTCTCCCGCGAGAAGCGCGAGAAAGAGATGTTCACCCGCCTGGACCTCGTCCTCATCAGCGCCGAACTGGCACTCGTCGGCCTGTTTCTCATCAGCCTCGCTACGGGGACGGCAAAACATATCGAAGCGCTGCAAAGCATCACGGGCGGCCCTTACACCATGGTGTTCTGGGTCCTGTTCGTCGGCATAGGCCTGCTCGTTCCACTGCTGCTCGAAATGCTCGAGATGCGGGGCGTCGGCAAATCGCTGGCGCTACTGGCGCCGGTGCTGGTGCTGATTGGCGGCTATGCGCTGCGGCAGGTTATGATCGACGTCGGCCAGGACAGCACCTGGACCCGCTATCCCTCACAATACAGCGCCGAGATGCTCGAGCGCATGGAACCAAATTGATGAAGAAACCGCTCACCTTTCCCCTTCTGTTTCTTCTTTCGGCCGTGGCGGTCTCCTCCTGCGGCAATCCGGCCGAAAACGCGCGCACCTCGCTCGTCGACGTGGCGCAGGCCGCCGCGCGCCAGACGGATCGCGTCAGCGTCGAGGACCTGGCGAGCTGGCTGATCGAGGAGCGAAAGGACTTCGTGCTTGTCGATGTGCGCTCATCAGCCGACTACGAGAAAGGGCACATCGGCGATGCGCAGAACATCGCCCTTGCGCAGCTCGTTACGGGTGCGACGCTGGCCACGTTGCCGACGGATCGCAAGATCGTCGTGTATTCCAACGGCTCCGAAAACGGCGCCAAGGCGGCGACGCTGCTGCGCGTTGCCGGGCTCGACGCGCATGTTGTTACGGGGGGCTACAACGCCTGGCACGCCCGCATCCTGAATCCCGATATCTCCGCCGAGGAGCTGGACGGCGAGAGCCTGCAGGTTTCGGCACAGCGCGCGTATGCATGCTACTTCGTCGGCGAGCGCGGCGCCGGTGCGGAACGCCCGGCAGCATCGTTCGAACCGCCGGTCTTCGAGCTCGACGAAGAAATCGATGACGAACCGTTGCCGCCCGCCGGCGCAGAATCCTGCTGAAGATCCGCGGCGACGATCTTGCGCATCTCTTCTTCGGTGAACGGCCGCTGACCGGGAAAGGGTGCGCGTCCCCCGCGCGCACCGCCGATCTCGGTCCAGGCATCCGCGGGCAGGCCATCCTGCAGTGACTCGCGGGACGGTGTGAACCGCAGCTCGCCATTGACCATGGACAGTTCACCCTGGCCGAGCCCGAGCGCCGTGCTCGAGCGATGACAGGATTCGCAGCTGCGTGAATTGCCCGTCGTATGCGGCGACAGCGGCGCGAACATCCGTACGAACCGCTCCTCATCCCAGGCCGGATGGGCGATGGTCATGATCATGCCCGGAACGAAGGCCTCGATGCGCCCCGCGGCGTTGACGCCGAGCGCGGGCAGGCTGTTCTGCACGTCCCAGCGCCGGTCGCTCCAGCGGCCATCGGTCATCCTTTGTTCGATGTGATCCCACTGTTCGCCGTCCTCGTCGAATGCCATGTGGCAGCCGAAGCATTGCGGCGCCCACTGGCTGTGGCACGCCGCGCAGGTCAGGCGGGCATGATCGGCGTCTTCCGCGTGAGGTTCGTGACAGTTCGTGCACGCGGCGCTGACCGCGTCGCGCTGGTGGACAGCCGAGCCCGCATGACCCATGACGTCATCGGCGCCATGGCAGTCGACGCATCGCATGCCAGCCGCGTGGTGCGCATCGGCTGGCAGGCGCTCGACGGTCCTGCCGTCGGCGAGTCGCAGCTGTGCGTCGTCCGTTTCGGCAAGACCCACGAAACTCAGCGAAATACGCCCCGAGCGCGAGTGACAGCCGAAACATCGCGCGTCGGACACGTCGGCGGTCAGCGCAGGGTGAGCGTCCTCCGGATGGCCGGCAATATGGCAGGC
>JBFIFN010000019.1:0-48232 GCA_041602775.1 Woeseiaceae bacterium | reverse complement strand
CGTGCCCGCAGCTGTTCGATGTCGTATCGCAGTTTGCCGACGGTCTGGGCGTCGTCGCTGTGGTGCTTGCCGACATCGAACGTGTCGTCGTCGGATTCGTGCTGCGCAGGTTGCGACGGTTGATTCCGGCGAAACGTGACGGCTTCGAGTTCCGCGGTCGGCGCTTCGTCATTGACGACTAATTCATTGATTTTGCTTTTCTCATTAGCCATACACGCAGTCTAGCACGCGGCCGCGCTGGCTCAATCGCGATCGGTTTTTTGTCAAATTAATCGCAGGGAACCGTGCGGCCGGCGGCCCATTCGCGCATCTGGCCGATGCGCTCGGCCATGACAACCGACAGCGGCCGCGTGCGCGCGATCTCATCAAGGATGTGCCCCGTATCGAGCGGCTCCTTTTTCGCGTGCGCGGCATACAGCGACGAGACGATGGCCTGCTCGATCTCGGCGCCCGAAAAGCCCCTGCTGGCGAGGGTAAGGCGCTCCAGGTCAAAGTGTTTCAGCGGCTGATCGCGATTGGCCAAATGAATCGCAAAGATCGATGCCCGCACGTTCGCGCGCGGCAGATCAACGAAAAATATTTCGTCGAAACGCCCTTTGCGCACGAGTTCGGGCGGCAACGTGCTGATGTCATTGGCTGTCGCCACGATGAACACCTGC
Organism: Woeseiaceae bacterium; assembly: GCA_041602775.1. Lineage (GTDB taxonomy): Bacteria > Pseudomonadota > Gammaproteobacteria > Steroidobacterales > Woeseiaceae > UBA1847. The sequence continues at coordinate 47,573 of JBFIFN010000019.1, read as the reverse complement.
GACTTGCGCTCGGCCATCCACGTCAGGAAGGTGCCGAGCACGCGCTGCGACGTGCCGGTCTCGCCGCCGCGACCCGCGATGCCTTTCTCGATTTCGTCGATCCACAGCACGCAGGGTGACATGACGTCCGCGGTCTTCAGCGATTCGCGGAGCTTACGTTCCGTTTCCCCATGGTACTTGTCGTAGATCGCGCCGAAGTCGAGCCGCAACAGCGGTACCCCGAAGACGCCAGCCGTCGCCTTTGCTGCGAGGCTCTTCCCGCAGCCCTGGATGCCGAGTAACAGGATTCCGCGCGGTGCGTCCAGGTGGGCCGCGCCGGGGTCGCCGCGGAATGCCGGCCGGCGCTGAGCGAGCCACGACTTGAGGCGCTCCAGTCCGCCGACATCGTTGAAACGCGCCGTGTCGTACTCAAACTGCAGTGCACCGCCGCGGTTCAACAACTCGTACTTGGCCTGCATGACGCCGGGCAAATCGCTGTGCGTGATCGCACCATCGAGCTGGACCGCGTTGCGCGCAAGCCGCTCCGTGTCTGCCCACGTCAGCCCGGCGAGATTCCGGATCAGGAGTTCGTGAGCTTTGGCGTCCACCTGCACACGCGACCCGGGGTGATTCTCCGTGTATTCGTTGACGACCTGCTTGATGATCCGTTTGCGCTCCTCCTCGGACGGCAACGCCATGTCGAAGCGCGCGCAGAAGCTCTCCAGCTCGTCGGGCACCTTGATCTCGTGGCTGATAAAGACGATCTGGCGGTGCATCGTGCGAGCCTGGATGCAGATGTCCTTGAGCAGCCGAACGTGCACGGGGTCATCGATGAACGGGTGGAAGTCGAGAAGGACGTAGATGCCGGGCTTGGACACTGCCCGGATATGCTTGAGCACATCCGTCGGCTCAGAATTGATCGACTGCGGTTCGAGATCGATGTCGAGCCGCTGCAGCCCATCGGTAATCGTCCAGCGAAACAGCGGCGTATACTCCTCGCTCGCCCGCGTCATCGTGATGGTTTTCAGCAGTTCGAGCATGCGCTGCTCGTCCTGCGACTCGATCACGACCAGGGGCGTGCGTGACCGCAGGATCAGTTCGAGGTCGTGACGTCCGTCCATTTATCGAATCTTACGGCAGCCGGGCAGGGTATCGATGTGAAGTGCGTCAGGTGGTGAGCCAAGGACTCGCGCCGCCGCGCCGGTGAGCACGTCGAGGTCCACGGGATTCCCGGCAATCAGGGGCAACACGTCATCGAGACTGCCGTCGGACTTGTCGCGAAGCTCACTGTCGAGCGCCGCGAGGATCGTCACCGCGCGGGCAGTCGTCGCCGCGGACGATTCGCGGCCGCACAGGGACTCGGCGCGCTGCCCCCAGTCAGCTTGCCACTGCAGGGCAGTCTTGGCCCGCTGCGGCGTGATCGCGCGGCCGCGCCGCAGGAGTTCGATGCTGTAGTACTCCGCCAGGCCCTCGACGATCCAGTCGAAACCCTTGCGGGCCCGGATGCCGAGGGCGACGTGCATCACCTCGTGCAGCAGGGCGCTGGTCGCGTTCTCGCTGATCAGCGGTCGATCGGCGTGAAGGAACAGGGATGCCGGCGCCGACAGGCCGCCACGCCACATGGGCTCGGCGGCACTGATGATGGTGAGGCGGGGCAGTGCATCGGGCAGTACTGCGCGCAGTTCGGGCAACGCCCAGTTGAGCAGGGCGAGCATGTCGAGGCGCCTCACGCGCTGGCCTTCCGGACCGGCAATGGCGACCCTGGTGCCGGCGATCGACTCGCGTCGCACGCCGAGCTTGCCGACGGCGACCCAGCCCGCAGGCTCGTCGAACCGGCGGCCCGCGCGATCGACGGCGATGGGCGTGCTGGTGGCGGCGTATTCCGACACCGCCGACCAGCCGGCCGGCAGGTCGAAATCCATGGTCGTCACGGACACTGCCCCTCTCAGCGTGCGCGTGCGGGCGCGCGGGATGACGTCCTCGAAGCGAAACACGCCCCACTCGGGTCCGAGGTAGGCATCGAATTCGTCATCACCTCGCTCGCTGTAGACCGTGGCACGCCACGACAGCGAGCCGCCCCGGGGCGGCGGCATCCAGCGCACCTGGTCAGAATCGGCTGTGACCTGGCCATCGCCGCGGATCTCGGTGAAAGAGGAGTCGATCGGGAAAGAGAGTTCGCGCAACAACGCCTTCGGCTGGCGCACGCGCAATTCGATGCGTACCGACGACGTGGCGGGCTCGGGCGCAATCGTGAAATGGGCGCTGTATTCGTGTTCATTGTCGCGATCCGCCGAGTCCGAAACGCCACAGGCGCCAAGCGATAGCAGGGCCAGCAGGAGCGCGTAACAACGATTGCGGATGCCGCAGTCTGAGAAGCAGTTCATTTCCGATTAAGTTCCCCGACGGTATTCTGTGGTGATTCACAGACTGGAGTGTGCCGATGATAGCGCAGCGGGGCGGGATTCTTCTGCTATTCATGATGGCGGCGCTGGCGGCCTGCGGATCCAGTCCGCCGTCGGCCAACAGCTCCGCACGCTCGCCCGGCGAGAGAGCGGCGGCCGTGGCGCTCGACCAGGTCGGCATCCGCTACCGTTATGGCGGCAGCGGCCCGCAGGGTTTCGACTGCAGCGGGCTCGTGCACTACGCTTACGGCGAGGCCGGGGTGGTCGTGCCGCGAACAACCGGCCAGCTCTGGGCCGCCGCCGCGGATGTCGATCGCGGTGACCTGCGCGCAGGCGACCTCCTGTTCTTCAGGATCGAAGGTAAAATGTCGCACGTCGGAATGTATCTCGGCGAGCGGCGATTCGTGCATGCCCCGCAGTCGGGGCGCCGCGTATCCGTCGCTTCCCTCGATGCGCCGTTCTACCGGAAAGCCTTGTTGCGCGCAGGACGCGTCTACTGAACGATGAAGTTCCTCAGCTGGCTCGCGAGGCCCTTGCAGGCCCGTGTCTGGGTGCGCGCGATCAGCGGTATCGGAACCACGACGGCCGGCAGGAACGAAGTGCCGCTGAAATCCGCCGTCACCGTACCTGCAGACTCGAAGTCAACCAGGTCCCAGACGGTCGCCACGTAATCCGCGTCGTTCTGCCACCAGGCGAAGCCGAAGCAGCCGCCACCTCCAGGGCCGGCCGCGCAGGACAGGCTGCCGCCCTCGGCCACGCGCTCGGTGTCGCCGTCGAGCCAGATGATGTAGCGCACGCCCATGTCGCTGATCGCCTGCTTGACGCCGGGGCGTTTCATCAGGCCGGGCAGGCCCTTGGTGTCGGCCGGCACGGTCCTCGGTTCGAACCACGGGAACAACTCGTCGACGAACCTCTGGTGCGGAATCACGCTCACGCCTTTGGAGCCGCCGGCGAGCGCCTTTTCGACGCACGTGACGTAGTCCGATTCGGTCTCGTTCCCGCCGTGGTAACTCTTGGCCATGATGACAATGGATTCGCCGCTGCGGATGCCGGTGCTGGTTTCGCGCGCGTCCTCGACGCGCGCCGTGATGCATCCGCAGAGGCTCAGCGCCGCTACCGCAACGACGAGGTTACTGCGCATCGTCGATACCTCCGATCGCAAATATGCCGATGACGCTGGCCGGTTCCTGCTCGGCCTCGCGCTGCGTTTCGGCCAGCTGTTCCTCCGGTGCCATTGTTGCCGGGTCCAGAGGGCCGTCCGCCAGCTGACGGATCTTCGACACCTTGTCCATCTGCATGACGATGAGCGCGGCGGCATCGCGCATCGCGAGGACCGCCGCACGCCGCAATGAGTCAGTGCCCGTGATGCCCTCCTTCTGGCTCTTTCCGTACGCGCTGATCGTCCAGCTCGAGGCACGATTGCCAACGCTGTCGAAGACGCTCATGCGATAGCGTATCCACACCGAGTAGGCGCTGGTCTGCGTCTGGTTGGGGACCGAGAACTCGAAGCCCTCGATGGACGGTTCGATCAGCGCGTCGAACTGGAAGTCGCGCGGGTCGTCGTCGGGTCCCAGGACGACGACCGAGTCGAACATGTAGTCGAACAGCTGGGTGAAAAAGTTCGCGTTCGAATTGCCGAGATAGATCGTAAATTCGCTTTTGCCGAGCACGTCCTCGGTGTGCGTGAAATTGTGGAAATTCTCCGGAATCCGCACGGCGACGTCGACCGGGATCTTGACCACGCGGGGTTCCGGAATCGTCGGCATGTCGACTTCGAGGGACGAAGCGCAGCCCGCCATGCCGAGGGCGATGAGACTCATTGATACGGCAAGTCGTAGTGTTTTGGTCAAACGGCCCGGGTCCAAGGTGTTCAGCTGATAGGTGAGAGCGACTCCGGTGCCCGAAGTTCCCCGGGGTCGCGTCGTTGCCGGCCTGAATTACTTTAGTGTTACCGTAGCGGCTCTGCAATCCGGATGTTTCGGAAGACGCCATGGCGAGACCAAAGGTACTGGTTTTTCAGCACGTACCGTATGAACCGCTGGGTACCCTGGATCCGCTCCTCAAGGAAGCGGGCTTCAGGATCCGCTACGTGAACTTCGGCCGCATGCCCGGGCAGCGGCCGGCGCTGGATCGGTACGAGGCCCTGATCGTCCTCGGCGGGCCGATGAACGCGGACCAGATCGAGACCTATCCAAACCTGCTCACCGAAGTGGAGATCATCCGGGAGGCGGTCGAACGCGACATGTCGGTGCTCGGCATCTGCCTCGGTGCGCAGCTGCTGGCCAAGGCACTGGGGGGGCGCGTGGCGCGCAACCCGACCCGCGAGATCGGCTGGCACGACGTCGAGATGACCGCGGCGGGGCTGCGCGACCCGGTGCTGTCGACGTTCAGGCCGCGGCAGGAGGTATTCCAGTGGCACGAGGACGGCATTTCGTTGCCGCCCGGCGTCGAGTGCCTCGCAAGCTCGCCCGCGAGCCCGGTACAGGCTTTTCGCCACGGCGAGCACGCCTATGGCTTCCAGTTCCACCTCGAGACGAACAGGGCGCTGATCGAGCGCTGGATGACCGTGCCCGATCACCTGGCCTCGCTACGGGAGGAGGCCGTGGACCCTGAGGAGATACTGCGCCGTGCCGACACGTCGATGGCGCCGCTCGAGGCGCTCAGCCGCGCGACGTTCTCGCGCTGGATCGAGCGATTCGGATCGGTCCCGCGGCGGCAGAAACTGCCGTCGCGCTAGAAATCCCGCCATTCAAGCGGGGCTTCCTGCATGAGGGCGACCTGTTCGCGTAAGGCGAGGACGTGCTCGTCCCAGTAGCGACGGCTGTCGAACCACGGAAAAGCCGCCTTGAATGCCGGGTCGTTCCAGCGGCGCGCCAGCCAGGCGGCGTAATGCATGATGCGCAGGCTGCGCAATGCTTCGACCAGGTGCAGTTCCCGCGCGTCGAAGCTGCGGAATGCCGTATAGCCCTCCAGCAGCGCCTCGAGCTGGGGTGTTTGCTCGTCACGGTCACCCGAAAGAAACATCCACAAGTCCTGAACGGCGGGGCCGTGGCGGCAATCGTCGAGATCGACGATGTGAAGCTGTTCGCCCCGCACGAGCACGTTGCCGGGATGGAAGTCGCCGTGCAGCCGGATTTCGCGCACGCCGCCGGCACGCGCGTAGCTGGCCTCGACGCCGTCGAGAACGAGATCCGCAATGCGCTCATAGGCCGCGAGATTCTCGGCGGGGATGAAACCGTGTTCGACGAGGTAGTCGACCGACTCGGTACCGTAGCTGTCGATGTCGATGCCGGGACGTTGCGTAAACCGAGACAACTCGCCTTCAAGGTGAATGCGGGCGACGAGCCGGCCCAGCTGCTTCAGCAGTTCGTAGTCGTCGAGATCCGGCGAGCGGCCGCCGTAACAGGGGTACACGGCGAGCCGGTGATGTCCGGCATGGTGCAGCGTATTGCCACCGTGGTCGAGCGGGGGCACAACAGGTATCTCCTGCGCAGCCAGGTCCGCGGCAAACTCGTGCTCCTCGATAATCGAAGCGTCGCTCCAGCGGCCCGGCCTGTAAAACTTGGTCACCAGGGGTGGCCCGTCCTCGATGCCGATCTGGTAGACGCGGTTCTCGTAGCTGTTCAGCGCCAGGAAGCGCCCGTCACAGCGGAAGCCGATCTCGTCCAGGGTTGCGAGAATGTCCTCGGGCTGCAGGTCGGCAAACGCCAGCGTCTCGGCGTCGCTCAAGAGGCTTTCCTCGACTCCCTTTTGCGGTCGGACTCCTTGAGGAGTTTCTTGCGCAGTCGCAGGCTCGTCGGCGTGATCTCGAGCAGTTCGTCGTCATCGAGGAACTCGAGAGACTGCTCCAGCGAATACCTGACCGGCGGGCTCAGGACGAGATTCTCGTCGCTGCCGGCAGCGCGAATGTTGGTCAACTGCTTGGCCTTGGTCGGATTGACAACGAGGTCGTTGGATCGCTGGTGGATGCCGATGATCATGCCTTCGTAGACCGGTGCACCGTGGCCGATGAACAGGCGGCCGCGCTCCTGCAGGTTGAACAGGGCATAGGCAAGCGCCTTGCCCTGCACGTTGGATACGAGAACGCCGTTGTTACGCTGTGCAATCGTCCCGCCGACGCGTGGCGCGTACCTGTCGAACACGTGATAGATCAGCCCGGTCCCCGACGTGGCGGTCAGGTACTCGGTGCGAAAACCGATCAGTCCCCGCGTCGGGATACGGTAGTCGAGCCGTATGCGTCCCTTGCCGTCGGGCAGCATGTCGACGAGTTCGCCCTTGCGTTCCGCCAGCCGCGTCATGACGGCGCCCTGGTAGTCCTCGTCGAAATCGACGGTCAGCTGTTCCCAGGGTTCGTGTTCCTCGCCGTCGACGTCGTGCATGATGACTTCCGGGCGCGACACCGCGAGTTCGAACCCTTCGCGGCGCATGTTCTCGACCAGCACGGCGAGGTGCAGCTCGCCGCGACCCGACACGCGGAACTTGTCGGGATCGTCGGTATTGTCGACGCGCAATGCAACGTTGTGCTTGAGCTCCTGGTCGAGACGTTCACGAATCTGCCGGCTGGTGAGAAACTTGCCGTCCTGGCCGGCGAAAGGCGACTTGTTGACCTGGAAAGTCATGCTCACGGTCGGCTCATCAACGGTCAGCGCTGGCAGGGCTTCTTCGTGATCGGGTACACAGAGCGTGTCCGATATCCCCAGCCGCTCAATCCCGCTGAACACGACGATGTCGCCGGCTGTCGCCGCATCGACCTTGCGGCGCTGCAGGCCGTGAAACCCGTACAGATCGAGGACGCGCGCGCGTCGGCTGCTGCCGTCCGGCGACACCACGCTCACCGAGGCATTGGCCCGCAGCGTGCCCCGGCGTATCCGGCCCACGCCGAGCACGCCGACGTAGGTGTCGTAGTCGAGGCTGGAAACCTGCAGCTGCAGCGGCCCGTCGGGATCGACCCTGGGCGGCGGCACGTGTTCCACGATGGTTTCGAAAAGCGGCGTCATGTCGCCGCCGCGCGCATCGGCGTCGGTGCTGGCATAGCCCTCGAGGGCCGACGCGTAGATGATCGGGAAATCGAGCTGTTCGTCGGTAGCGCCGAGGCGGTCGAAGAGGTCGAAGGTCTGATTGATTACCCAGTCGGGGCGGGCGCCGTCGCGATCGATCTTGTTGACCACGACCACGGGCACGAGCCCCTGCGCAAACGCCTTTTGCGTGACGAAACGTGTCTGCGGCATGGGGCCCTCGACGGCGTCCACGAGCAACAACACGCTGTCGACCATCGACAAAACGCGTTCGACCTCACCGCCGAAGTCCGCGTGTCCCGGGGTGTCGACGATGTTGATCCGGTAGTCGTTCCAGTTGACGGCCGTGTTCTTCGCAAGGATAGTGATGCCGCGTTCGCGCTCGAGATCATTGGAATCCATGACGCGATCGGGCACGGCGGCACGCGGGCCCAGCGTTCCGGATTGCTGCAGCATCTGGTCCACGAGCGTCGTCTTGCCATGATCGACGTGCGCGATGATGGCGATGTTGCGAAGTTTGACTATGTCAGGCATTGGGTACCGCCGGGCAAACTGGCGGCGGATTATAGAGACCCGGGTGCTGAATTGATACGGGAACACCATGATTAGAACGCTGCGAAATGCGGCCCTGGCGGCGGCTGTTGTCGCCATCTCGGCCTGCGGAGACGCCGGTGCAGGGTTTGACCTCGAATCCTACGAGGCCGAGCTCCGGGAATGGCGGGCCGACCGGCTCGAGAGGCTGCTGGCGCCAACCGGTTTCCTGACACAGGTCGGCCTTTTCTGGCTCGATGACGGGCGCTTCGGGGTCGGTGCGAACCCCGACAGCGCCATCCGGCTGCCGGCTAGCGCAGCGCAGCACGTCGGCGAGATCGTCGTCGAGGACGGGCGGGTGCGGATGAGCGTCGCCGACGGCGTTCTCGTCGTGCACGAGGGCGTGCCGGTTACCGAGATCGAACTGCCCGCCGATACGAGCGGCGAATTCGTAATGCTGGAGCACGGATCGATCGCGTGGAGCGTCATCGAGCGGGGCGGGCGGCTCGCGGTTCGCGTGCGTGATTTCGCACATCCCTGGATCCGGACTTTCGGCCCCATTCCCTACTACGACATCGATCCGGGCTACCGCGTCGAAGCACGACTGCATCGATACGCGGAGCCGCGAGAGATAACGGTAAACACGGTCATCGAAGGGTTTACGCAGAATCCCGTCGCGCCCGGCACGGTCACGTTCGACATCGATGGCGTCGAGTACGAACTCGAACCGACGCTGGCCGGCGACAGCCTGTTCTTCGTGTTTGGCGATGCAACCAACCGCGACGCGACCTACGGCGCCGGGCGCTACCTGTACGCTGACATGCCCGGCGAGGACGGTCGTTTCGTACTCGACTTCAACAGGGCCTACAGTCCACCCTGTGCATTCAACGATTTCTCGACCTGCCCCGTGGCGTCGCCGCGCAATCGCCTGCCGATCCGCGTCGAAGTCGGCGAGCAATACGACGACGCGCTGCATTTCTCGGTCGGCGACTAGCTGACGACCTCGAAGGTCAGGCCGGCATTGCTGCGCAGTCGCTCGAGCAGCGGCGCGCCCATCGCCGAAGCCGGGGTCCAGACGCCGCCGGCAGTGGTCACGTTGTCACTGGCCAGACAGACGGCGGATTCTGCGAGCATCTTGCTCGTGGAGCCGTAGCCCGGGTCCCGATCGCCGGCGATACGCGTCCGCATCACCGTTCCGTCGGGCAGCTTGCCGACCTGCGTGAGGCTGAAAAACCCGCGTTTCTGCTGTTCACGGCTCGGCCCTTCACCGGGTTCGGGCAGAAAGAACTTTTCGAGCACGGCGCGCGTCGGTCGCGCAGAGATCCCGACGACCAGCGCACCGAGCGCGGCCGCGAGCATCGCGCCTTTGAGACGGCCCGCCGTGCCGGGTCCGGTCAACGTGGCTTCGCGGTAACGAAACCCGCGAGTGTAGGGATAGCCGGCAAGGGCGTTGCTGCGCCTCACGACGCGCGTGTTCACGCCAGCCATGACAAAGGGGGCTGTCCAGCTGTCGACGTCCGCATCGAAGCGCACGTCCTGCTGGTCGCCGCCATCCGGTCCCTGGCGTTCGTCCGGCGGGTTGAGGGCGTAAGGGTCGGCGAGGATGCGCGCGATGCCGCGGTCGCGCTGTGCCTCCTGGATGATGTTCGACATGCTGGCTATCGTGCCGCCGCTCATCGAGCCCTTGGTGGCCTTGACGTACAGAGCGATGCTCTCGCAATAGGCGCCGTGGCGTGCTTTCGCTTCCTGCTGCAGGAAGAACACACCTATATCCATCGGGATGGAGTCGAAACCACAGCAGTGCACGATTCGCGCACCTGTTTCCCGGGCGCGCTCGTGATGCGTGTCGATCATCTTTCGAATCCATTGCACTTCGCCGGCCAGGTCGCAATAGTCGGTGCCGTGCTCCACGCAGGCGGCCACGAGCGCCGACCCGTACAATGCATACGGCCCCACTGTCGTTAGCACCACGCGGGTCCGGGAAGCGAGTTCACCGAGGGCATCGGCGTCCGCGCTGTCGGCGACGATTATCGGCAATTGCTCTGCAGCGGCCCCCAGCCCGCGCCGTACGCCGCGCAGTTTCTCTTCACTGCGCCCGGCGATGGCCCAGCGCAGCTCCTTGTCCGCGCCGTACTGGCCGGCCAGGTATTCCGCTACGAGCTGGCCCGTAAATCCTGTCGCGCCGTAGACGACGACGTCAAATTCTCGTTTGCTCACAAACGTTTCTCCATCAGTGCTACTTCCTTGCTGCCGCCGTCGGTCTCCTGGGTTGCCACGCGCACAAAGCCGTGGCGCTCGTGATAGGCGACGGAGCCGGCATTGGCCGGCCGCAGATTAATCTCGCAGGTCATGACGGGCACGAACCCGCGCAGCGTCGCAGCATAGTCCTCGTAGAGGCAGGAAGCGATGCCCAGGCGCTGCGACCGGGGTGCCACGGCGACACGGTCGACATACCCGAACATCTCGTGCTTGTCGCAAAAATACCGGTAGTTTGGACTTTGATAGCCGAGACCGGGCCCGAGCCCGATCAGGAACCCCGCCAGGCGTCCGTCGTGACGAACGAGCCTGAAATAAGCGGCATGTTCGAAAAACCACTGTACGTCGCGTAACGTCAGGCTGTTGACGTGCGGAACCGAGGCCTCGTTGAGTGCCAGGACGTCGTTGAGATCCGATGCTGAGACGTCTTCGACTTGCATTGCGCAATTGTACCTTGCTACGGTGTTAGAAAGGCGGCGCGATAGTCCCACCAGACCGTCATCTCAACGCAATTTTACTCGTCTTCGAAACGGATTCCGCCCGCAGCCGTGGCGTCGGACTGCGGCCCGTTACCGTAAGAGGACAGCGAAATCATGAAACCTTTTGCCCGAATCGCGATCGCCTCGTTCGCGATCGTGACCTTGCTATTGCCGCCCGGCGCGCTGGCCGCCCGTAAGGGCAAGGAACTGCTCCAGTACATCCCGGCCGACACACCCTACGTTTTCGCCGTGATGACGCCACTGCCCAACGATCTGCAGGACCGGTTCGAGCCGGCGATCGATCAGACGCTTGCGGCGTACCGCAAGCTCATCAGCCACCACGTGGATGCCGAGGTCGCGCGACTCCGGGCCACGGAGGGAGGCGGGGCACGTGCCGACCGACTGCAATCACTCGTCGAGGAGGTCACGTCCCTGCTCAGTGTCGAGGAACTGCGCAACGCAGGTTTGGGCCGCGGCTCGCTGTTCGCTGTATACGGCGACGGACTGCTGCCGGTCATGCGCCTGGCGCTGACCGACGCGAGGGCCTTCGATAATGCCATCGCTCGAATCGAGACGGCCGCGGCAGCGGAATTCGACACGGGCTTGCTCGGCGGCAACACCTACCGATATCGCGACTTCGACAAGATGCGGCTCATCGTCGCGACACTCGGCAAAGATGCCGTGATAACGCTCGTGCCCGTGACCTACGACGATGCCCGGCTCGCCGAGGCGCTGGGTCTGAAGAAGCCGCGACACAGCCTGGCGCGCAGCAAGGAGCTGCGCAAGTTAGCCAGGGAGTACGGCTTCACGGACCACATGATCGCGGTTGTCGATGTCAGGCGCATGGTGACCTCGGTGTTGCGCGACCCGAACGGCCGCAACACAGAGCTCTTTCGCCAGGCAGGGCGAGATTCGTTCAAACTGTCCGCGGCCTGCGAAATGGAATTCGAACAGCTTGCCAATGTGGCGCCGCGCATCGTGTCGGGCTACACGAAGGTCGCGAAAGACCGGCTCGACATGAGCATGACCGTGGAAGTGCGCCCCGATATTGCTGCCGGACTTGCGGCTCTGCCGGCAGGGGTTCCCGGACTCGGGTCGGACCCGGGAGGCCTGATGTCTTTCGGCTTCAGCCTCGACCCGCTGGCCCTGCGCTCGTTCTACGAAGCGCGGCTCGATGCGATGGAGTCCGATCCGTTCGAATGCGAATTGCTCGCTCACCTGCAGGCCAGTGTCCCGCGCGGCCGCGAAGCGCTGGCCACGCCGGTTCCCCCGATGGTCTACAGTTTCCGCGGCATCCTGGCCCAGGTCACCGACATACGCGGAGCGGACCTGGCCAATGACAAACCGCCCGAGGAAATCGACGGCAGCGTCCTGTTCGCCATGGAAAACGCAGAGGCGCTGGTCACCATGGCGGCGATGATGAGCCCCGAAATCGCGGCGCTCAATTTGCTGCCCGACGGCAGGGCCAGGCAGCTGAACCTGCCGCAGCTCGCGGAACTGGCTCAGGAGGCTTTCGCAGCCCTCTCCGACTCGGCACTGGCGGTCGCAGTTGGCGCAGGCGCGGAGCGGGCTGCCGAAGCCATGCTGGCGGCCAAGCCGGGCGCGTCGAAGCCTTTCGCGAGTTTTTCGATGGACGCCCGGCGTTATTACGACCTCATGGGAGAAGCCGTGATGCAGGCGAAGCCCGACGAGGGGGAGGAGCCGCTCCCCGAGGAAATCCGGGCGGCCATTCGCGACATCATGCTGTCATCGAGTGGACTCTATGAGCGCATGGCCATCGACGTGCATTTCACCGAACGCGGCATCGAGATCAGCTCGAGAATGGCGCTGGCTGACTAGTTCCCCCCGCCCGAATGAAAAAGGCTCGCCCTGCCGGGCGAGCCTCGTTCCATTTGGTGGAGGTGGCGAGAATCGAACTCGCGTCCGCAAGTCCTCCGCTACGAGATCTACATGCTTATTCCGTCTTTAGTCTTGCTGCGAGCTACCCGACGGGCAGGGAAGACTCACAGCCAGTTCAGTGAGGATTTAACGGGTCAGGCCCTGAACAAGCCCTCGCCGCGGTCCTGTGTCGGTGACTCCCGGGACCCGGACGCACAGGCACGGTCCGGCCGGAAGGCGCTAGGCTGGTTTTTAGGCAGCTAGTGCGTAGTTGTCGTCGTTGGCAACTATAAGTGTTACAGCTGGATTTACGAGGTCATCTGTCCCTCGGCATGCACCCGGAGTTTCGCGACCCACGTCGAAGCCATGTCACCCCCGTGTAACGTCAAGTGTATGGGCTTTTCCATGATTTACAACGACCCGCGCACGAATCCGGTCAAAAGCTAAATGAATAATTAGCATTAATAAAACTCTATATCTTATTGTTTTATCAATGTTTTAGTATTCGTTCCTTCTGGCGCTGCCAATCCCGGTCCTTGCGATCGGCGCGCTTGTCGTGCTGCTTCTTGCCCTTGCCGAGCCCGATACTCAGCTTGGCGCGACCCTTGTGCCAGTGCAGGTCGAGCGGCACCAGCGTGTAGCCCTTGCGCTCGACCGCGCCGGTCAGGCGATCGATTTCGTGGCGGTGCAGGAGCAGCTTGCGTGCCCGGGTCGGGTCGGCCTTGATGTGCGTGGACGTGCTGCGGAGCGGCGCGAAGTGCGCCCCGACGAGCCAGGCCTCACCCTGCCGCAGGTTCACGTAAGCCTCGGTCAGCTGGGCGTTGCCCTCACGCAGGCTTTTCACCTCCCAGCCCTCGAGAGCCAGCCCGGCCTCGAAACGGTCCTCGATGAAGAAGTCGTGGCGCGCCCGCCGATTGACGGCGATCGTGTTGCCCTGCGGTGACTTTGCTTTCTTTTTGCCCATGAATTCTGCGTGGAACCGTTTGGTTGCGAGCGGATTATACGGGCAAAGCGTTGTACGGCACGGGCATTTGTATAAGAATCGCCGGAATATTTGCGCCACAGAGAAGACGATGCTCAGCAACCAGGCCGGTGACGACAAGCGCAGTTCCCTGCACGGCAACTGGTCCTCCAGGATGGCATTCATCCTCGCTGTCACCGGGTCGGCGGTCGGGCTCGGCAACATCTGGAAGTTTCCGTACATCGCCGGGCAGAACGGCGGCGGTGCATTCGTGCTCGTCTACCTCGCCTGTGTCATCCTGATCGGCATGCCGGTGATGATGTCGGAGATCCTCATCGGCCGGCGCGGACGCCGCAACCCGGTCGCCACCATGGAGCTGCTCGGGCAGGAAGAGGGCAGCTCGGCGCGCTGGAGGTGGGTCGGCGGCATGGGAGTCCTCGCGGGCATCCTGATTCTGTCGTACTACAGCGTGATCGCGGGCTGGACGCTGGCGTATATCGTCAAGAGCGTCACGGGCACGTTCGCCGGTGCGACCGCGGAAGCCGTTGGTGCCGAGTTCTCGAGCTACACGGGCGACTGGCGTCTCGTGGGCCTCACGCACACGATTTTCATGGGCCTGTCGGTCTTCGTCGTGGCCCGGGGCGTGGAGCGCGGTCTCGAGCAGGCCGTGCGGTTCATGGTGCCGGCGCTCCTGGTCCTGATGATGATCCTGTTGCTCTACTCCATGAATTCGGGCTACTTCGGCCAGGGCGTTTCGTTCATGTTCACGCCCGATTTCGAGAAGCTCACCTGGAACAGCGTGCTGGCCGCGCTGGGCCAGGCATTTTTCACGCTGAGCATCGGGATGGGCGCCGTGATGGCTTACGGCGCCTACCTGCCGGAAGAGACGTCGATAACGAGTGCATCGGCCGCGGTCGTCACGGCCGACACTGCGATCGCGATGCTGGCCGGTCTCGCGATCTTCCCTCTGGTGTTTGCCAACGGCCTGACGCCGGCTGACGGTCCTGGGCTCGTCTTCAGTACGTTGCCGCTGGCGTTCGGCCAGATGCAGGGCGGCGTCTTCTTTTCGACAATCTTCTTCGTGCTGCTGTCGTTTGCGGCCTGGACATCCGCGATCGGGCTCATGGAACCGGCGGTCGCCTGGATCGTGGAGCGCTTTCACAAGACCCGCGCGCAGGCGGCCGTTGGTATCGGCCTGCTGATCTGGACCATCGGATTCGGGTCGGTCCTGTCGTTCAACGCGCTGTCGGACTTCACCTTCCTGGCCGGCACGATCTTCGACAATGTCGACTACCTGACGAGCAATATCATGCTGCCGCTGGGCGGTCTGCTGATCGCTTTTTTTGCGGGTTGGGTAATGTGCCGCAATTCGACGTCGGACGAACTGGGCGGCACCGGCACGGCTTACAAGCTGTGGCGTCTGACGGCGAAATTCGTGGCGCCGGTGGGCATCTTGTTCGTGCTGTTCAATGCGATCGGTGTGCTGGACTGGATCACCGGCAACGCAGCCTGACGCCGCCCGAGCAATGCGCAGCGTAACCCGTACCGCGCTGGTGCCGTACTCAGCCGCACAGATGTTTGCCCTGGTGAAGGACGTCGAGGCGTATCCGTCGTTCCTGCCGTGGTGCAATGACGCCGAGGTCCATATCGACGGCGGGGAATTCATCGAGGCATCGCTCGAGCTGCATCGCGGCAGGATCAGCAAGAGGTTCCGGACGCGCAATGCCCTGCGCGCGGACGAGTATCTCGGCATAGAGCTGCTCGGCGGGCCGTTTCGTCACCTGCAGGGCGGCTGGACATTCGAGCAACTGGGTGACGCGGGCTGCAAAGTGACCCTGGCGCTGGACTTCGAATTCGAGAGCCGCGCCACCGACGTGATCTTCGGCCGCTTCTTCGAAACGACGTGCAATAAGCTCGTCGATTCCTTTACGCAGCGGGCGGCGCAAATCTATGCAGGTTGAAGTGGTGTTTGCTCTGCCCGAGCGCCAGTTCCTCGAGAGAATTACGCTGCCCGACAATGCCGTCGTGGCGGATGCGATTCGGGAGTGCGGCGTGGAACGGCAATTCCCCGACGTCAGTTTCGACGATTTGCAGGCCGGAATCTGGGGAGCTCCCGTGGAAAGGACACGCGCGCTCCGCGATGGTGACCGTGTTGAAATCTACCGTGCGCTGGCGCTCGACCCACGCGAAGCGCGGCGCCTAAAGGCGGGGGTTTAGTTCCTGGTCCTTGCGGATCTCGCTGACAATGT
This sequence comes from Woeseiaceae bacterium, assembly GCA_041602775.1. GTDB lineage: Bacteria > Pseudomonadota > Gammaproteobacteria > Steroidobacterales > Woeseiaceae > UBA1847. The sequence goes on along the minus strand of JBFIFN010000019.1, from coordinate 31,823 downwards.
CATCCGCGAAGAAAACCGACACCCAGCGCTTCGCGGTAGCCTGGTTACGCCCGATCTTGAGGTAATAGACGTAGTCCCAGCGGTCCCGGTGAAAAGGGTCGTCCACCATCGGCGTGCCCAGCAGGAAGCGGACCTGCGTCTTGGTCATGCCGACTTCGAGCTGGCCGATATCTTCCTCCTTGACCAGGTTTCCCTGGGCGATACTGGCCCGGTAGACGCAACCGCTGCTCACTGCGAGCGCGAATATTATGAGAAAAACAGCGGTCCATTTACGGTAAGTCATAGAGTCGGGCAGCCACCTGCGTCATAATAGGCGCGCATCATACCTTGAATGAGTTTGTTCATGCAGCAACGAAAAGAACTCCGTAAAGCCGGTCTGAAGATCACGCTGCCGCGCCTGAAAATCCTCGAAATCCTCGAGTCGGCGAAGGACCGCCACCTCAGTGCGGAGGACATCTACAAGAGCTTGCTGAATTCTGGCGAGGACATCGGGCTGGCTACCGTGTATCGCGTGCTCACGCAGTTCGAAGGTGCCGGACTGGTCACGCGCCATAATTTCGAAGGGGGTCACTCGGTCTTCGAACTCGACGATGGCGACCACCACGACCACATGGTCTGCGTCGATACCGGGGAGGTCACCGAGTTCGTCAGCGAGGAAATCGAGCGCCTGCAACACGAAATCGCCGAGCGATACGGCTATGACCTCGTAGACCACAGCCTCGTGCTGTACGTGAAGACGAAGGACGCCGACGACTAGGCCCGCTTGCGGCGAGCGCCAGCGAGCATTTCGGCCGCGTGGTCCAGCGTCTTGCGTGTAATCTCCACGCCGCCCAGCATCCTGGCCAGTTCCTGGACGCGTTCCTCCTCATCGAGCGCCTGCACCTGGGTGCGCGTCGTCTTGCCGTCCGTGACTTTGCTGATGCGAAAATGCCGGTCGGCGAGACTGGCGACCTGCGGCAAGTGCGTGACGCACAGCACCTGACGCGATGCGCCGAGTTCCTGCAGGCGCCTTCCGACCATTTCCGCCACACCGCCGCCGACGCCACTGTCGACCTCGTCGAAGACCATCGTCGGAATGGCGCTGCCGTCGCTCGCGATGACCTGGATGGCGAGGCCCATACGCGAGAGCTCGCCGCCGGATGCGATCTTCGCCAGTGACTGGGGCGCCTGGCCCGGGTTGGCACTGATCAGGAACTCCACCTCATCCAGCCCCCACGGGCGGGCGTGGGTCTCGTCCAATGGACGCATGCTGATTTCGAACACGCCACCCGGCATACCGAGACCGTGCATGGCGCCGGTCACGGACTTTGCGAACGACCGCGCTGCCCTGCGTCGGGCCGCAGACAGTGTGCCGGCTCGTTCGAGGTACACGAGCTTGGCAGCCTCGGCCTGCCGTTCGAGTTCGCGGCCGCGCTCCTCGGCATTGCTCAGGTCGTCGTGCTCACGGCGCAGGGACTCGGTCAGGCCGGGCAGGTCGTCCGGCTCGACGCGGTGCTTGCGCGCCACCGCCTGGATCGCGTCGATACGCTCCTCCACCTCGTCGCGCCGGGCCGGGTCCATGTCTATCGTCTCGCCGTAGCGGCGCAGCGTGTCGACGGCCTCGCTGACCTGGATACTGGCGCTGTTCAGGAGTGCGACGACGGGCTCCAGCGATGCATCGAAGCCGGCGAGCTGTTCGATCGTTCGCTGCGCATCGGCGACGAGACTGTTGGCATTGCCGTCGTCGCTGTCGAACAGGCTGTCGACAGCGGCGCTGATGCCCTCGGCGAGGCGGCCGCTGTTTTGCAGCCGCCGGCGCTCGGCGTTCAGTTCCCCGACCTCGCCGCCGCTGATCTGCAGCGACTCCAGTTCGTGCAGCTGGAACGTCAGCAGGTCGAGACGCGATGCGCGCTCGGATTCGGCAGACAACAGCTGTTCGAGCCGCTCGCTCAGCGTCTGCCATTCAATGAAGTGTGTGGCAACAGCCGCGCGGTCGTCGAGGAGGCCGCCGAAATGATCCAGCAGGTCGCGCTGGATGTCCCTGCGGCCGAGCGACTGGTGAAAATGCTGCCCGTGAATATCGAGCAGGAGTTCGCCCAGCGAGCGGAGCTGTGACAAGGGCACGGCATTACCGTTGACGAAGGCTCGCGAACGGCCGTCGGCGTTGACGACGCGCCGCAAAAGGCACTCGCCGTCCAGGTCCAGCGCCTGCTCGTCGAGCCACGCCGTCACGTCAGGAAGTCCGGAGACGTCGAATTCCGCCGCAAACTCGGCTCGTTTTGCGCCGTCGCGCACCAGCTGCGCGCTGCCGCGGTCGCCGAGCACGAGGCCCAGCGCGTCGACGAGTATCGACTTGCCGGCGCCGGTCTCACCCGTCAGCACCGTCATGCCCTTGTCGAATTCGATATCGATACGGTCGACGATCGCGAAGTCGCGAACCTGCAGGTTCATGAGCATTTCAGGACTCCGGTGGTTCGGTGCCGCGCTTGCGGCTGTCGCGACCCCAGAACAGCTTGGAGCGCAGTATGTTGTAAAAATCGTGGCCGGGTGGATGCAGCATCGTGATGCGCTCCGCGGCCGCGGCCACGCGCAGCGAGTCACCGGGCCGCAGCGTCCCGAGGTGATTGCCGTCGACGGTAACCTCCGCGCGGGTACTGTCACGCTCGAGTAGCTTGACGTCGATTTCCTGGCTGGCCGGGATCACGATCGGCCTGTCGGTCAGCGTGTGCGGGCAAATGGGCACGACCGCCACCGCCTCGATGTGCGGTTCGAGGATCGGGCCGCCGCAGCTCAGCGCGTAAGCGGTCGAACCCGTCGGCGTTGCCACGATGAGCCCGTCGCCGGAGTGCGTATTGACGTAGGTGCCGGCGACGTGCGTGGAAAAATCGACCATGCCGTCCTTGCCGCGTCGCTGTACGACGACGTCGTTGAGGCCGAAGGCGGTCGTCGTCTTGCCGCTCGCGCCGGTGAACAGCGCCTGCAGCAGCATGCGGCTGTCCTTCTGGTAGTTGCCGGCCAGCACCTGGTCGACGCTCGCGATCATCTCGTCGGGCGTGATGTCCGCAAGGAACCCCAGGCGACCGCGGTTCACGCCCAGGATCGGCGTGCCGTGCTCGCGCACCAGGCCGCTCGCATACAGCATCGTGCCGTCGCCGCCGATCGCTATCGCGAGATCGGCGGCGTCGCTGAGGGCTTCTTCGGGGACCCGGCTGGCGTCGAGTTCGAGTCCCAGCGTGTCCGCAGCGAACACCTCGATTCCGGCCTGCGACAGGTGTCGCGCAAGAGCCTGCATGGGTTCGGCGACGCGCGTGTCCGTGTGCCGGCCAAACAGCGCAACGCGTTTGAATTCGGAGCTCATGGACCGATTGTTGCAGACCCTTGACCGACCGCCAAGCCGTTGCTAGCGTTTCTGGCGAATGGCAGCAGATGCGTCAAACAATTTGCCCAACGAGCGCGGTCGGCACCTCCTGACGGTCCTGATCCAGCGCTACATTCGTGACGGGCAGCCCGTCGGCTCGCGTACATTGTCGAAAGACTCGGGCCTCGACCTCAGCCCGGCGACCATTCGCAACGTGATGTCGGATCTCGAGGACATGGGGCTCGTCGCAGCACCGCACACGTCGGCCGGGCGCGTGCCGACGCCGCGCGGCTACCGCATGTTCGTTGACACGCTCGTCCGCTATCGCCAGCCGGGCAGCAATGAAATCGAGCGAATTCGCCGCAAGCTCGGTGGCGACTTCGACACGCCGGCATCATTGCTCGGCACGGTGTCCAGCATGCTGTCCGAGTTCACGAGCATGGCGGGCGTCGTCACGGTGCCGAGGGCGCCGAAGGTGCTGCTTCGGCAGATCGAATTCCTGCCGCTTTCGGACAAGCGCATTCTCGTGATTCTCGTCGTCAACGATACCGAAGTCCAGAATCGCATCCTGCACACGGAACGGGATTACACGGCGGACGAGCTGCTGCACGCACAGAATTTCATCAACCGGCATTACGCAGGCACCGACCTGCATACGGTCCGCGAGCGCCTGCTGCGCGATCTTGACGAGACGCGCGACTCCATGAACCAGGCGATGCACGACATTATTGCCGTCGCGCACGCGGCCATGGACAAGGCCGAGCATCCCGACAGCGAATACGTGCTCGCCGGTGAGACCAATCTCATGGATTTCGCCGAGCTGTCCGACATCGAGAAGCTGCGCAAGCTGTTCGAGGCGTTTTCGAAGAAACGCCTGATCCTCGATCTGCTGGACCGCAGCATCAGTGCCGACGGCGTGCGGGTCTTCATCGGCGAGGAATCGGGATACCAGATTCTCGACGATTGCAGCATCGTGACGGCGCCGTACCACGTCGACGACGAGACAATCGGCGTGCTCGGCGTCATTGGCCCGACGCGCATGGCCTACGACCGCGTCGTGCCCATCGTGGACGTCACGGCGCGGCTCCTGGAGACCGCGCTCGGCCAGGGCCACCAGGGTTAGGCCAAAAAAATCCGTCCCGACTCTTGATACTCGGGGCCCGGTCCCCATACTCCGCACAACGAATTCGCGAGGTCTGCCGGGATGGCAGCCGGAAAATCTGGAGCACGAAACATGAATGCGAAGCGCCCGAAAGAGGTTGTGGAGGAGACCACTGCGGACGAGCAGGCGCCGCCCGAGGAGAGCGGGGCCGAGGAAACCGGCGGCGCCGCACAGGATACCGTCGAAAGCGCGGAGGAGGCGCTGCAGGCTGCCGAGGCCCGCGCCGACGAGAACTGGGACCGCTACCTGCGCACGGCGGCTGAACTGGAAAACGTCCGCAAGCGCGCGGCGCGCGACGTTGAGCACGCGCACAAGTTTGCCCTCGAGCGTTTCGGCAAGGAATTGCTGGCCGTGCGCGATACGCTCGAAATGGGCCTGGCAGCTGTCGAAGGTGCCAGCATCGAGAGCCTCATCGAAGGCAAGGCAGCCACGCTGAAACTGCTGACCACGGTCCTGCAGCAGTTCGGTATCGAGGAAGTCGACCCTGTCGGCGAACCGTTCGACCCCGAGCTGCACGAAGCCATCAGCATGCAGCCCTCGGACAGCGTGGAGCCGGGCTCGGTCGTGACCGTGGTGCAAAAAGGCTACACGCTCAACGGCCGCCTGCTCAGGCCGGCCATGGTCATCGTGGCGGCGGAGGCTTGAAAGGCCGGCTTGAGGCCCCACGTTACAGGCAGTTTGCAGAATTTCACCGATTTTGGAGCGGAGACAGATGGGTAAAGTAATCGGTATCGACCTGGGCACCACCAATTCCTGCGTAGCAGTGATGGAAGGGGACAAGCCCAAGGTCATCGAAAACTCGGAAGGCGATCGCACGACACCGTCGATCGTCGCATTTACGAAGGACGACCAGGTGCTCGTCGGACAGTCCGCCAAACGCCAGGCCGTGACCAACCCGACCAACACCTTGTTCGCGATCAAGCGCCTGATCGGGCGTCGTTTCGAGGACGACGTCGTGCAGCGCGACATCAAGATGGTGCCGTACAAGATTACGAAGGCCGACAACGGTGACGCGTGGGTAGAAGCGGGCGGCAAGAAGATGGCGCCGCCGGAGATCTCGGCCCGCGTGCTCATGAAGATGAAGAAGACCGCCGAGGATTACCTCGGTGAAGAGGTCACGGAAGCCGTCGTGACGGTACCGGCCTACTTCAACGACTCGCAGCGCCAGGCGACCAAGGATGCCGGCAAGATTGCGGGCCTCGAGGTCAAACGCATCATCAACGAGCCGACGGCGGCGGCGCTGGCCTACGGCATGGACAAGAAGCGCGGCGACAAGAAGATTGCCGTGTTCGACCTCGGTGGTGGCACGTTCGACGTCTCGATCATTGAAATCGCGGACGTGGACGGTGAGCACCAGTTCGAGGTGCTGGCCACGAACGGCGACACGTTCCTGGGCGGCGAGGACTTCGACATGCGCGTCATCGAATACCTGACCAGCGAATTCGAGCGCGAGACCGGTGTCGACATCACGTCCGACCCGCTTGCCATGCAGCGTCTGAAGGAAGCGGCGGAAAAGGCCAAGATCGAGCTGAGTTCGCAGCAGCAGACCGAGGTCAATCTGCCGTACATCACGGCTGATGCGTCGGGTCCCAAACACCTGAACATCAAGCTGACCCGCGCCAAGCTGGAATCGCTGGTCGAGGAACTCATCGCCCGGACGATCGAGCCCTGCAAGATTGCGCTGAATGACGCAGGCCTGAAAGTCAACGAGATCGACGACGTGATCCTCGTCGGCGGCCAGACGCGCATGCCCAAGGTGCAGGAAGAGGTGCAGAATTTCTTCGGCAAGGAGCCGCGCAAGGACGTCAACCCGGACGAGGCTGTCGCGCTCGGCGCGGCCATCCAGGGCGGCGTGCTGGCCGGCGACGTCAAGGACGTCCTGCTGCTCGACGTTACACCGCTGTCGCTGGGCATCGAGACGCTGGGCGGCGTCATGACCAAGCTGATCGACAAGAACACGACGATTCCGGCGAATGCCGAGCAGGTGTTCTCGACGGCAGACGACAACCAGACGGCCGTGACGATCCACGTGCTGCAGGGCGAGCGCGAGCGCGCCATGGACAACAAGTCGCTGGGTCGCTTCGACCTGACCGACATTCCGCCGGCGCCGCGTGGCCTGCCGCAGATCGAGGTCACGTTTGACATCGACGCCAACGGTATCCTCAATGTCTCGGCGAAAGACAAGGCGACGGGCAAGAGCCAGAACATCGTGATCAAGGCTTCGTCGGGCCTTTCTGACGACGAGATCGAGAAGATGGTCTCCGACGCCGAGAGCCACGCCGAGGAGGATCGCAAGTTCCGCGAACTCGTCGATGCGCGCAACCAGGCGGATGGCCTGATTCACGCGGCCGAAAAGACGCTCAGCGAGCTGGGCGAAAAGGCCTCGGCCGAGGAGCGGCTCGCCGTGGAAAACGCGGTGTCCGACCTCAAGAAGGCGCTCGAGAGCGACGACAAGGAAGCCATCGAGAAGAAGACGGCGGCGCTGGGCGAGGCGTCGGGCAGCCTGGCGCAGAAGCTTTATGCGGAACAGGCCGCGCAGGACGCTGACGGCGACGCGCCGGGGGCCGCCGATGACGATGTCGTTGACGCCGAGTTCGAAGAGGTGGACAAGGACAAGAAGGCCGATTAACAAGGGAACTTTCGGGGTTTGACCCCTTTTTCGCAAGAAAAAGGGGCAGACCCCAATTATCGATATGGCTAAGCGCGACTACTACGAAGTTCTGGGGGTCTCGAAAACGGCGTCGGCCGACGAGATCAAGAAGGCGTATCGTCGCCTTGCCATGAAGTTCCACCCGGACCGCAACAAGGACGATGCCGATAGCGCCGCGAAGCGCTTCAAGGAGGCCAAGGAGGCCTACGAAGTGCTCAAGGACGACGACAAGCGGTCTACCTACGACCGCTTCGGCCACGACGGACTCAAGATGGGCTCCGGCGGAGGGCCCGGCGGCGGATTCAGCGCCGAGGGTTTCGGCGATATCTTTGGTGATGTCTTCGGCGACATTTTCGGCGGCGGGCGCCGTGGCGGCGGTCCGCAGGTCTTCCGCGGCGCGGATCTCGGCTATGAACTGAAGCTGGATCTCGAGACGGCCGTCGCCGGCGATAACGTCACGATCGAAGTCCCGACGCAGGTCGGCTGCGACACCTGCGGCGGCAGCGGCGCTCGCAAGGGCAGTGAACCCGTGTCCTGTTCGACCTGCGGCGGCGCAGGACAGGTGCGCATGCAGCAGGGGTTCTTCTCGATTCAGCAAACCTGTCCGGCCTGCAAAGGGGCGGGAACGACAATTTCGGATCCGTGTAACGATTGCCACGGCCGCGGGCGCGTGCGCAAGACCCGGACCCTGTCCGTCAAGGTTCCTGCCGGCGTGGATGACGGCGATCGTATTCGCCTGTCGGGCGAGGGCGAGGCCGGCCGCAACGGAGGGCCGTCGGGCGACCTGTACGTCGAGATCCGCGTGCGGCCGCACAAGATTTTCGAACGCGAGGGCGCCAACCTGTCCTGCGAGGTGCCGGTCAGTTTCGCGACGGCGACGCTGGGCGGTGAAGTCGAGCTGCCGACCCTGGACGGAACGGTGTCGCTCAAGATCCCGGCAGGCACCCAGTCCGGCAAGGTCTTCCGCCTGCGGGGCAAAGGTGTCACCACGGTGCGTGACCCGCGCCAGGGCGACCTGTTTGCCCAGGTTGCCGTCGAGACGCCGGTCAATCTCACGGCCGAACAGAAAGCGCTGCTCGATAAGTTCGAAGCGTCCATCCATGCCGGGGGCGACAAGCACAGCCCGCGGGCGGACAGCTGGTTCGATACGGTCAAGCGTTTCTTCGAGCGCCTCGGCTCATGATCCGCGTGGCGATAGCCGGCGCCGGACGCATGGGCAAGGCGATCGCCGCGGGTCTCGACAATCATGACGACCTCGAGCTGGCCGGGATCTGGTCGCGCACCGACGACCTCGACGCCCTCGTGCGTGCAGCCGACGTTGTCGTCGATTTCAGCCTCCCGGATGGCACGATGCAGGTCGTGGATGCCGTGCGCGCGCACGGCAAGCCTCTCGTTTGCGGCGTCAGCGGGCTCGACGACGCGCAGATGGCGCGAGTCGACCGGGCGAGCGCCGATATCCCTGTCGTCTATGACCGCAATATGAGCCTCGGCATCGCGGTGCTGGCGCGGTCGGTTCGCGATGCGGCAGCGTCGCTGGGCCTGGATTACCAGGTCGAGATCGCCGAAGTGCACCACGTGCATAAGAAGGACGCACCCTCGGGCACGGCCTTGAAGCTCGGCGAAATCGTGGCGGCGGCGCGCGGCGAGCAGGGTACCGGCACGGTTCGCTTCCACAGCGAGCGCCGCGGCGAGGTGCCAGGGGACCACGAGGTCGTAATGTCGTCACCGACCGAGCGACTGAGCTTCGCCCACAGCGTGACGACCCGCCAGGTGTTTGCGGACGGCGCAATTCGCGCGGCACGCTGGGTCGTCGCGCAGCCGCCGGGGCGCTACGGCATGGGCGACGTGCTTTTCGGCAGTTAGCCGGCGCAGCAACGCCTCACCGCCCAAAAAAAGGCGCCAGAGTCTGGCGCGGGAAGAAAGCCTCCAGTAAACTACGCCGGATCGCTGGGCGGTCAGTGAAAAATGTGAGCGGGAGGCCGGGTCCTTCCGCTTTGTTGCATCTAAAAGCGACGTTTTCGCGACCACGTGTGATCACTGGACTGATCAATCTTGAGGGTCTCGCTTGAGCACTCCCGCGATACTTGCACTACAGGACGGCACCGTCTTCCACGGTACCTCGATCGGCGCCGACGGGCAGACGATCGGTGAAGTCGTATTCAACACCGCGATGACCGGCTACCAGGAGATCCTCACGGATCCCTCCTACTGCCGCCAGATCGTGACCCTGACGTATCCCCACATCGGCAATACGGGCACCAACAGTGAGGATATGGAGTCATCGAAGATCCACGCATCGGGCCTGATCATCCGCGACAATTCGATGCTCACCAGCAGCTGGCGCTCGGAGCGATCGTTCTCCGACTTCCTGAAACAGGGGGACACGGTTGCCATCGCCGATATCGACACGCGCAAGCTGACGCGCATCATCCGCGAGAAGGGCGCCCAGTCGGGATGCATCATGACCGGCAACCAGCCGGTCAAGAAGGCGATCGAGCATGCCCGCAAATTCCCTGGCATAGCGGGCATGGACCTTGCCAAGTTCGTGTCCACGCGCGATACCTACCAGTGGTGCAATGGCACCTCTTTCGGCAAGCCGCAGCGCATCATGAGTCGCCGCATCGCGCCGTACCACGTCGTCGCATACGATTTCGGCGTGAAGCGCAATATCCTGAGGCTGCTGTCCGACCTCGACTGCCGGCTCACCGTCGTGCCGGCGCAGACCAGTGCCGAGGAGGTCCTGTCGCACGGGCCCGACGGCGTGTTCCTGTCGAACGGTCCCGGCGATCCCGAACCCTGCGGCTACGCCATCGAGGCCATCCGCGTCTTCCTCGACAAGGGCATCCCGGTCTTCGGCATCTGTCTCGGGCACCAGTTGCTCGCGCTGGCGGCCGGCGCGAAAACCGAGAAGATGAAATTCGGCCACCACGGCGCCAACCACCCGGTGCAGGATCTGGCCACGGGCCAGGTCATGATCACGAGCCAGAACCATGGCTTCGCCGTTGCCGAGGGCTCCCTGCCGGACAACGTCGAGGCCACGCACCGCTCGCTGTTCGACGGCACGCTGCAGGGCATCGCCTTCCGGGACCGGCCCGCGTTCAGCTTCCAGGGGCATCCGGAGGCGAGCCCGGGGCCCCACGACCTGTTGCCCCTGTTCGAGCGCTTTATCCATCACATGGACGCGCAGAAGAAGAGCGGCCTGCGCGCGATGATTTCATAAATCACTGTAAAACAATTATTTATATAACTTTTTTAATTTAGATTATTAACTGAAACCGATGCCCAAACGCAGCGACATCAAGAGCATCCTGATCATCGGTGCCGGACCGATCGTGATCGGCCAGGCCTGCGAATTCGATTACTCGGGCGCCCAGGCCTGCAAGGCGCTGCGGGAAGAGGGCTACCGGGTCATCCTCGTGAATTCCAACCCTGCCACGATCATGACCGACCCGGAGATGGCCGACGCGATCTATATCGAGCCGATTCACTGGACCGCTGTCGCAAGTATCATCGAGAAGGAGCGTCCCGACGCGCTGCTGCCGACGATGGGCGGCCAGACCGGGCTGAACTGTGCCCTCGACCTGGCCCGCGAAGGGGTGCTCGACAAATACGGCGTCGAGATGATCGCGGCGTCCCGAGAGGCCATCGACATGGCCGAGGATCGCGACCTTTTCCGCCAGGCGATGGCCGAAATCGGGCTGGAGTCCCCGCGCGCGGACATTGCGCATTCGCTCGAGGAGGCGCTCGAGAAACAACAAGCGATCGGCTTCCCGACCATCATCCGCCCGTCATTCACGCTCGGCGGCACTGGCGGTGGTATCGCCTACAACCGCGAGGAATTCGAGCGCATCGTCGCTCACGGCCTCGAGATGTCGCCGACCACGGAGATCCTGCTCGAAGAGTCGGTCATCGGCTGGAAAGAGTTCGAAATGGAAGTCGTCCGCGACAGGAACGACAACTGCATCATCGTCTGCTCGATCGAGAACTTCGACCCGATGGGCGTGCACACGGGAGACTCCATCACGGTCGCCCCGGCGCAGACGCTGACCGACAAGGAATACCAGCGACTTCGCAATGCCTCGATCGACGTGTTGCGCAAGATCGGCGTCGAGACCGGCGGCTCGAACGTCCAGTTCGCGGTATGCCCGGACACGGGGCGCGTGCTGATCATCGAAATGAACCCGCGGGTCTCGCGCTCGTCGGCCCTGGCCTCGAAGGCGACGGGTTTCCCGATCGCCAAGGTCGCCGCCAAGCTGGCGGTCGGCTATACGCTCGACGAACTCAAGAACGACATCACCGGCGGCCTGACGCCGGCCTCGTTCGAGCCCGCAATCGATTACGTCGTCACGAAAATACCGCGGTTCACTTTCGAGAAATTCCCGGGCGCCAACGATCGCCTGACCACGCAGATGAAGTCGGTCGGTGAAGTCATGGCGATCGGCCGTAATTTCCAGGAATCGCTGCAAAAGGCGCTGCGCGGGCTGGAAACCGGCATTACCGGGCTCAGTGAAATCTGCGGCCCGATCGCCACCGATCTGGACCGTGACCACCTGCGCCAGGAGCTGCGTATCCCTGGCTCGGAACGCATCCTGTATGTCGCCGACGCGCTGCGGCACGGTTATTCCTTCGAGGACGTGGCGCGGGTCACCGGCATCGACCGGTGGTTTCTCGTCCAGATCGCAGACCTCGTCAACATCGAAAACGACATCCGGGAGCACGGGTTGCCCGGGCTGAATGCCGGCATCATGCGGGCCATCAAGCGCAAGGGATTTTCCGACGCGCGTATTGCCGAACTCGTCGGCTCCGACGAGAAAGCCGTGCGGCGACGGCGCCTCGAGATGGGCGTGCGCCCGGTTTACAAGCGCGTGGATACCTGCGCCGCGGAATTCGCGACGACTACGGCGTACATGTACTCGACCTACGAGGAGGAGTGCGAGGCGGCGCCCGGCGATCGGCCGAAGATCATGATTCTCGGCGGCGGCCCGAACCGCATCGGGCAGGGCATCGAGTTCGACTATTGCTGCGTGCACGCCGCGCTGGCGCTCCGGGAATCGGGTTACGAGACCATCATGGTCAATTGCAACCCGGAAACCGTGTCGACCGACTACGACACCTCCGACAGGCTGTACTTCGAATCGCTGACCTTCGAAGACGTCATGGAAATAATCGACCTCGAGAAGCCGAAGGGCGTCATCGTCCAGTATGGCGGCCAGACGCCGCTCAAGCTCGCGCGCGATCTCGAGGCGGCCGGTGCGCCGATCATCGGCACGTCGCCCGATTCGATCGACCTCGCCGAGGATCGGGAGCGCTTCCAGAACCTCGTCACCAGCCTCGGGCTGAAGCAGCCGCCGAACCGCACGGCAACGAGCAAGGAGCGGGCGCTCGAACTGGCCTCGGAAGTCGGCTACCCGCTCGTCGTGCGGCCGTCCTACGTGCTGGGCGGGCGCGCCATGGAGATCGTGCACAGCGACGAAGACCTGGCGGCCTACATGGACGCGGCGATCAACGTGTCCAACGCAAGCCCGGTACTGCTGGACCGCTTTCTCGACCTCGCCACCGAGGTCGATGTCGATTGCATTTGTGACGGCGAACGCGTCCTGATCGGCGGTGTCATGGAGCACATCGAACAGGCCGGCGTGCACTCCGGGGACTCGGGCTGCTCGTTGCCGCCATTCAGTCTTGGCGAGGAGGTGCTCAAGGAACTCGAGCGGCAGGTGGTCAAGCTCGCCCGGGGACTCAAGGTCGTCGGCCTCATGAACACGCAGTTTGCCATTCAGGGCGAGGTCGTGTACCTGCTCGAGGTGAATCCCCGTGCGTCGCGCACGGCGCCGTTCGTGTCCAAAGCCATCGGCATACCGCTCGCCAAGATTGCAGCCAAGGTCATGGTCGGTGAATCGCTGGCCAAGCAGGGCTACGTGAACCAGCGCATTCCCGAGTACTACTCGGTCAAGGAAGCCGTGTTCCCGTTCATCAAATTCCCGGGCGCGGACCCGATCCTCGGTCCGGAAATGAAATCGACGGGCGAGGTGATGGGTGTCGGTCGTACTTTCGCAGAAGCCTATGCCAAGGCGCAGCTCGCCTCGGGCGTCATCCTGCCGCGCCAGGGCGCCGCATTGCTGAGCGTGCGCGATCGAGACAAGGACGGCGCCATCGAACTGGGCCGCATCCTCACAAAGATGGGCTTTGATCTCGTGGCGACGCACGGCACGGCCAAGGCGCTGGCGGAGGCTGGTGTATCATGCAGGCGCGCGAACAAGGTGCGCGAAGGGCGTCCGCACATCGTGGACATGATCAAGAACGGTGAAATCGACCTGATAGTGAACACGACGGAAGGCAAGCAGGCCATCAACGAGTCCGAATCGATCCGGGCCGAGGCAGTGCGCAGCAACGTGACCTATTACACGACGCTGGCCGCCGCGATGGCCACCTGCCGCGCCATCGAGATGATCGACAATCACGACGTAAATCGCCTGCAGGATTTACACAACGAGGTCGTGGCGTGAGCAAGGTACCGATGACCGTGCGCGGCCATGAGTTGTTGCAGGAAGAATTGAAGCGGCTGAAATCCGTCGACCGGCCCAATGTCGTCAAGGCGATCGCCGAGGCGCGCGCCCATGGCGATCTCAAGGAGAACGCCGAGTATCACGCGGCCAAGGAGGAGCAGGGCTTTATCGAGGCGCGCATCAAGGACATCGAGGGCAAGCTGTCGCACAAGCAGGTCATCGACGCTTCGGCCGTGGATGCGCGCGGCAAGGTCATTTTCGGGGCCACGGTCGTGATTCTCGATGAAAACACCGACAAGCAGCTCACCTACACGATCGTCGGCGAGGACGAGGCGGACATCAAGCAGGGCATGATCTCCTACTCGTCTCCGATAGCGAGAGCGTTGATTGGCAAGGACGAGGGGGACGCCATCGAATTCGAGGCACCGGACGGCGTCAAGACCTACGATATCCTCGAAGTCCGTTACGAGCAGGTTTAGCGGGCCGGGATACGGATTCGTTTTTCGGGTTTCTTTTTCAGGTTGGGCCGGTACAGCAGGGCGACGTTGCCGATGCGCTGGACGAGTTGCGCCTCGCTCCTGGCGCAGAGCTGGCCGATAATCGCATCCCGGGCCTCGCGATCGCCGGCGCGGACACGCACCTTGATCAGCTCATGGTGGTCCAGGGTGGATTCGAACTCCGCCAGCAGGGAGTCGCTGAGGCCGGCGTCGCCCACCATGATCAGCGGCTTGAGCTGGTGCCCGAGCCCGCGGAGGAACTTCTTCTGTGGTTCGCTGAGACGCATGGCCGCGAAGTGTAACAGGATGCAAGAGCTGCAATGAGCAAACCACGCCGATCGAGTGGCAGCTGGCGCGATCGCCAGGAACGCGATCCCTTCGTGCAGCGCGCGCGCCGGGAGGGGTGGCGTTCACGTGCCGTCTTCAAGCTGGAACAAATTGATACAAAAGAGCGCCTGCTGCGCCCGGGCATGGTCTGCCTGGACCTGGGAGCGGCGCCAGGCGGCTGGAGCCAGTACGTGACCCAGGCGCTGGACGGCAACGGGCGCGTGATTGCGGTCGACCTGCTGCCCATGGACGCGCTGCCCGGCGTCGAGTTCGTGCAGGGCGATTTTCGCGAGGAAGACGTCTTCGAGGAACTGCTCGAACGGGTCGGCGAGCGCGGCGCAGACCTTGTAATCAGCGACATGGCGCCCAATATCAGCGGTACCAAAGCGGTGGACCAGCCACGCTCGATGTATCTCGCAGAACTGGCCCTGGACATGGCGCAACGGGTACTCAGGCCCGGGGGCAGTTTCGTGTGCAAGGTCTTCCAGGGCGAGGGTTTCGACGAGTTTGTCAAAACCGCGAGGAACTCTTTCGAGCGTGTGCGGGTCATCAAACCCGAGGCCTCGCGATCAGGCAGCCGTGAGGTGTACCTGGTAGCGAGAAATTTCTCATTGTAGTAGCGTCTGAATCGTGAATGATCTAACCAAGAATGCGCTGGTATTTATTGTCATCATCGTCGTCCTGCTGTCGGTGGTGTCGGGTCTCAATGGCGTCGGTCCCGGGCAGCCTGTTGAGCGCGATTACTCGGACTTCATCGAAGCCGTGCGCTCCGGCAACGTCGAGCGGGCCATCATCGGCGAGGACAACCGCATCCGCTGGGGCGGCACCAATGCCGAACCGCTGCCGTATTACTCGATCAGCCCGGAGACGGACAACAATACGCTGATCGGCCTGCTCGAAGAGCACGACGTCGATTTCACCGGGGCCGAGCAACAGCAGCAGAGTTTCTTCACCCAGCTGCTGATCAGTTCGTTCCCGATTCTTCTCCTTATCGGCGTGTGGATTTATTTCATGCGCCAGATGCAGGGCGGCGGAGGCGGCCGCGGCGCCATGTCTTTCGGCAAGAGCAAGGCGCGTCTGCTCGGCGAGGACCAGGTCGGCGTGACCTTTGCCGACGTGGCCGGCGTCGACGAGGCCAAGGCCGAGGTTGCCGAGATCGTCGAGTTCCTCAAGGATCCGAGCAAGTTCCAGCGCCTGGGCGGCAAGATTCCCAAGGGCGTGCTCATGGTCGGGCCGCCCGGAACCGGTAAGACGCTGCTGGCGCGGGCGATCGCCGGCGAGGCGAAAGTGCCGTTCTTCACGATCTCGGGCTCCGATTTCGTCGAAATGTTTGTGGGTGTCGGCGCGTCACGCGTCCGCGACATGTTCGACCAGGCCAAGAAACAGGCGCCGTGCATCATATTCATCGACGAGCTAGACGCCGTGGGACGCCACCGTGGCGCCGGCCTCGGCGGTGGCCATGACGAGCGCGAGCAGACGCTCAACCAGATGCTCGTGGAAATGGACGGCTTCGAGGGATCGGAAGGCATTATCGTCATCGCCGCAACCAACCGACCGGACGTTCTCGACCCGGCGCTGCTGCGCCCGGGACGCTTCGACCGCCAGGTGGTCGTGCCGCTGCCTGACGTGCGCGGCCGGGAACTGATCCTCAAGGTCCACATGCGCAAGGTGCCGCTCAGCGACGACGTACGCCCGGGGGTCATCGCGCGCGGCACGCCCGGATTCTCGGGCGCGGATCTCGCCAACCTCGTCAACGAGGCGGCCCTTTTTGCGGCCCGCGCCAACAAGCGCGTCGTCAGCATGGACGAGTTCGAGAAGGCGAAAGACAAGATCATGATGGGCGCGGAGCGGCGCTCGATGGTCATGAGCGAGAAGGAGAAGCTCAACACGGCCTACCACGAGGCGGGACATGCCATTGTCGGCTACCTGGTACCCGAGCACGATCCCGTATACAAAGTGACGATCATCCCGCGCGGCCGGGCGCTGGGCGTGACGATGTACCTGCCCGAGGAGGATCGCTACAGCATGTCGCGCCAGCGCCTCGAGAGCAGTATTTCGAGCCTGTTTGGCGGCCGCATCGCCGAGGAAATGATCAACGGCGAAGGCGGCGTTACTACCGGTGCATCAAACGACATCGAGCGCGCCACCGAGATTGCCCGCAATATGGTGACGAAGTGGGGACTGTCGGAACGCCTGGGTCCGCTGACCTACAGCGAGGATGATGGCGAGGTATTCCTCGGTCGCTCGGTGACGCAACACAAGCAGGTGTCCGACGACACGGCGCATGCGATCGACGAGGAAGTCCGCCGCATTATCGACTCGAACTACGAGCGTGCGCGGAAGTTGCTCAAAGAAAACGTCGACAAGCTGCACGCGATGGCGAAGGCGCTCGTGAAATACGAAACGATCAACGAAGTGCAGATCAAGGACATCATGGAAGGCCGCGAGTGCCGTCCGCCCGAGGACTGGGACGACACGACGACGCCGCCCAGGCCCGACGACGGCTCGGAGACGGCCGAGACTGATGCCACGGGCCACATCGGCGGACCGGCCAGCGAACACTAGCCCCGCCAGGCTGATGCTCGCACCGGGTTCACTGTGCATCCCGGCACCCGCCGTGATGGGCATCCTCAATGTCACGCCCGACTCATTTTCAGACGGCGGACGGTTCGACGGCCGTGATGCGGCGATGCGCCATGCCGAGGCGATGGCGCGCGAGGGCGCGGCCCTGATCGATATCGGCGGGGAGTCGACGCGACCGGGTTCCACCGGCGTCGGCGGGCAGCAGGAACTCGACCGGGTCATCCCGGTGATCGAGGCCGTGCGCTCGATCACGTCCGTTCCTGTTTCCATCGATACGAGCAAAGCGCAGGTGATGCGCGAGGCCGTTGCGGCCGGCGCGGTGATGATCAACGACGTCTGCGCATTGCGCGAGGAGGGCGCCCTCGAGGCGGCGGCGGATCTCGGCGTCCCGGTCTGTCTCATGCACATGCAGGGCAAGCCGCGCAGCATGCAAAAGGCCCCGAACTATGGCGACGTCGTCGCCGAAGTCGCGGCATTCCTGGAGCAACGCGTCCAGGCGTGCCTTGATGCCGGCATCGACGAGTCGTTGCTCGTCGTCGATCCGGGCTTCGGGTTCGGCAAGACCCGGGAACACAATGTCGAGTTGCTGGCAAATTTGCGACAATGCGGCGTTCGCGGCCGGCCGGTACTGGCCGGCCTGTCGCGTAAGTCCGTGCTGGGCGACCTGACCGGCCGCGCCGTCGACGAGCGCGTGGCGGCGAGCGTGGCGGCGGCGGTCATCGCCGTCCTCAACGGGGCTGATATCATCCGCGCGCACGACGTTGGTCAAACGGTGGACGCGCTGAAAGTCGCGGAGGCGGTCATGATGGCGAGGCGAAAATGAGCAGAAATTACTTCGGTACCGACGGAGTGCGCGGCCGGGTCGGGGCGGACCCGATGACGGCCGACTTCGCCATGCGCCTTGCGAGCGCGGCAGCCCAGGTGCTCGTGCCGCGGGGCGGCACGGTCGTGATCGGCAAGGATACGCGGCTGTCCGGCTACCTGTTCGAATCGGCGCTCGAGGCCGGCTTCGTCGCCGCGGGGGCCGACGTACTGTTGCTCGGCCCGCTTCCGACGCCCGGCATCGCCCGGCTTACGCAGGAATTCGATGCTGATCTCGGCGTCGTTATCAGCGCCTCGCACAATCCTTTTTTTGACAACGGCATCAAGTTTTTCGACGCACAGGGCTCGAAGCTCTCGGACGATATCGAGCGACGCATCGAGGAACGCCTGCGCGAGCCCGCGATAACGCTCGACTCGCAGTCCCTCGGCAAAGCGAAGCGTATCGATACGGCACGTATCCGATACCAGGAGTTCTGTGCGGCCAGCATGCCCGAGGGTGTCGACCTCGACGGGTTGAAAATCGTATTCGACGGCGCGAACGGCGCCGGCTACAAGGTCGGGCCGCGTACGCTGGGCAATCTGGGCGCCGACGTCATCCCGATCGGCTGTTCGCCGAACGGCAAGAACATCAACGCCGGCTGTGGGTCGACGCATCCGGAGCTCATGCGGCTGACGGTGCCGGCCGTCAAGGCCGACGTCGGCGTTGCGCTGGATGGCGACGGCGATCGCGTCGTCATGGTTGACGAGAACGGCGAGCTCATTGACGGTGACCAGTTACTCTACGTGCTGGCTACGACGCGCAAGGCGCAGGGCGCCCTGCCGGGCCCGGTCGTCGGCACTGTCATGAGCAATCTCGGTCTCGAACACGCCCTCAGGGCGCTGGATATCGAGTTCCGGCGCGCCGCGGTCGGTGATCGCTACGTGCTCGAGGCGCTGCGGGACAGTGGCGGAGTGCTGGGTGGGGAGACCTCGGGCCACATGCTCGTGCTGGACAAGACGACGACCGGTGACGGCCTGATCAGTGCCCTGCAGGTACTCGCGATCATGAAACAGACAGGGCAGCCGCTGTCGAGACTCGTGGCCGGTATGCCGAGGTACCCGCAAACCATGGTGAACGTGCGCATGGAGCGACGCCTGGATCCGGACGCGTCGCCGCAAATCCGGGATGCCGTGGCCGTGGCCGAGCAGGAGCTCGCCGACACCGGCCGCGTCGTTCTCCGGGCATCGGGCACCGAACCCGTGATCCGCGTGATGGTCGAAGGGGAGAACAAGCAGCAGGTCGTTTCCCTGGCCGAGCGGCTGGCTTCCGTGGTCTCCGAGGCGGCTCGCCGGGTGGGCCATTAATGCGTTGATTTGCCGGGCCTCGCCCGGTATCCTTGCGCGCCTTTTAGACCTCCGGGTACACCGAAATGCGTGACTTTCTCGTCGCCGGAAACTGGAAAATGAACGGCAGCAGCGCCGCGAACGCGGAGCTCGTTGCCGGGATCATCGATGGTGTACCCGCCGGAGACGGCTTTACGCTGCTGGTTTGCCCGCCGTTTCCCTACCTGGCCGCCGTCGCGGGGCAGGCGGAGGACTCGGCCGTCATGGTCGGCGCGCAGAACGTCTCGGAGCACGACAAGGGCGCGTACACGGGAGAGGTATCGCCCGGTATGCTGCGCGACGTGGGCTGCGACTACGTGATCGTGGGCCACTCGGAGCGCCGCTCGCTGTACGGTGAGACCAGTGCACAGGTGGCGGCCAAGTTCGCCGCCGCGCAGGCGGCAGGACTCACCCCGATCCTGTGCGTCGGCGAGACGCTCGAAGAGCGCGAGGCAGGGACGACCGAGAGGGTCATTGACGAGCAGCTCGACGCGGTGCTCGAAACGGCCGGGATCGAGGCGTTTGCTGCGGCCGTTATCGCTTACGAACCGGTCTGGGCCATCGGAACAGGGATGACGGCCACGCCGGAGCAGGCGCAGGACGTGCACCAGCACATCCGCGGGCGTCTCGCGGCACGGAACGAATCAATTGCTGCCGGCCTGCAGATACTGTACGGCGGCAGCATGAAAGGCGAAAACGCGGCCGGCCTGCTGGGCCAGCCTGACATCGATGGTGGCCTGATCGGCGGCGCATCGCTGAAAGCCGACGACTTTCTTGCGATTGCCAGCGCTGCGGCCGCACTCAGATAACGAGTTGAACTGAACATGGATACACTTCAAAAAGCGGTACTGATCGCGCACACACTGATCGCATTGCTGATCATCGTGCTGGTGCTTTTGCAGCGAGGCAAGGGCGCCGATGCGGGCGCCGCATTCGGTGCCGGTGCTTCGGGCACGGTATTCGGCGCGCGCGGGTCGAGCAGCTTTTTCTCTCGTGCAACAGCCGTTTGCGCGACGCTGTTCTTCGTGAGCAGCCTCGGTCTCGCGTACCTCAGCAGCCAGGCAACGGACGCGCCGAGCAGCCTGCTCGAGGACGCGCCGCCCGTCGAGGAGGCGGCCGAGCAAACGCCGGCGCTCAGCGAGGACACGCCGGTTTCCGATCTTCCCGAGCTGGAAGCAACGGAGGATGCGCCTGATCTTGACCTGCCGACGCTGGAAGAGGAAGACCGCGTCGACGATCAGGAGTAAAATAGACAATAGTCGCTCTGGTGGTGGAATTGGTAGACACGCTGTCTTGAGGGGGCAGTGGCGCGAGCCGTGCGAGTTCGAGTCTCGCCCAGAGCACCAATACCCGAAACGGCCTGTTCAGCCCCGCTGCAGGCCGTTTTTCGTGGGTGACCCTGCAAAGAACGGTGCGAACGGATAATTTTGCGCCAGAGTATGTCCGAGCAAGCAGACACTGCTACAATCGCGCGCTGATCTCGGCGACGAGCCCGGGCGCCAGGTGATTAGGTAACAATGCTCCAAGAATATTTTCCTATCCTGATATTTCTCGGTATTGCGGCAGGCCTCGGCGTGGTGCTCCTGTCGCTGGGCTTTCTCATAGGTCACGGGCGCAAGGATGAGGAAAAACTCTCCCCGTATGAATGCGGCTTCGAGGCCTTTGACGATTCCCGCATGAAGTTCGACGTGCGCTACTACCTCGTCGCGATCCTGTTCATCATTTTCGACCTGGAAATCGCCTTCCTCTTTCCCTGGGCGGTCTCGCTGGACGCGGTCGGCAAGTTCGGGCTCCTGTCGATGGCGCTGTTCCTCGCCATTCTCGTCGTCGGGTTTATTTACGAGTGGAAGAAGGGGGCGCTCGAATGGGATTAGCGGACCCGCAGTCGGCGGAGCCGGTCACCGAGTCGGAAGGCGCGGGGCAGAGCCTGCAGAAAAAAGGCTTCGTCGTGACGAGCGTCGATGCGGTGATGAACTGGGCGCGCACCGGATCGCTCTGGCCGATGACTTTCGGGCTGGCCTGTTGCGCCGTCGAGATGATGCAGGCGGGCGCGGCACGCTATGACCTCGACCGCTTCGGTATTATTTTCCGGCCCAGTCCTCGCCAGTCGGACTGCATGATCGTTGCGGGAACGCTGACCAACAAGATGGCGGCGCCGCTGCGCAAGGTCTACGACCAGATGCCGGAACCGCGCTGGGTCGTATCGATGGGGTCCTGCGCGAACGGCGGCGGTTATTACCACTATTCCTATTCCGTGGTTCGCGGCTGTGACCGGATCGTACCGGTCGACGTCTATGTCCCAGGTTGTCCGCCGACCGCCGAGGCCCTGATCTACGGATTGATACAACTGCAGAAGAAGATCCGTCGCACGAGCACGATTGCCCGTTAAGAACACGGTTATGAGCGAACGTTACGAGACACTGGCTGCTCGGATTCACGAGCGATTCGGCGAGCAGATGCAACGCATCCCGTCGATCTGTGGCGAGTTGACCTACGAAGTCGACAAGGACGACCTGGTCGGCGTGGCGACGGCGCTGCGCAACGAGGGCGATTTCGGCTTCGAGATGCTCATGGACGTGTGTGGCGTCGACTACCTGAAATACGGCATCGACGAGTGGACCACGAGTGAGGCGACAGACCAGGGATTCAGCCGTGGCGTTGAACGCGATGACGTAATTCTCGACGAGGCCGACGAGTTCGACGCACGCCGCTTTGCCGTCGTCTACCACCTGCTTTCGCTGCAGCACAACCTGCGCCTGCGGTTACGCGTATTCACCGGTACGAGCAATCCGCCGATCGTGGATTCGGTGGTCGACATCTGGAACGGTGCGAACTGGTTCGAACGCGAGGCGTTCGACTTGTACGGCATTCTCTTCAAAGGACACCCGGACCTGCGCCGCATACTGACCGACTACGGCTTCATCGGTCACCCGTTCCGCAAGGATTTCCCGCTGATGGGTAACGTCGAAGTGCACTACGACGAGGCCGAGGGGCGCGTGGTCTATCGTCCGGTGCAGCTCGAGCCCCGCACGCTCGTGCCGCGCGTCATCCGCGACGACAATCGATACAGCGCGGCGCTCAGGGAAACCGGCGATGGCTGAAATCCAGAGCTACACGATGAACTTCGGCCCGCAGCATCCTGCGGCGCACGGCGTATTGCGTCTCGTGCTGGAAATCGAGGGCGAGGTCATCCAGAAGGCGGATCCCCATGTCGGCCTGCTGCACCGCGCCACGGAGAAGCTCGCGGAGAGCAAGCCGTTCAACCAGAGTATCGGCTACATGGACCGGCTCGACTACGTGTCGATGATGTGCAACGAGCACGCCTACGTGATGGCCATCGAAAAACTGCTCGGAATCCAGGTGCCCGAACGCGCCCGGTACATCCGCGTCATGTTCGACGAGATCACGCGCATCCTGAATCACCTGATGTGGCTCGGGGCGCACGGCCTCGATATCGGCGCAATGACGATGTTCCTGTACTGCTTTCGCGAACGCGAAGACCTGATGGACTGCTACGAGGCCGTTTCAGGGACACGCATGCACGCGACTTACTATCGGCCGGGCGGTGTGTATCGCGACCTGCCGGAGCTCATGCCGAAGTACCAGGAGTCGAAATTCCGCAGCAAGAAGGAGCTCGACCGGCTCAACGCGAGCCGCGAGGGATCGCTGCTCGATTTCATCGAGGCGTTCACCGACCGCTTTCCCGGTTGCGTCGACGAGTACGAAACCCTACTGACCGACAACCGCATCTGGAAGCAGCGCACGGTGAATATTGGCGTCGTCACACCGGAGCGTGCGATGCAGCTTGGTTTTTCCGGCCCCATGTTGCGCGGATCGGGCGTCGAGTGGGACCTGCGCAAGAAACAGCCCTACGAGGTGTACGACAAGGTCGATTTCGACATCCCTGTAGGGCGCAACGGTGATTGCTACGATCGCTACCTCGTCCGCGTCGAGGAGATGCGCCAGTCGAACCGCATCATCAGGCAGTGCATCGAGTGGCTGCGGGAGAACCCGGGGCCGGTCGTCGTCGACGATCACAAGATTACGCCACCGCAGCGCGTCGAGATGAAAGACGACATGGAATCGCTCATTCATCATTTCAAGTTGTTCACGGAAGGCTACTGCGTACCCGAAGGCGAGGCGTACTGCGCCGTCGAGCACCCGAAGGGCGAGTTCGGCATCTACCTGGTATCGGACGGCGCCAACAAGCCCTATCGTGTAAAAATCCGTGCGCCGGGTTTCGCGCACCTGTCGGCCATGTCGGAAATGGTCGAAGGGCACATGCTGGCGGACGTCGTCGCCGTCATCGGTACCCAGGACATCGTCTTCGGCGAGGTCGACCGGTGAGCTACGAACTGTCCACTCACGTGCGCGAAGAGATCGACGCCTGGAAGAAACGCTTCCCGGCAGACCGGCAGCGCTCGGCCGTGATCCGTGCGCTGCACCTGGTGCAACATGAAAACAAGGGCTTCCTGACGGCCGAGCTAATGGACGCCGTGGCGGATTACCTCGACCTGCCGGCCATCCAGGTGTACGAGGTCGCGACGTTCTACTCGATGTTCCAGACCAGACCCTGTGGCCGCAACGAGGTGTCGATCTGCACGAACATCTCCTGCATGCTGCGCGGCGCCGACGACGTCGTCGAACACGTCGAAGGCAGGCTCGGCATCAAGCTCGGGGAAAGTACGGCAGACGGCCGCATCTACCTCAAGCGAGAAGAGGAATGCATCGCCGCGTGTGTCGGTGCGCCCGCCATGCAGGTCAACCACGTGTACCACGAGAACCTGACCCCCGAGGTGATCGACGAAATCCTGGACGGGCTCGAGTAATGGCGATCGAACAGAATCTCGTTTGTTTCAATACCTTCGGGTCGGATGAATCCTGGACGCTCGCCACCTATGAAAAGCACGACGGCTACAAGGCCTGGCGCAGAATTCTCGCGGGTGGAATGAAGCCCGACGAGGTCATTGAGGAGGTCAAGGCGTCCGGACTGCGCGGTCGGGGCGGTGCAGGCTTCCCGACCGGCCTCAAGTGGAGCTTCATGCCGAAGAACTACGATGGCCAGAAATATCTCGTGGTCAACTCGGACGAGTCCGAGCCCGGTACGTGTCACGACCGCGAGATCCTGCGCTACAACCCGCATTCGCTCGTCGAGGGCATGGCGATCGCGGCCTACGCGATGGGCGCAACCGTTGCCTATAACTACATGCGCGGCGAGTTCCTCGACGAGCCGTTCCCGCGGTTCGAGGCGGCCGTGAAAGAAGCCTATGACGCGGGGTTGCTCGGCAAGAACGTGCAGGGCAGCGGCATCGACATCGATATCCATGGCTTCATCGGTGCCGGCGCCTATATCTGCGGCGAGGAGACGGCGCTGCTCGAGTCGCTGGAGGGCAAACAGGGCCGGCCTCGGTTCAAGCCGCCGTTTCCCGCAAACTTTGGCCTGTACGGCAAGCCGACGACCATCAATAACACTCAGAGCATTGCCAGCGTACCTGCGATCATCCGCAATGGGGCCGCATGGTTTGCGAACCTTGGGCCGGAAGGTTCGGGCGGCACCGCGCAGTTCTCGGTCTCGGGCCATGTCGAGAAACCCGGCAATTACGAGCTGCCGATGGGCGTCCCGTTCAGGACCCTGCTCGAGGATATCTGCGGCGGGGTGTGGAAAGGCCGCAAGCTGAAAGCGGTCATCCCCGGTGGTTCGTCGTGCAAGGTGCTTCCGGCCGACGTCATCATGGAATGCACGATGGACTACAACTCGCTGCAGCAGGCGGGTTCATCCTTCGGTACGGGTGCCGTCATCGTCATGGATGAGACTACGTGCATGGTGCGCGCGCTGCGGCGCATCGCACGGTTCTACATGGCGGAGTCCTGCGGCCAGTGCACACCCTGCCGCGAGGGCACCGGCTGGTTGTACCGCATGTTGACGCGCATTATCGACGGCAAGGGCGAGGAGGCCGATCTGCAGAAGCTGACCGACGTCGCCAACAAGATCGAGGGTCACACGATCTGCGCGCTCGGCGACGCAGCGGCGTGGCCCGTACAGAGTTTTCTCAAGCACTTCTTCCACGAATTCGAATACATGGTCCGCAACAACGGGCGCAGCATCGTCGACGATGCCCCGGAAGCGGCCGCGTAACGGCTATGAGAAACGACGTCGTAAATATTGAGGTCGACGGCAAGCCGGTCGAGGCGCGCCCGGGACAGATGCTGATCGAGGTGACGGATTCGATCGGCGCCTACGTGCCGCGATTCTGCTACCACGAGAAGCTCAGCGTTGCCGCCAACTGCCGCATGTGCCTGGTCGATGTCGAGGGTGCGCCGAAGCCGATCCCCGCCTGCGCGCAGCCCGTATCCGAGGGCATGAAGGTGTTCACGAAGTCGCCGCGCGCGATTGCCGCGCAAAAAGCGACGATGGAATTCCTGCTCATCAATCATCCGCTGGACTGCCCGATCTGCGATCAGGGCGGTGAGTGCGAGTTGCAGGATCTCGCGATGGGTTACGGGCGCGACGTGTCGCGTTACAACGATGGTAAGCGCGTCGTAAAGGACAAGAATATCGGCCCGCTCGTGTCGACGGACATGACGCGCTGCATCCACTGCACGCGCTGTGTGCGTTTCGGCGAAGAGATCCAGGGCAAGCCGCAGCTCGGCACCACGCTGCGCGGCGAAAACGTCGTGATCTCGACCTACGTCGAGCAGAATATCGACCACGAGCTGTCGGCGAACATCATCGACCTGTGCCCGGTCGGGGCGCTCAACAACAAGCCCTATCGGTACAGCGCGCGTGCCTGGGAAATGGTGCAGCGTGCGGCCGTGGCGCCGCACGATTGCGTGGGTTCCAATATCTTTGCTCACGTGTTGCGCGGCACGGTCAAGCGCGTCGTCCCGCGCAACAACGAAGCCATCAACGAAAGCTGGATATCAGATCGTGATCGATTCAGCTACGAAGCGATTTACTCGCCGGATCGCCTGCAGAAGCCGCGTATCAAGGAGAGCGGCCAGTGGCGCGACATCGACTGGAAAGATGCGTTGGAGACCGCGGCCGCCGCGCTTCGCGGCACCGGCAACGTGGGCATGCTCGCATCGCCGTCCGCGACGGTCGAGGAGGGCTATCTCCTGAAGCGGCTGGCAGACCACCTCGGCACGACGAAAATCGACCATCGCATCGAGCGGCGGGATTTCTCGGACCAGGACAACGACCCTGCTTTCCCGTACCTCGGATGCAGCATTGCCGAGCTCGAAAACCAGGGCGCGATCTTCGTGGTCGGTTCCAATATCCGCGCCGAGGCGCCGATTCTTGCGCACCGCATTCGCAAGGCGGCCCTGAAAGGCGCGAGCGTCAGCTTCGCGAACCGCGCTGTGCACGAGTATTTCTTCGACGTCGATCACTACCTGTCCGGCGCCGACCTCACTGAGCTGTTGTCCGGAAACGAGGTAGGAGCGGTAATCGAAAAGCTCAAGGCCGCGGACGACGCCCTCGTATTGCTCGGCAACGTCGCGGGGCGCCATCGTTCGTTCAGCGCCGTGCGCGCCCTCGCGGCCGATATCGCGAAGAAGTCGGGCGCCAGGCTCGGCACGCTATCGCCCGGAGCCAACAGCGCGGGTCTCAGCCAGGTTGGCGTTTTGCCGAAGGGCGGGACGCACGCGGGCGCGATGCTCGACGAGCCACTCGACGCTGTCGTCCTGCTAAACGTCGAGCCGGATGCCGATTTGCATGCGACCGACGACGCCGTTCAAAAGCTGGCGCGACAGAAGTTTGTCGTTGCTCTGACGCCGTTCGTATCCGACGCGCTCGAAGAAGCGGCGGACCTGTTGTTGCCTATCGGCACCTTTGCGGAGACGTCGGGAACCTTTGTTAACGTGGAGGGCACGAGGCAGAGTTTTGCCGGCGTTGCGACGCCCGTTGGCGAGTCGCGTCCGGCGTGGAAGGTCCTGCGTGTGCTCGGCAACCTTGTTGAGGCCGAAGGCTTCGACTACGTGACCAGCGAGGACGTCCTCGAGGAATGTTGCGAACAGATTGGTGACGCGGGAGCTGCTGTAGAGGTGGTTTCAGCCGCGAAAAATTCAGGTCTGAAGGCCCTCCCACAGACTGCGGAACATGGCGACGACATTGACACGCCCATCTACTCGGTTGACCCGATGGTGCGTCGCGCCAGGGCCCTGCAATTGACCCCTGCGGCGGAACGCGCGGCGGGCGGGGGAGAAGGCTGATGCTCGAGTTCCTCTCCGGGATGATTCCCCAGTTTGCCGTCGACCTCTGGAGCACGTGGCCGCCCGGCGTCCAGTATTTGCTCGCGACGCTGTTCAAGATCCTGGTCGTCATGATCGCCGTGATCCTGTGCGTTGCGTTTTCCACCTATTTCGAGCGCAAGGTGATCGGCAGCATGCAGGCACGCGTCGGTCCGAATCGGGTCGGCCCGAAAGGTCTGCTGCAGCCTTTCGCCGACGTGATCAAGCTGCTCGTCAAGGAAGTGATCGTCCCGTCGCAGTCGAGCAAGTTCCTGTATGTCATCGCGCCGTTACTGTCGCTGACGCCGGCACTGGCAACGTGGGCCGTGATTCCGATGAACAACCAGTTCGTGATCGCAGACATCAACGCCGGCCTGCTGTACGTGCTGGCGCTGACGTCGGTCGGCGTCTACGGCGTGATCCTCGCGGGCTGGGCGACCAACTCCAAGTACGCGCTGCTCGGCGCCATGCGCTCGGCCGCGCAGATCGTCGCATACGAGATCGCGATGGGCTTCGCCCTCGTCGGTGTACTGATGGCCAGTGGCAGCCTGAATATCGGCGACATCGTTAACGCCCAGGCAGGCGGAGTCAGCAACTGGTTCCTGGTGCCACTGTTCCCGCTCTTCCTCGTTTACTGGATCGCGGGTGTTGCCGAGACCAACCGGGCACCGTTCGATGTCGCCGAGGGTGAGTCGGAGATCGTCGCGGGTTTCCACGTCGAGTACTCGGGCGTCGCATTCGCGCTGTTCTTCCTGGCCGAATACGCGAATATGATCCTGATCTCCACGCTAACGGCCGTGTTCTTCCTCGGCGGGTGGGCGTCGCCGTTCGAGGGCTGGACGTTCCTTAACGGCATCCCCTGGCTCGCATGGCTGACCGGCGGCGGGTTGCCCTGGCTGTTCCTGAAGATGTGTTTCTTCATGTACACGTTCTTCTGGCTGCGCGCGACATTTCCACGCTATCGCTACGACCAGATCATGCGTCTCGGCTGGAAGGTATTTATCCCCGTAACGATCGTCTGGATTGCCGTCGAAGGCGCGATGGCGTGGTTCCAGGTCGGCCCCTGGGCGAACTTGGGAGCATAGGCGATGGAACGAATTATCAGCTACGTCAAGACCTTTGCCCTGTGGGAGTTGCTCAAGGGTCTGTCCGTGACGCAGCGAAACTGGTTCCGCAAGAGCGTCACTCTCGAATACCCCGAGGAAAAGACGCCTCAGTCGCATCGTTTCCGCGGCCTGCACGCCCTGCGCCGGTATCCGAACGGCGAGGAGCGCTGTATCGCCTGCAAGCTGTGCGAGGCCGTATGCCCTGCGCTCGCAATCACGATCGAGTCCGGCGTCGGTGACGACGGTACGCGCCGCACGACGCGTTACGACATCGACCTGTTCAAATGCATCTACTGCGGTTTCTGCGAGGAAGCCTGCCCGGTCGACGCCATCGTCGAGACACGCATCCACGAGTATCACATGGAGGAGCCGGGCGAGAACATCATGACCAAGGACAAGCTGCTGGCCGTTGGCGACAAGTACGACGCCATGATCTCGGCCGACAAGGCAGCGGACGCGAAGTACAGGTAGCTCGATATGGTGTTACATTCGATCCTGTTCTACGTGTTTGCGGCCATCATGTTCGGCGCCGCGCTGGGCGTCGTGTTCTCGCGCAACCCGGTCCACGCCGTGATGTTTCTCGTATTCACGTTTTTCAACGCCGCGATCCTCTGGCTGCTGGCCGAAGCGGAGTTTCTCGCAATCGTCCTGGTGCTGGTCTACGTCGGCGCCGTGATGGTGCTGTTCCTGTTCGTCGTCATGATGCTCGAGGTCGACGTCGAGGCCGCCAAGCGTGGCCTCACACGGTATGCGCCGCTGGGCATCGCTCTCGCGCTCGTGATGGCTATCGAACTCGTCAACGTTATCTGGTTGCGCTCCGAGGTGCCGACGGGTGTCGGCGGCTTTGCACCGACCCCCGAGGGCTACAGTAATACCGAGGCGCTGGGCGCCGTGCTCTACACCGAGCACGTGTTCGCGTTCGAAGTTGCGGCCGTGATCCTGCTGCTCGCAATCATCGCGGCGATCACGCTGACGATGCGCCGGCGACCCGGTCTCAAGGTGCAGAACATCGCTGCACAGGTCGCGGTGCGCGCCAAGGACCGCATTCGCGTGGTCAAGATGGACGCGGAGAAGAAGCAATGATCGGTTTGCAGCATTACCTGACCGTATCCGCGATGCTGTTCGTGTTGTCGATCGCCGGGATCGTCATCAACCGCAAGAACCTGATCCTGCTCTTGATGTGCATCGAGCTCATGCTGCTGGCGGTGAATACGAATTTCATCGCTTTCTCTCGCTTCCTCGGCGACGAAACGGGCCAGGTATTCGTCTTTTTCATCCTGACGGTCGCCGCGGCCGAGGCCGCGATCGGTCTCGCCATCCTCGTCGTGCTGTTCCGCAACCGGCGCTCCATCGCGGTGCAGGAACTCAATACGTTGAAGGGTTGATATGTACGCCTACTACCTGATCATCGTATTGGCGCCGCTGGCTGCCGCGATTATCGCGGGTCTCGCGGGAAAGCAGATCGGTCGTGCGGGCGCTCACTGGGTGACGATCATTGGCGTCGGCATCTCCTGCGCGCTCTCGCTGCTCGTGCTCAAGAACATGTTCTGGGGCGGCGCTGCGACCGAGAACATCAGCGTCTATACCTGGGCCGTGACGGACGGCCTGCGCATGGAGGTCGGTTTCCTCGTCGATCGGCTGACCGCGCTCATGATGTGCGTCGTGACTTTTGTGTCGCTGATGGTGCACATCTACACGATCGGCTACATGCACGACGACCCGGGCTACCAGCGGTTCTTCAGCTACATCTCGCTGTTCACGTTCTCGATGCTGATGCTGGTCATGTCGAATAACTTCCTGCAGTTGTTCTTCGGCTGGGAAGCGGTCGGCCTCGTGTCCTACCTGCTCATCGGCTTCTGGTTCAAGCGGGAGTCTGCGATTTTCGCCAACCTCAAGGCGTTCCTCGTCAACCGCGTCGGCGACTTCGGTTTTATCCTGGGCATCGCCGGCGTCGTCATGTTCACCGGATCCCTCGATTACGCGACGGTATTCGGACAGGCTGAGGCCATTGCGGGGCAGAGCATCGAGGTGCTGCCGGGCAGCCCATGGAACGCGATGACGGCCGTGTGCATCCTTCTCTTCATCGGCGCCATGGGTAAGTCGGCGCAGGCACCGTTGCACGTCTGGCTACCCGACTCGATGGAAGGTCCGACGCCGATCTCCGCGCTGATTCACGCGGCGACGATGGTCACGGCCGGCATTTTCATGGTGGCGCGCATGTCGCCGCTGTTCGAGCTCTCGACGACAGCGCTGGCCGTCGTGATCGTCATCGGCGCCATTACCGCGTTCTTCATGGGCCTGCTCGGTATCGTGCAAAACGACATCAAGCGCGTCGTCGCCTATTCGACATTGTCGCAACTCGGTTACATGACCGTGGCGCTCGGTGCGTCGGCATACAGCGCGGCCATCTTTCACCTGATGACGCACGCGTTTTTCAAGGCGCTGCTGTTCCTCGCGGCCGGTTCCGTGATCATTGCGATGCACCACGAACAGGACATTCGCAAGATGGGCGGCATTCGCAAGTACATGCCGATCACCTACTGGACGGCGCTGGTCGGATCACTGGCCCTGATCGGTTTTCCGGGCTCGTCGGGCTTTTTCTCCAAGGACCTTCTCATCGAGGCCGTCAGGGAATCGCACTGGCACGGGCAGGGCGCTGTGTACTGGATTGCGTACCTGAGCGTGCTTCTCGGCGTATTCGTCACGGCCCTGTACTCGTTCCGCATGTTCTTTCTCGTGTTCCACGGCAAGGAGCGAATGAGCGAGAAGGAGAAGGCGCACCTGCACGAAACGCCTGCAGTGGTCACCGTGCCGCTCGTCTTTCTCGCCATTCCGTCCGCCGTGATCGGCTGGTTTACCGTCGGGCCGGTCCTGTTCGACGGCTTCTTCGGCAATGCGATCCACGTCGATGAAGCGCACGATGTTCTTGCCGAGCTGGGCGCGTCGTTCTGGCACGGTAGCTCGGCGCTCTTCATGCATTCAATCGTGACGCCCGTGTTCTGGCTTGCTGCGGCCGGTGTGTTCACGGCCTGGTTCCTGTACCTGAAGCGTCCGGACATCCCGGCGCAGATTCAAGAAAAGGTCCAGGGGCTCTACAACCTGCTCGATCGCAAGTACTACTTCGACGATCTCTACATCAAGGGCTTTGCAGCCGGCGGTCGCGGCTTCGGCCGCTTCCTGTGGCGGAAGGGCGACGAGCTGGTCATCGATGGCCTGCTGGTCAACGGCACGGCCCGGGCGGTCGG
>JBFIFN010000018.1:0-48396 GCA_041602775.1 Woeseiaceae bacterium | reverse complement strand
TTGAAGAGATCGGTACTGCCGCGGCGTCCGCAAACCCCGGCAGATAGGGCAGGAGCCGCAAGTGAACATCGTTTTCGACCTGGGCGGAGTCGTCTTCAACTGGCAGCCGGACGCGATAATCGAGAGCATTATCGACGACGACGATACACGTAAGCTCGTCCGGAAAGCGGTCATCGAACACCCCGACTGGATAGAGCTCGACAGAGGCACTATCGCGCTGGATCAGGCCGTTGATCGCGGGACCACGCGCACCGGGTTGCCCCGTGACGTCATTGCACGTCTTTTCGATGCGGTGCCGCGTTTTCTCACGCCGATCCGAGCGACGATCGACCTGATCCAGGAGTTGAGCATTACCAAGCACAGCTTGTTCGTGCTGTCGAACATGCATCTCGCGTCCATCGCCTATCTCGAGAAGAACCACGCGATCTGGCACCTGTTTGACGGCATCGTGATCTCTTCCCGAATACAGATGGTCAAGCCGGAACGGCAGATCTACGAGTACTTGCTGGACCAGTACGAGCTGGAGCCCGCAGCAACGGTATTCATCGACGACATGCAGGAAAACCTGGACGCCGCGTCCGCCGTGGGGATTCGGACGATCCGGTTCCTCGATGCCGCCCAGTGCGAGCGTGTCCTGGCGCAGATGCTGTGACCGGAAGCCTGCCCGTAGCGCCTGCTCAACGTGACGAAAAAAAAGCGGCCCCGTCCGGGGCCGCCCAGGTTTTGAGGCGGGACCAGAGGCGCCCCGCTGCACGCTCGCCGAGCGTGGCGCTTATTCCGGCGTTACGGCGTCCTCGGCATCGAAGTTGAGCGGCGTGTTTTCGCCGGCCGCGATGATGGCCTGCTTGCCCTCGACGGGCACGAAGTCGGTGCCCGTGCACGTGAAGGCCGCGGTGTACGTGCCGGCGACGAGCTCGTCGATCAGGTAGCCAAAGATCTCGGTCGAGTCCATGGTGACGAGGCCTGACGCGACCGGCGCATCATCGGCATTCGGAACAACGCCCTCTCCGAACACGTAGACCGCCGGATCGAATTCTGTATCGCAGGATTCGGCTCCGACCAGTTCTGCAGCGACCTCGCCGGACAGCGATCCGACGAGCGGGGGCGCGTCGTCGGCGAGGAAATCCACCGTCGTGACGGCGCCGACGACAATCTCTGCGGGCTTGCCGGCAACGGGAATGAAGTCATTGCCGTTACACGTGAAGGCCACCTCGTAGTTGCCGGCCACGAGAAAGCCGATGGAGTAAATCCACGGCGTCGACCCGTCTTCCAGCATCTGCTGCTCGACCAGGCCCGTAGCCACCGCATCGTCTTCGGCAAGCGGGTCATCGAGCGGATTGGGCACGACGCCGTCATCGAAAACGTAGACCGACGGCGCGAAATCCGCGTCACACGACTCCGCAGCGACCAGCGCGTCGGCAACCTGGCCGGTAAGGGTGCCGACCTCGTTGTTAGCGACGAGCTTCACGACGGGCTTCATCATGACGTCCGGCAGTAGCCCCGGAGGCCCGTTGAAGGATTTGCCGAGATCCCACTCGGCGGTGTAGTCGCCGGAGCGGTTAGCCGGGATGACGATGTCCTTGATCAGCTGCAGGCCGCGCTGCGAGCCGCTCGGAATGAACAGGTTGAACACCTCGCCCGATTCCCTGACGAGATAGGAATTCTCGGTTGCCTCGTCACACAGTTCGCCCATCGGGTCGCCGTCATTGGCGCCGCCACCGAGGCTGCGCTCTGCCTGCACCTTGAGCCGGATCCACTCGTAGGCACCGGCCGGAATCTGCGCGTTCGCCACGATCGGGTGCGAATTCGGGCCCTGGTTGGCGAGCAGGTTGACGACCTCCGGCGCATCGAAGTCGATCGTCTCCCGGTCGTCGCTGTCAGCATGCTTGAGTTCGACACCGTCGAAGCGGACGCAGACCTTGGTGGCATCCTTGATTGGCGCGTCGCTGACGCTGAGGTTGAAATAGCCGATATTGCCGGCCGACGGCGGCACCATCTGCGAACCGTTATCGACGCCGCTGCCCGAACCGCTGCACGCGGCCAGTGCGGACACAAGAAGGCACACCAGCCCGGCTGCAGACCGTTTCACAAAAGTGGTCATGTGATTGTTCCCCGTGAGTTGTCTTTATGTGGAATAGTCGTTGTTTAGGGGTAACGACGACAATGGCGCCGGGGTTACGATCTTTTTACATAAGATCGGCGAAAGGCCATCTGGCGGCCCTGGTGAGCTGCCCTCGACCCCTGTCGGTCAGTACGCGCTCTCTCAGGCGTTGATAATCGACATGCCCTGTTCGTCATAGCGATCGCCCAGCACCCGGTCCGCCAGCGCGTCCAGCTTTTCTTGCTCCGCGCCAGAGAGCCGGACATCGTAAGCGCCGAGGTTGGCCTTGAGATTCTCGAGCCTCGTCGTCCCGGGAATTGTCATGACGTGCTCGCCGCGTCCCAGGACCCACGCCAGCGCAATCTGCGCCGGCAGACAGGATTTGGCCGATGCAATCGCCTCGATTTCATCGACAAGTTCGACATTGGCGCGCAAAGCATCCCCCTGGAAACGCGGCGTCATCGAGCGGAAGTCGCCTTCTCCCAATGACTCCTCTTTGAAGCGTCCTGACAACATGCCGCGCCCCAGCGGGGAATAGGCCACGAGCGTCGCCCCGACCTCGAGGCAGGCCGGGATGACCGAGTCCTCGATGTCCCGGCTGAAAATCGAGTACTCGGATTGCACGGCGGCGATGGGATGAACCCCGGCGGCGCGGCGAATCGTATCGCCCGACGCCTCCGACAAACCGAGCGCGCGGACTTTTCCCTCGGCCACGAGTTCCGCCATGGCTTCGACGGTTTCCTCAATCGGCGTGGTCGGGTCGACGCGGTGCAGGTAGTAGAGGTCGATGACATCCGTGTTCAGGCGCTCCAGCGAGCCTTCGACCGCGCGACGACAATTCTCTCGAGAACCGTCGATGCCGGTAAACGCGCCGGAATCGGGGTCGCGCATCGGCCCGAATTTCGTGGCGATGAAAACCTGGTCGCGGCGATCGTTGAAGGCTTCGCCCAGCAGCGATTCGTTGGCACCGATGCCGTACATCTCGGCCGTATCGAAATGCCTCACGCCCAGTGCAATCGCCTCGTGCAACAGCCGGATTGCAGCACGCTGCTCGGTCGGCGGACCGTAAAACTCCGACAGTCCCATGCAGCCGAGCCCGATCGGGGGAAGCGTTGTCTGCGTCTTTCCCAGTGTTCGTTGTTCCATGGCGGATCTCCTGCCTCATAGCGGCGCCCGCTCGAAACCGGGCGATTGGGGGACCGTTCATTGTACTAGCGATCGTCTGGCGGGCGTTCGAACGCGGCCGCCCTGCGGAATAGACTCCGCGCCTTCAGGCGAGTACGCGCAGCAGCCACTCCCTGATGTCGGCGATCTCCTGCGGGCACACCGCGTGCGCCATCGGGTACTCGTGCCACTCGACGCTGAAGCCCGTCTCTTGGAGCTTCCTCGCCGACAGTTGTCCCCACTGCATCGGCAACATCGGGTCGAAAGACCCGTGCGCCATGAACACGGGCAGGTCGCGGCTGCCGCTCGATCCGTCGATGTCGCCCGGCAGCGGCAGATAGGTCGACAGCGCCATGAGGCCGGCAAGCCTGTGCGTTGTGTGCAGGGCCGTGTTGATGGCGATCGCACCGCCCATGGAAAAGCCCGCGATGACGATCTTCCCGGCCGCTATACCGCGCTCGATTTCACGCGCAATCAGGGACTCGAGGATTGCCGTGCTCTCGCGCACGCCGTCGGCGTCGGCGCGGCCCTGGGCATCGAGCGTGACGATGTCGTACCACGCGCGCATCACCATGCCGCCGTTTATCGTCACGGGGCGCTTCGGCGCATGCGGAAAGACGAAGCGCAGCGGCAAGTCGGCCGGCAAATGCAGCTCCGGCACGATGGGTTCGAAATCGTGCCCGTCCGCACCGAGCCCGTGCAGCCAGATCACGCTGCCGACCGGCGTCTCGCCCGAGGCTACTTCGACGCATTCAGGTAGGGCCACTTGCACTCCATGGGTCCGAAAGCCGCGCAGTGTACCGTATCCGGACGGAAAAAATGCGCCCCGGTGGCTTGACTATTTATGCACATGATGGTTCTATTATGCGCATATTTATTCAGGCCAGTTCCATGCCACCTACCGTTGACGAACAACGCCAGCGGCGCGAGGCGATTCGCGCCCTGCTGTCGAGGGGCCCTGCCGAGACGCAGGCATCGCTCGTCAGCGCGCTCGAGAACCTCGGCTTCGTCGCGACGCAGTCCAGCGTCAGTCGCGACCTGCGCGAGCTCGGCGCGATAAAGACGGCGCGCGGCTACGAACTGCAGAGCCCGGCCGAAGCCGGCGACGAGCAGGTCGCCGCGGTCGGCAACCTGCTTCGGTCGGTGACTCCGGCGGGCTCCAATCTCCTCGTGATCCGGACCGGCACGGGCGCCGCCCAGAGGGTCGGGCTCGCGCTCGATCGCAGCGGCTGGCCGGGCATGGTCGGCACGATCGCGGGCGACGACACGGTGTTCGTCGCGACGGAATCGGCGCACGCGCAAAAAAACCTGATGACCCGGATCGAACACGCCACTCGGTCCTGACCGGAGAAGACAGTGAGCACTGAAGCATCACCCATCATCCTCGCCTTTTCGGGCGGCCTCGACACCTCGTTTTGCGTGCCTTGGCTCAAGGAAAACTACAAGCGCGACGTCGTTACGGCCTGCGTCGACACGGGCGGTATCGACGCTGATGCCGCGAGGGCCCTCCAGGAACGTTCGAAAGCGCTCGGTGCGGTCGAGCACGTGCTGATCGACGCGAAGCAGGAGTTCTTCGACACCGTGATTCGCTTCCTGATCGCCGGCAACGTGCTGCGCGGCAACGCCTATCCCCTGTGCGTCGGTGCGGAACGCGGGCTGCAGGCCGCAAAGCTCGCCCAGATTGCTGCGGAACGTGGCGCAACCACGGTCGCCCATGGCTGCACGGCCGCGGGCAATGACCAGGTTCGCTTCGAGGTCGCGTTGCGCACGCTGAATCCCGGCCTCGAGGTGCTGGCCCCGGTCCGCGACAACAGCTGGGTGCGTGACGAGCAGCTCGCCTACCTCGAACAACACGGCATGCCCCTCCCGCCGCAAGGGTCCGCGTACTCGATCAATCGCGGACTGTGGGGCATCACGATCGGTGGCCGGGAGACGCTGACGTCCGAAAACTCGATACCCGAGTCGGCCTGGGTCCTGTCGGCCGAGGCTTTTTCGTCGCCCCGGGAAGCGTCGACGCATACGTTGACCTTCAGCAAGGGCGTGCCGTCGAAATTGAACGGCACATCCATGCCGCCCGTGAACCTGATCGAGTCGCTCGAAAAGCTCGCCGGCAGCTACGGCATCGGTCGCGGCATTCACCTCGGCGATACGGTCCTCGGCACCAAGGGTCGCGTAGCGTTCGAGGCGCCGGCGGCCATCACGCTGATCACGGCCCACCGCGAACTCGAGAAACTCGTGCTGAGCGCGCAGCAAGCGCGCATCAAGGACAGCGTCGCCGCCGTCTATGGCGATCTCGTTCACGAGGGTAAACAGCTGGACCTGGCCTGCCGCGATATCGAGGCACTGCTCACCTCGTCACAACGGCGCGTATCGGGCGACGTCAGGTTTACATTGCGCCCGGGCCAGTTGTTCATCGACGGCGTCGAGTCCGAGCACTCGCTGCTGGCCGCAACGAAAGGCGTGTATGGCGAATCCGCCGGCGAGTGGACACCGGGCGATGCCGTCGGCTACTCGCGCATACTCTCGCTGACCGGTACGCTCCAGACCCGGGCTTCAGGCAAGTGATAATGAAGAACGTCGTCGTCGACAAGATTGCGTCCGTGGCGCAGCACAACGAGCTCGGGTCCGAGCTGCGGCTGTCGAAGAAGATTCCGTGCGAGGAAGGCGTGCTCGTAGCGGCCAAGGTGCTCAACAGCAAGTCGCGTTACAACCAGCTCGAACTCACGTCTGGCCGCATGGCGACCGTGAACCAGGGCGACGTCATCGTCGGCGCGCTCGGCCACCGCAAGGCGCTGCGCGGCTACTCGGGACACCTGCCGAAATCGCTCAAACCCGGTGACACCATCCAGATTCTCAACATCGGCGGCGTGCTCGGCATTTGTGACTCGGCGAATCCCGATGTCGGCGCGCCGTTCAATTGCGAGGTCCTCGGCACGGTCTTGAGCTTTCCCTACCTCGGCGAGCGCATCGGCGTGCCGGCGAGGGCCGGGTCCAGCACGCTCGACGACGATCCGTCGATCGACACGGCCGGCGTACCGGTCGTCGCGCTGGCCGGCACCTGCATGGATTCAGGCAAGACGGCGGCGGCGTGCGCGATCGTCAGCCGCCTGCGGCACCTCGGCATGCACGTCGCAGCGTGCAAGGCGACGGGTGTTTCGCTGCGGCGCGACGTGCTCGCGATGGAGGATGCGGGTGCCGTGGATACGATGATCTTTTCCGACTTTGGCATCGTGACGACTACGGCGGCCAATGGCCGGCAGCTTACGCGGGCGCTGCTCACGGGGCTCGCGCAGAAAAACCCGGACGTTATCGTGCTCGAACTCGGCGACGGGCTTCTCGGCGCATACGGCGTCGGCGCCATCCTCTCGGACGCGGACATCCGTGCCGCACTGACTGCCGTCGTGCTGTGTGCCAATGACCCGGTATCGGCCTGGGGCGGCGTCGAGCTGCTGCGCAATGAGTTCGAGATCGAGCCCGCGGTCGTCACGGGCCCTGCCACAGACAACCAAGTCGGCGTGCAGCAGATCGATGAGCGCACTGGGCTCCCGGCGATCAACGCGCTCGTTAATCCCGTCGAGCTCGGCGACATGATCGAACGTCTCCTTCGCAAGGCAAGGTCATGAGCATCCCGGCGGTCGTGATCGGCGCAAGCGGCTATGTCGGCGGCGAACTGCTGCGGCTGCTCGCATTGCATCCGGGGTTCGATCTGCGCGGCGCCGTTTCCGACAGCGCCGCCGGCAAGCCGGTCGGCGACCTCTTCGGTCATCTCGGCAGCGCGCTGTCGCAGCACCGCTTCGTCGCGCACCACGACTGGCTGGAGCGTGTCGACGCCGGCTCGAAGCTCGCGCTGTTCTCGGCGGCACCACACGGCGCATCGGCGGCCATGCTGGCCAAGGCGCTGGAGGACTGTGCGGCAAAGGATATTGATGTGCATATCGTCGATGCGTCGGCGGATTTCAGGTTTGCGGCACAGCCGGATTGGGAAGCCGTGTACCAGCTCGACCACGGCGCGCCGCAGCTGCTGCCGCAATTCCTGTGCGCCGTGCCCGAGCACGTTGCCGACGTCGATGTCCCGCACATCGCTCACCCGGGCTGCTTCGCCACGGCCACGACGCTCGCGACCGTGCCGCTGATCCAGTCGGGCCTGAGCGACGCCGAAGTGTTCGTCAGCGGCGTTACGGGCAGCACGGGAAGCGGCAAGACGCCGGTGGCCGGCACGCATCACCCGGTGCGCAACAGCAACCTCTACGCCTACAAACCGCTGGCACATCGTCATGCGCCCGAAGTCGAGTCGCTGGTCGAGGCCGCGAGCGGCCGGCCGACCCGCGTGCACTTCGTGCCGCATTCGGGCCCTTTCGCACGTGGCATCCACGTCACCGTGCATGCAAGAACAACGGCGCCGGTCGACGTCGGGACGCTCCGCGACGCGTACGAGAACGCCTACGCAGCCGCTCCGTTCGTGCACGTTGTCGACGGCATGCCGC
Organism: Woeseiaceae bacterium; assembly: GCA_041602775.1. Taxonomy (GTDB): domain Bacteria; phylum Pseudomonadota; class Gammaproteobacteria; order Steroidobacterales; family Woeseiaceae; genus UBA1847. The sequence goes on along the minus strand of JBFIFN010000018.1, from coordinate 40,647 downwards.
GCCTCAAGGACGTCGTGGCGAGCAACCAGTGCCACATCGGCGTCGCTGCGGACGGCGATTCTGTCGTCGTCATGGCGGCGATCGACAACCTTGTGAAAGGTGCAGCCGGCGGCTCGGTGCAGTGGATGAACCGGCTGTGGAACCTGCCGGAAACGACTGGGCTCGAGATGCCGGCCCCGGGGTGGACCTGATGGCATTGGCCGACCAGTACGCCGAAGACCCGCGGCAGCGCGAGGCGGGCCTGACGATTCCCGTTTACGGGCAGCTGCCGTTTGTGCCGGAACGCGCGAGCGGGTGTGACATCTTCACGAGGGACGGGCGGCGCATACTCGACCTGTATGGCGGGCATGCGGTGGCGGCCCTCGGCTACGGCCACCCACGTCTCGTTGCGGCTATCCAGGAGCAGAGCAGCAAGCTGCTGTTCCAGAGCAATGCGGTTGCGCTCGACGTCCGCGCCGACGCCGCCGAGCAGCTGACGCGCGTCGCGCCCGCGGGCCTCGACCGCGTGTTCTTCGTTAACTCGGGGGCCGAGGCCAATGAAAACGCGCTGCGCATGGCCCTCATGGCGACAGGGCGTCGCCGGATTCTCGCGATCACCCAGGGGTTCCACGGCCGCACCGCCGCGGCGGGCGCCGTGACCTGGAATTCGGACCGCTGGTACGCCTTTCCGAGGAAACCCTTCGACGTCGATTTCATCCCGCGTGACGACGTGGACGCCGCGACGAGAATGATCGACGACACCGTTGCAGCCGTGATATTCGAACCCGTGCAGGGCGTCGCCGGCGCGTACGACCTGTCCAACGAGTTCGTCGAGAGCCTGCGTGCGGCGACATCGAAACACGCTGCGCTGCTGATTGCCGATGAGGTCCAGTCGGGTATGGGCCGCTGTGGACAATTCTTCGCCGTGCAGGCGCACGGTGTCATCCCGGACATCATCACGAGCGCAAAAGCGCTTGGCGGCGGCATACCCTGCGGCGCCGTGCTCTGCACCGACGCGATTGCGTCGCGCTTCGGCACTGGCGATCTCGGCACAACCTTCGGGGGCGGACCGATCGCAGCGGCTGCGATCACCGCGACCATCCAGGGCATCCTTGCAGAACACCTGCTGGCGAACGTGCGTGCTCGGGAAGCCCAGATTCGCGAGCAGTGCGTCGTGGGGCCGGTGCGCCGCATCCAGGGCATGGGGCTGCTGCTCGGGCTCGTCTGCGATCGCCCGGCGATCGAGGTGCGTGACGCGCTGCTCGAACACGACATACTTGCGGGCACGAGCGCCGATCCCGAGGTGCTTCGCATTCTCGCCCCGCTCGTCCTGCAGGACAAACACGTCGACTATCTCGCGCAGGCACTGGCGAGCATTACGCCCGCTACGGACTAGACCCGACCACGGAATCCGGTAAGGAAACAATAACCATGAAAGCGTTTAACGACCTGGCTGACTTTTCCACTGAAGAAATCAAGGCGCTCGTAGAGCTGGCCGGGCGCCTCGACACCCATCCGGAACCCGACGCACTGAAGGGCAAGGTGCTGTCGCTGCTGTTCCTGAGCCCATCCTTGCGCACGCTCGCCTCGTTCCAGGCCGCGATGCTGCGACTCGGCGGCGGCTCTTTCGTCATCTCGCCCGACATGTCGATTCACGGACTCGAGGTGCGCGACGGCATCGTCATGGACGGCGTCGCCGCCGAGCACATCCGCGAAGCGGTTCCTGTCATCGCATCCTACGGCGACGCCATCGGCATCCGCGCCTTCGCCGATCGCAAGAAAATCGAGGACGACATGGCCGAGCGGCGCTTCAACTCACTGATCGACCTGATCGACAAGCCGTACATCAATATGGAGTCGGCCATGAACCACCCGTGCCAGAGCCTCGCCGACTGGAAGACGCTGGACGATTTCGACATGCCCGCCAACGGCGGCAAGTTCGTGCTGAGCTGGGCGTACCACCCGAAAGCCCTGCCGCTGGCGGTGCCGGCCGCGACGCTGCACATGGCTGCGCTGCGCGGCATGGACGTGACCGTGCTGCGGCCCGAGGGGTTCGAGTTGCCGGCGCCGGTCATGCAAAAAGCGATATTTGCCGCCGAGGAATCCGGGGGCTCGATCCGGGAATCCACCGACCGCAAAGAGGCGATGGAGGGCGCGCACGTCATCTACGCCAAATCCTGGGCGTCGACGAAGCACTACGGCGACCGGCCGGCGGACGAGAAACTGCGCGAGCAACATCTCGACTGGTGCGTCGACGAGTCCTGGTTCGCCAGCGCAAAAGACGACTGCCGCTTCATGCACTGCCTGCCCGTACGCCGCGGCGTCGTCGTGGCCGACGAGATTCTCGACGGGCCGCGCAGCATCGTGATCCCCGAGGCGCGCAACCGCATGCTTGCGCAGATGGCAGTGCTGCACCAGATGCTCGGAGGCAGCCAATGACGTCGAAGAGAGATCGCGCGATTGTCGTGTCGGCGCTCAAGCACGCAGCGCCGTACATCCGCCTTTTCAAGGGGAAGGTGTTCGTTATCAAGGCGGGCGGCGAGGTGTTCGCCGACCCGGCCCTGGCGAGTGCGCTTATCGAACAGGTTGGCATCCTGCACCAGGTCGGCATCCGGACCGTGCTTATTCACGGCGGTGGACCGCAATCGACGAAACTCGCGACCGAGCTCGGCCTCGAAACGCAATTCGTCGAGGGACGCCGCGTCACCGACAGCGATTCGCTCAATGTCGCGACGATGATCCTCAACGGGCAGATCAACACGCGCATCCTGGCCACCTGCCGCGACCTGCAGATCCCGGCCGTCGGTATCAGCGGTGTCGATGCCGGCCTGATTCGGGCGCACAAGCGACCGCCCGTCGCCGGAAAGGACGGCGCGTCCGTTGACTACGGATTCGTCGGCGACATCGACGCCGTGGATGCGGACATCCTGAGAAAGCAGCTCGACAACGGGCTGATGCCCGTCGTAAGCCCGCTGTCCTGCGACGAATCGGGCATGCTGCTCAATATCAATGCCGACACCGTTGCGGCGGCGATTGCAGCCGAGCTCGATGCGGAGAAGCTGATCCTGGTCACGGGCGCAACGGGCATCCTGGAAAAGGCGGACGACCCGGGCACGCTGATCAGCTACATCGACCGCAAACGACTCAGGGAGCTCAAGGAGCAAGGCGCTCTCGCGGACGGCATGCTGCCGAAGGCGGCGGCCATCGACGCGGCCATTCAGCACGGCGTATCGCGCGTGCACGTCATCTCCTACCGGTTGCCGGACAGCATCCTGCTCGAGGTCTTCACCAACGAGGGCACCGGCACGCTCGTCGTCGACGACATCAATGCTCTGACGCCCGAAGAACAGGCCGCGGAGTCATGAGCCGCCTGTGGGAGAAGGGCCTGCCGCTCGACGAGCGTGTCCTGCGCTACACGGCCGGAGAGGACCACGTACTCGACGCGAGGCTGGTGCCGTATGACGTGCGAGGCTCCATCGCGCACGCCGAAATGCTCGCCGCGCAGGATCTCGTTTCCCGCGAGGACTGCCACGCCATCTGCGACGGGCTCAGGGCGCTGCAAAAGAGCTTCGAGGCGGGCGAATGGCAGATCACGCTCGAAGACGAGGACGTGCACACGGCGCTCGAGTCGCGACTGACCCGCGAAATCGGCGAGGCCGGCGGGCGCCTGCACCTCGGGCGTTCCCGCAACGACCAGGTGCTGACCGCGCTGCGCCTGTACCTGCGCGACGCGGCGCTCGATCTCGCCGGGCGCGTCGAGCACCTGCGTGCGTCGCTCGCGCACCTCGCGGAACGCCAGGGTGACGTGGAGCTGCCCGGCTACACGCACATGCAGCACGCCATGCCGTCGTCCGTCGAGCTCTGGTGCGGCGGCTTCGACGAGGGCCTCGGCGACGCCGTCGCGGGCCTGCGTGCCGTGCACAGGCGCATCAACAAGAACCCGCTCGGCAGTGCCGCCGGCTACGGCACGCCCGGACTGCCGCTCGATCGCGAATTCACGACGAAACGACTGGGCTTCGACGAAACGCAGTCGCCGGTAACGGCGGCGCAGCTGTCGCGCGGCAAGGCAGAGAGCACACTGTTGTTCGAGATCGCATTGCTGCTGCAGGATCTGTCGCGAATGGCGAGCGACCTGCTCCTCTTCTACACGCAGGAATTTGCGTACATCACGCTGGCGCCCGAAGTCACGACGGGCTCTTCGATCATGCCGCAAAAACGCAATCCTGACGTGCTCGAGCTGTTGCGCGCTTCGTCGGCGACGGCGCACGCCTGCCTCGACGAAGCACTGATGATCACGGCCAAGCTGCCGTCAGGCTATCACCGCGACCTGCAGCGACTGAAACCGCCCGTGTTCCGCTCGATCGATCTCGCCATCGACAGCGTGGACATCATGGCCTACCTGCTCGAGGGCCTCGAGTTCCTGCCTGGCAACATCAAACTCGACGCAGGCAGCTTTGCAACGGCCGAAGCGTACCGGCTCGTCACCGAAGAGGGCATGCCGTTCCGCGACGCATACCGGAAGGTCGCCGAGAAGTACAAGTAACACCGGTAAGGCGTGCGCGGCGATCGAAGAAGAACTGCGAAACCCGATATAATCGTCAATCCTGATTCGAGGCTGACACCATGACGCACAGGACACTCGCAGCACTCCTCCTTGTTTTCCTTCTCGGCGTTTTCCTTCTCGGCGCTTGCGGGCAGAGCGGACCGCTCTACATTCCCGGCGACCCGAGCAGGATCGAACAGCCGCCTCCCGCCGCCGAATCCACGGCCGACGAAGAAGAAGAGTCCGAGGACAACGGCGATTCCGACAAGTAGCGACGCAACATGACCGATCTCGTCCTGATCGACGGGTCGTCGTACCTGTACCGCGCCTTTCACGCGCTGCCGGCCCTGAGCAACTCGCAGGGCGAACCGACGGGCGCATTGCACGGCGTCCTGACGATGATCCGCAAGCTGCTGCGCGACGAACGACCCGCGCACGTCGCCGTCGTATTCGACGCCCCCGGCAGAACCTTCCGCGACGATCTGTACGCGGAGTACAAGGCAACACGCCCACCCATGCCCGACGAGTTGCGCTCGCAGGTGCAGCCCATCCTCGACGCCGTCGAGGCGATGGGCCTGCCGCTGTTGCGCGTCCCCGGCGTCGAAGCCGACGACGTGATCGGCACGCTGTGCGCAGAGGCCGGGAAGAAGGGCCTGCAGGTGCTCGTTTCGACGGGCGACAAGGACCTCGCGCAGCTGGTCACGGACAACGTAACGCTGATCAACACGATGACCGACACGCGCATGGACCGCGACGCGGTCAAGGCGAAGTTCGACGTCTGGCCCGAGCAGATCATCGACTACCTTGCACTGGTCGGTGACAGTTCGGACAACATTCCCGGCGTGCCCAAGGTCGGTCCCAAGACCGCTGCCAAGTGGCTCAACGAGTACGACAGCGCGGCCAGCGTCGTCGAGCACGGCGACGAGATCAAGGGCAAGATCGGTGAAAGCCTGCGCGACAACGTGGACGCGCTCAAACTCTCTCGCGATCTCGCCGCGATCAGGACCGACGTCGACCTCGACGTCGGAATCGAAGACCTCAGGGCCGGCGACGGCGATCCCGGGGCATTGCGCAAGCTGTTCAGTCACTTCGAGTTGCGTTCCCTGCTGCGCCAGCTCGACGAGGAGGCCGGCGGCGCCCCGCCGGAACCGGTCGAACAGGATGAGCACGCCGACTACGAAACCGTGCTCGACGAAAAGGCGTTCGATGCGTGGTGCAAGAAAATCGACAAGGCGCCACTTGTCGCCTTCGACACCGAAACGACGAGTCTCGATTACATGAGCGCCGAACTCGTCGGCGTGTCGCTCGCCGTCGCCCGCGGCGACGCGTGCTACATCCCGCTGGCGCACGACTATCCCGGTGCGCCCGAGCAACTGCCGCGCGACAAGGTGCTGGCAAAGCTCAAGCCATGGCTCGAGAGCGATCGCAAGAAAAAGGTCGGGCACCACCTGAAGTACGACGCCCATATCCTGGCACGCTACGAGATCGGCCTCGCCGGCATGGCCTACGACTCCATGCTCGAGTCCTACGTGCTCAACAGCGTCGCGACGCGCCACGACATGGATTCCGTCGCCGATCACTATCTCGGCCGGAAGACGATTCACTACGAGGACGTCGCGGGCAAGGGCGCGAAGCAGCTGACGTTCAACCAGATCGATATCGATACGGCGGCGCCGTACGCCGCGGAGGACGCCGACATCACGCTCCAGCTGCACGAGATGCTGTGGGAGCAGCTCGGTGATGTGGCGCCCCTGCGCAAGGTGTACGAAGAGATCGAGCAGCCGCTCGTCCCGGTGCTCCTCGACATGGAAGAAACGGGCGTGCTCGTCGACCGCAAGATGCTCTCGAAGCAGAGCGGCGAGCTCGGCAGGAAGATGGCGCAGCTCGAGAAGAAAGCACACGAACTCGCAGGGGGTCCCTTTAACCTGGGCTCACCCAAGCAGCTGCAGGAAATCCTGTTCGAACAGCAGGGCCTGCCCGTCATCCGCAAGACGCCGAAAGGCCAGCCCTCGACGGCCGAGGACGTGCTCGTCGAGTTGGCCGGTGACTACGAGCTCCCGGCCGTCATCATCGATTACCGCGGCGTCAGCAAGTTGAAGAGCACCTACACGGACAAGCTTCCGCTCATGATCAACGAGCGTACCGGCCGCATTCACACGTCCTATCACCAGGCCGTGGCCGCGACGGGCAGGCTGTCATCGACGGACCCCAACCTGCAGAACATCCCGATACGTACCGAGGAGGGGCGACGCATTCGCCAGGCCTTCGTCGCACCCGAGGGACGCGTGCTGCTCGCCGCGGACTATTCGCAGATCGAGCTGCGCATCATGGCTCACCTGTCGGCCGACAAGGGTTTGCTCGGTGCATTCGACAAGGAACAGGACATACACCGGGCAACGGCGGCCGAGGTTTTCGAGACGGCACTCGAGGACGTCACGGCAGACCAGCGCCGCTCCGCCAAGGCGATCAACTTCGGCCTCATGTACGGCATGTCCGCGTTCGGCCTGGCGAAACAACTCGGCATCTCGCGCGGCGAAGCCCAGGAATACGTCGACCTGTATTTCGAGCGCTACCCCGGCGTGAAGCAGTACATGGACGATATCCGCGCCACTGCGAGCGAGAAGGGTTACGTGGAGACCGTATTCGGGCGTCGCCTTTACCTGCCGGAGATCAACGCCCGCAATGCGCAACGGCGGCAATACGCGGAGCGCAGCGCCATCAATGCGCCGATGCAGGGCACCGCGGCCGACATCATCAAGCGAGCGATGATCGACGTGCACGCCTGGCTAAAGGAAAAACAACGGGGCGCACGCATGATCATGCAGGTGCACGACGAACTCGTGTTCGAAGTCGAGAAGAAAAAGGTCGATTCCGTCGCGAAGGGCGTCACGCGCCTCATGAACGCCGCCGCGGACCTCCGGGCGCCCCTCAAGGTCGACGTCGGCGTCGGCGCCAACTGGGACGAGGCGCACTGACGTTCAGCCGTGCCTGGGGATGTTGTTCCCCGGCGCCCTGCGATGGGATGTGGAACTTACCCGGAATCGCCGGCTCTAAGTAACTGAGTGCGTAAGTCACTCGCCTGCCTACCTCCCTGAGCAGGCGTGCAACAAGGTAACCCCAAGCCTGTTGCTTCTTAAAGCCCCGGGGCGCCCAGCGCTTCGGGGCTTTTTTATGGGGCTTTCTTTTTCAGGGCGCGGCCGGGCTGCCGAGGAACTCCTCGAGCCGGTTGCGGGCGGCCTCCTCGCCGTCGCGGCTGAGCGCCGAGAACAGCTGCACCGTCGCCGCATCTCCGAGCTCGCGGCGCACCTCGCGCAGCGCCGTGGCGGCCTGCCCGCGCTTGAGCTTGTCGGCTTTCGTCAGCAGCACGTGCACGGGCAGCCCCACGGACCCGGCGAAGCCCAGCATCCGGTGATCGAACTCGGTCAGGCGCCGCCGGATGTCGACGATCAGGAACATGCCGCGCAGTGAGCCGCGCGACTCGAAATAGTCGGCCATGAGATCCGCCCAGTGCTCGCGCATCCTGGCCGACACCTTGGCAAACCCGTAGCCGGGGAGGTCGACGATGCGTGCACCGTCGCGCAGCAGGAAGAAATTGACGAGCTGCGTGCGGCCCGGCGTCTTGCTCGTGCGGGCAAACTGGCGACGGTTCACGATGACGTTGATCGCGCTGGATTTACCCGCATTCGAGCGGCCGGCGAACGCAACCTCGGCGCCGTCGTCCGCGACGAACTGCGAGTGCGCATTGGCGCTCTTTATGAAGGCGGCTCGAGGGTATTGCGACATGGGTACGACCCGTGATTCTGTGTATAATCCGCGCTTGCTGAGTACAGGGCCGGTGGGCCAGTTTGACCGGTTCGCGGCATCGCAGCAAGGCGGCACGCCGCCTGCCACGCGGGACCGGTTCAAATGCCACTCAGACCCAGATCTAGTACCAAGGCGTACGCGGAGGCGTGCGCAGAAAAGTAACGGTTGGAACCTATGAACATCAAGCTTGCTCCGATCTTCGCGATGGCCGGCCTGGCATTTCTTGCCAATACGGCTGCTGCAGAGAGCCTCGTCGATGGCTCGGCCGACAGCGGCCAGGCCAGGGCATTGACCTGTATGGCCTGCCACGGCGCCGCGGGCGTCAGCGCCAATCCCCTCTGGCCGAATATCGCGGGACAAAACGCACCGTACCTGCTGCAACAGCTGCAATCCTTCAAGGACGGCAGCCGCATGGATCCGCTCATGAGCAGCCAGGCCATGATGCTCTCCGACGACGACATGAGGAACCTGGCCGTCTACTTCGAAAGCCTGCCGGCCGCGGCCCAGGCCGTGGCTAATGCCAGCCTCGTCGCCACCGGCGAAGCGCTTTACCGGGGCGGTAATGCGGACACCGGCGTCCCCGCGTGTCTCGCGTGCCACGGGCCGTCCGGCAAAGGAAACCCCGCCGCCAGGTACCCCGCAGTCGCGGGCCAGCACGCAGCGTACACGACCAAGCAGCTCAACGATTACGCGAGCGGCGCCCGCCAGACGGACGGCGCGACGCGCATGATGCGCGATATCGCGGCACGCCTCAGCAAGGAAGAAATCGAGGCACTTTCTTCCTACATGCAGGGTCTGAAATAGCTCAAGGTTTTAAGGAAGACACCATGAAGCACACCATCATCCTGCTCCTGTCGCTGTTCCTCGTGACCGCCTGCGGCCAGAAAGAGGAACCGCAGGCGCCCGTCGAAGAGCAGCCCGTTGTGGATGCCGAAGCGACCGAAGCGCCGGCCGAAGCCCCTGCGGATACCGGGTCGGCCGAGGAAACGCTCGAGGTCGTCGAGGAGTCGGCCGCGGTGGAGGAAGAGCCGGAGGACGAAGCCATCGTTCTCGCCATGGCAGACACGCCCGTGCCGGCGCGTGACTGGCAGTACGCCGAGGGACGGAACTACTTCCGACTCGTGCCCACCCAACCGACGATGGGCAGCGCCGACAAGATCGAGGTCGCCAAGCTGTTCATGTACAGCTGCCCGCATTGCTACTCGCTCGACCCGCACTTCAACCGCTGGGCCGCCGATGCCGACGCGGCAGTCCGCGTGGTCCGCATCCCCGTCATCTTCAACCGCATCGCGCAGATGCACGCCCAGCTGTATTTCACGGCAGAAACTCTGTCGGCCAGCGGCAAGCTCGCGGACTGGCCTGCCCTTCACAATGCCGTGTACGTCGAGTTCCACGATCGGCGCAATCGCCTGACGTCGGTCGATGCCATCCAGAGACTGTTCGCGCGTTTCGGCGTGTCTGCCGAAGACTTCGACAAGACCTGGAATTCGTTCCCGGTCAACCAGAAGATGCGGCTCGCGGCGGACCTGTCGCGGCGCTACGGCATCGAGTCGGTCCCGGCCGTCGTCGTCGCCGGCAAGTACCGTACCAGCGTCGCCGACGCCGGCGGTCTCGAGGACCTCTTCGGCGTCATCGAGGAGCTGCTGGTTCGCGAAGGCCTGAACTAGCCGCTGTCCTCGGCAACGATCTTCAGGACACCGCCTGCGGAGCGGCGCCAGTAAAGCCGGTGCATGTAAACCAGCTTCCGGCCGTCCTTCTCGACCAGTGCCAGCCTGAAGCGGCTCAGGTACAGGCCTTCCTCGACCGGGTCGCCGAGTAACAGCAGCTCGGTAACAGCGACGTCCTCGAACTCGCGACGGCCCGCCGTCTGCAGGCTGAAAGCCACCCATTCATCGCGACTCAGGGTCCCGTGCTCGAACGACTCGTCGTAGGCGTCGAGGTAGTCGAACATGTCGCCCTGCTCGAGCGCTCCCGCCCATTTTGCGACGGCGCTCTCCAGCTCGGCACGCAGGTCGGCGACCGCTGACGGCGACGTCCACTCGATCCGTCGGCCAATCAGCACGGGCGTAACGTTCGGCAGGAACGAATCGGCCAGGGCCAGCAAGCGATCATTGGGCAGCGCGATGCACCCGTCGGTGTCGAGCGCCGGCCGCCGGCCGCCGTTGCGGTCTACGCCGTGCACCCAGATCCCGTCGCCCGTGCGTCCCCGTCGCCGGTCCCACGCGTTTGGGTAATCGAGCGGAAAAGCCAGGGGTCCGTATCGCTCGTGCAGGCGCGTCGTATCGAGCCGGTCCGTCACGAAGTAGATACCGAGCGGTGTTCGCTGGTCGCCCGCCCGCTCCTTGCCGTCGCCCGCCTTGCCGATCGACATGACGTCCTGCCTTACGGTGTGCAAGTCCTCGCCGTCGCGTTCGAAGCGATGCAATGTCGACGTCGATGTTTCGGCGACATAGACGACCTGCGTTGTTTCGGGAACGCGAATCAGCCATGACGGCAACTGCCCGGCCACCGCGGTAACGGGCAACGACAGCATGGCGATGACGATCAACCTCGGCATTCGCAGATAGTACAGTTCGCGACCGGCCGTGCTAAGTTTGCAGTTCGCACCAGAGCAGAGGACCCGCCGTGAACCGACTCGCAACTGCCCTGACCCTGTCGCTCCTGACCGGCCATGCCCTCGCGGCCAGCGCTGCCGACGAAGCCTTCCAGACTATCGCGGACGAGTACATTGCCGACCTGACGAATTTCTCGCCGGTGTACGCCACGATGATCGGCGACCACAGCGCCGACGACGAACTCGACGAGGTCGACGCCGCGGCGCGCGAGGAAGGAATGGCACTGCTGCGTGAGTACAAGGCGGCCATCGAGGCATTGAACTTCGACGACCTGTCGCGCGCGAACCAGGTCGACGCCGACCTGCTGTTGCACAACATCGAGTCCAACATCTGGTCGACCGAGGTATTGCAGGAGTGGGCATGGAATCCGCTGTACTACGTCAACTACTCGGGCGGCGCGATCTATTCCCTGCTTTCGCGCGACTACGCACCGATCGAGCAGCGGCTGATGTCGGCCGCTTCTCGCCTCGAGCAAATACCGCGTTTTCTGCGGCAGGCGCGAGAGCAGCTCGAGCCCGAACGGGTGCCGACGGTCCATGCCGAGACGGCGATCGCCCAGAACCCGGGGCTCGGCTCGGTGATCGACCTGATGATCGTTCCCGAAATGGGCGTGCTCGGCAGTGAACAGCAGGCGCGTCTCAATGCCGCGATAGAGGGCGCGAAGAACGCAATCGCCGACCACCAGACCTGGCTCGAGGAAGAACTGCTGCCGAACGCGAAAGGCGATTTTCGCATCGGCGCGGAACTCTACGACCGGAAACTCGCGAACTCCTTGAATTCGCCGCTGTCGCGCAAGGAAATCCGCGCCCGCGCCGAGCAGGAGTACGAGAATGTCCGCAACCGGATGTACGAGGTCGCAAAGATCGTGTACACCCGCAAGCATCCGATGACGGCCTTTCCCGACCAGCCCGACGAGGCCTACAAGCAGGTCATCATCCGCGCCGCGCTCGAAGAAGCCTACCGTGCGCTGCCGCCGCGCGACGGCATCGTCGATGTAGCCAAACAGCAGCTGCAGGAGGCCATCGACTTCGTCGTCGAACACGACATCGTTGAAATGCCCGAGGAGCCCGTCGAGATCATCATCATGCCGGAGTTCCAGCGCGGCGTGTCGGTCGCCTACCTCGATCCGCCGGGCCCCCTCGACAGGGACCAGCCGGCGTTCTACGCGGTGGCACCGCTCCCCGAGGACTGGACCGAAGAGCAGGTGGAATCCTTCCTGCGCGAGTACAACCTCTACTCGATCCAGGACCTGACGATTCACGAGGCCGTGCCCGGTCACTACCTGCAGCTGTCGCTGTCGAACCGTTACCCGTCGATCCTGCGCAGCGTGCTGTGGTCAGGGCCGTTCGTCGAGGGCTGGGCCGTGTATGCCGAACAGGTGATGATCGAGGCCGGCTACCAGGACAACGACCCGTTGCAGCGGCTCATCACGCTGAAGTGGTACCTGCGTGCGATCACCAACGCGATCATCGACTCGGCGATTCACGTCGACGGCATGACGCGCGAAGCGGCCATGAAGCTCATGGTCGAAGGCGGCTTCCAGGAGGAGCGCGAGGCTGCCGGCAAGTGGGTGCGCGCGCAGCTCACGTCCGCGCAGCTGTCGACCTACTTCGTCGGCTACCAGGAGCACGTCGAAATGCGCCGGGCCGTCGAAAAGGCGTGGGGCGACGCGTTCACGTACCGCCGTTACCACGACAAGGCGTTGTCCTTCGGCTCGCCGCCGGTCAAGTACGTGCGCGCGTTGATCCTCGACGAGCCGATCCCGCGCCGCCGCAAATAGCTCATTATTCCAAACGGGCATAACGCGATCGCGTTGTGCCCGTATTGCGCGCAACGAAAATGCGACTGTTTGCATCTAACAGTCATGAATCTCACGGACCTCAGCACGCGACAGTGGCCGTCGGTCGCTGCCGCCGTCGCCCTCGTTGCGCTTTTTGGCCTCACGTCCATCGCCGCGCTGCCCATCCAGCTCCTGCCGACGATCGAGGAACCGCAGATCTCCGTCGCCAATTTCTGGCGCGCGGCGGCGCCCGAGGAAATGGAAGCCAATATCGTCGAGCCGCAGGAAAACGTCCTGCGCAACACGCCGGGCGTCACCAACATCAACTCGTTCATCGGCCGCGGCTCCGGCTTCGTCAACCTGAGCTTCGCCGTGGGCACCGACATCCAGACGGCCAAACTCGACGTCATCAACAACCTGACGCAGGCGCCGCCGCGTCCCGGCGATGCGCTCGAGCCGCAGGTCAACGTCGGCGGCGGCGGGCAGACGCCCGGAGCGGCGTCGCTGCTGATCCGCGTGCTCCCCGGCAATCCCAACCGCGAACTCGCCAGCTACCAGAAACTCATCGAGGACCAGGTCCGGCCGCGGCTGGCGCGAATCCCCGGCGTGGCGCAGGTCAACCTGCGCGGCGAACAGCCCCGTGAGCTGCACATCACCTTCGATTCCTACCGCGCGGCCGCTCTCGGCGTGCAGGTCAACGACATCATTGCGACGGTGTCGCGTGCAACAGACTCGTCGGGCGGTTTCGCCGACGTCGGACGCCGCCAGTACACGGTGCGCTTCGTCGGCCAGTTCGAACCCGGACAGCTCAATGAACTGATCGTCGGCTGGAGTAACGAACGGCCGATCTACCTGAGCGAGGTCGCCGACGTCGAGATCGTGCCGCGCAAGCAGGACGGCTTTACGCTGCGCAACGGCTACCCGGCTTACTACATCACCATTGACCGCGACTACGACGCGAACACGGTTGCCATCCTCGACGAGGTCAACAAGGCCATCGTCGACATCAACGAGAACGTGCTGCACGCAGCCGGTCTCGAGATGGACCTGAGTTTCGATGCCTCGGTCCACATCCGCCGCGCCATAGCGCTCGTGAAGAACAACCTGGGACTCGGCCTGCTGCTCGCCGTCGGCGTGCTGTACTTCCTGATGCGCAGCCGCCGCGCGACGTTCCTCGTCACGGCGACGGTGCCGCTGTCCGTGCTCGTCGCCTTCGTAGCGCTGCGCATGTTCGACAAGTCACTCAACGTCATATCGCTGGCCGGCCTCGCCTTCTCGGTCGGCCTCGTCATGGACGCGGCGATCGTGACGCTCGAGAACATCGTGCGCTGCCGGCGCGGCGGCATGAGCCAGCAGGACGCGGTGACGAGCGGTACGAAGCAGATCACGGGCGCCCTGTTCGCCTCCACGGTCACCAGCGTCGCGATCTTCCTGCCCGTGTTGTTCATGGAGGGCATGGAGGGCCAGCTGTTCCAGGATCTCGCCTTGACAATTGCCGTCGCCGTATCCGCCTCGTTCTTCATTGCCATTACCGTTTTGCCCGTCGCCGCCAAGTTTTTCCTGCGACAGGAGAAGGACGACGCGCTCGACCACTGGTGGGACAGCGTGACGTCTTTCGTGATGCGCCTGACGCGCACGCCATTGCGATGCCGCGCCTGGATCATCGGCATACTCGGCACGTCGCTGCTCGTTATCTTCACGCTGGTACCGAAAGCCAACCTGCTGCCGCAGGCGCCGTCCGATTCGCTCAACGCGTTTTTCGCGATGCCGCCCGGCGGCACGGTCGAGATGGTCGAGAAGGAGATCGCGGGCACCATCGTCGAGCGGCTGCGACCGTACATGGAACACAACAGGCAGCCGTTCATTCGTGGCTACAACCTGTCGTCTTTCGGCACCTTCAATGCACTGTTCATCTATCCGCAGGATCCCGAGCGCATCGAGGAGATGATCGGCATCGTCCGCGACGAAGTGCTCGTCGACCTGCCCGACACGCAGGCATTTGTGCAGCGCTCGTCGTTGCTGAACTTCGGGTTCGACGGTGGCCGCAGCATCAACGTCGACCTGCAGGGACCGAACATCAATGCGCTGTCGGATGTCGCCATGGAGGCCATGCCACTGATCAACGAAGCAATCCCCGGCGCACAGGTCCGCCCCGTCCCGAACCTGCAGATCGCGGAACCGGAGCTGCAGCTGGTGCCGAACGACCGGCGCATCACGGCTGCCGGCCTCGACCGCGCCGCCGTCGCCAACATCGTGCGCGCACTGACGAGCGGCAGCTTCGTCGGCGAGTACTTCGACGGCAACGACCGCATGGACATGATCCTCAAGGGACCGAGCTGGCGCTCGCCCGAGGAACTTGCGGCCATCCCGATCGCGACGCCGCTGGCCGGCATCCAGACGATCGGCGAACTGACCGATATCCAGCGCACCGTCGGACCCACGCAGCTGCTGCGCGTCAACGGCCAGCGCACGCTGACACTCGCCGTCACGCCGCCGCCCGAGATGACGGTGCAGGAGGCGCTGGACACGCTCCGCGACGTCGTCGGGCCGCAGTTGCGCGACGCGATGCCCGCCGACATGAGCCTCGCCTACCGCGGCACGGCCGATCGTCTCGAGGGCGCGTTCCGCACGATGACGATCAACCTGCTGGTCGCCGCCGTCGTGCTGTTCCTGATTCTCGCGGCGATGTTCCGGTCGCTGTGGGACGGCCTGCTCGTGATGCTCTCGATGCCGCTCGCGATCGCCGGCGGCGTGATCGCTTTGCGCGTTCTGAACCTGTTTACAACCCAGGCCATGGACCTCCTGACGACGATCGGGTTCCTGATCCTGCTCGGGCTCGTCGTCAACAACGCGATTCTTCTCGTCATGCAGGCGCGCGCGGGGCAGAAGAACGGACTCGAACGCGGTGCTGCCGTTGCGCAGGCCGTGCGCGTCCGGGCGCGTCCTATCTACATGAGTACGCTGACCAGTATCTTCGGCATGCTGCCGCTGATGCTCGTGCCGGGCGTCGGCTCGCAGATCTACCGCGGGCTGGCAACGGTTATCATCGGTGGCATGTTCGTGTCCGCCCTGTTCACCCTGATCCTGATGCCGAGCGTGCTGCGACTGCCGCCGCTCGCGAATCCGCTGCGTCGTCGCACAGCGACGAGCGAAGGAGTCACCGCCGATGCGTAACACAACAACAATACTGCTGTGCCTGGTTGCGGGCGCCGCGCTGGCACAACAGCCCATGCCGGCCAAGGTCGTGCAGGTCGCAAACGTCCAGCGCACCGAGATCGCGCCGACGATCGCCGTGCCCGGTACGATCTACAGCCGCAACGACGTGCAGGTGACTGCCGGCGTGTCCGGCCAGCTGCTCAGTGTCGCGGAGCCCGGCACGATCGTTCGCAAGGGCGAGCCGGTCGCGCGCATCGACCGGCGAACACTGACGCTGCAGCGCGAGGAACAGGAAGCGTTGCTCGAGCGCGCGGAAATCAACATACGGCAACTCGAGAGCCAGCTGCGCCGGCAGCGCGAGCTGCAGGGATCCAGTCTCGTCTCCGAATTCGAGCTGGAGCAGACCGAAGCCAACCGCGATCTCGCCGTCGCCGACGCCCGCATCACGAAAGTCCGTATTCGCCAGATCGACGACCAGATTCGACGCGCGGACGTACGCGCACCGTTTACCGGCATCGTGATCAGCCGTTCCTATCGCGGCGGCGAAGACGTCGCGCGCGGCGAAGTGCTGGCGCAGCTGACCGATGTCACCAACATGGAAGTGCGCGCATTCGTGCCGCTCAAGCACCTGCAGCGCACCGTGGTCGGCGACACGATCAACGTATTCGCCGGCACCACGACATACGCGGGCAAGATACGCGCGCTCGTGCCGACGGGCGACGTGCGCTCACAGACGTTCGAAGCGCACATCGACCTGCCGCCAACCGCAACGGGCGACTGGACTGTCGGGCTGCTCGTCAGCGTCGGCGTCCCGATCCGCGCGCGCGAAACCGTGCTGGCCGTGCCGCGCGACGCTCTCGTGCTGCGGCACAACGGTCATTTCGTGTTTCGTATCAACGACGACAACAACGCGGAGCAGGTCGCCGTCGAACTCGGCGACTCCTCGGGTGACCTGATTGCCGTGTCCGGCGCACTTCAGGAAGGCGACCGCGTCGCGATCCGTGGCGCCGAAAACCTGCGTGACGGCATGCCGACGAAGACGTTGGTTTCCAGCCTCGGCAGCGCGGCCCCGGACGAGGAAGGCTGAGAAATACCGCGGAATTCGCGCAAATCGTTGCATTTGCGACAAATATTCCAGATCGATATAAATCGCCCGTTATGTGCGTGAGCGAGTGCCCCGGCCCGCTACTCAAACGCGAGGCCGGCGCCGCCCCTGCCGTCCCTTCTGTCCCGGTCTCCCCGGAACGCTTGCCCCGCGCCGCGTTGGCGGCATTTGCGCCCCGTGCGCGCGCCGGCGTGGCGGATAAACAACATCGGGGTCCGTGTTGCCAAAATACAACAATGCGCCAATTCTTGGCCCGGAAGCCCTGAAACCCTTTTGTAATATGGTGTTGCGTCTTGCCACCAGCGACAAAACTAGTATGATTCCCGGCACGTTGTGATCAAAATGCAACGATAGAAACGACGCATAAGGGAGTCTCTATGTTATCTACAAGTAACCTGCAATCTGCAGTACGACTTGCACTCGGAATGGGTGCAGGTGCGTTTGCTGTTTCGATTGCGCCGAGTGCTATGGCACAGGATGCCGGCGCCGACAGTGCAGAACCCATCGAGGAAATCATTACGACGGGTTCTCGCATCAAGCGCGCCGACCTCGACAGCGCCAGCCCCGTGACCGTCATCGACCAGGACGACATCCTGGTGACGGGTATCACGGACGTTGGTGATCTTCTTCAACGCCTCCCGTCGATGTCCGGTTCTCCGATCGGCACGACGACCAACAACGGCGGTAACGGTTCGGTACAGATTGACCTTCGCGGTCTCGGTCCGGTCCGCACGCTGACGCTGGTTAACGGCAAGCGCACCGTAGACGGTGGCGACTACCAGACGATCCCGGCGGCCATGATTGACCGTGTCGAGATCCTCAAGGATGGCGCCTCCGCTGTATACGGCGCTGACGCTGTTGCCGGCGTAGTCAACATCATCACGAAGCAGAACTTCGACGGTATCCAGGTCGACGTGCAGACGGCGGACTGGTTCGACTCGAAGGGCGCCCAGAACACGGTTGCCCTGATCGCCGGCCGCGACTTCGACGGCGGTAACTTCCTGTTCGGCGTCGAATACGTGGACCAGGAAGAAGCCTACCAGTCGGACACGCAGTGGGACTTCTTCCAGGATTCGTGGTTCATCTACCCCGGTGGTTGCGAAAACCAGGTAACGGCACCGTACGACGGCACGCCGCAGGGTGGTTGCTACCCCGTCGGTTCGTCGCGTATTCCTGAGAGCCGCCTGAACGAGGCGACAATTGGCCAGCGCTTCTACAGCGACGGCACGCCGCGCCTGTTCGACTGGTTCAACGGTGAGCTCAACGGACCGGCATCGGATCCGAACGCGGACTTCGACCCGACTTTCGGCGTACCGACGTTCAACAACCCGACGACGTGGATGAACGAAGACGGCAGCGGCCTCGTAGCGTACGACGGTCGTACCTACAACTACGCGCCCGTCAACTACATCCAGACGCCGTACGAGCGCGTCAACCTGTTTGCCCAGGCGAGCATGGATCTCGGCAACGAAATGACGCTGTCGGGCGAAATTCGTGCGAACCGTCGCTCCTCGGCACAGGAACTGGCGCCGCAGCCGTACAACTCGCCGACGGACCCGTCCTACGCGGGTACGTACACGCCGACCGATCCGATCACGGGTCTGCCGCTCCGCGAAGTGCTCGTAACGAACTCGGCTGGCGACGACGTTTACGTTTACACGGCGGACCAGAACCTTGGCCGCGAAGTCGTCACGTCGTACAACGGCATTTCGCCGGACAACTTCTACAACACGCTCGGTGTGCCCATTCGTGACGCACGCCGTCGTATGGTAGAAACGACGCGCCGCTTCGAGCAGGAAATCAACCAGATCCAGGCGAACGCCACTCTGATGGGCTCGTTCAACGAGGTCGACTGGGAGGTTTACTACAACAAGGGCTTCCGGAATCGCCAGGACGTCGACTTCGGCCAGTTCTTCGGCCCCAACCTGCGTAACGCAATGGGCCCGTCGGCTGACCTCGATGGCGACGGCACGCCTGAGTGCTATGCGGACATCAACGATCCCGCATCGATCATTCCGGGTTGCGTACCGTTCAACTTCTTCGGCGGTCCGTTCTCGGTGACGCAGGACATGATCGACTATGTCGCTGTGGACCTGAACGACACGTTCGAATCCATACTCGACCAGGGCGGCCTGGCCTTCACGGGCTCGGCGTTCGAACTGCCGGGTGGCGAGATGGGATGGGCGGCCGGTTACGAGTACCGGAAAGAAGAGTTCAAGTTCAACCCGGACGCTACGAAGCAGAAGGACGAAGTTACGGGTAACACGGGTGCCGGCACGCGCGGTCAGTACTCGGTCGACTCGCTGTACGTCGAGTTCTTCGCGCCGTTCTTCGACAACGGTTCACAGGCTCTGGACCTGACCCTGGGTGCTCGCTACGACGACTTCTCGACGTTCGGCGACAACTCGACGTGGCAGGCTGGCATCGAGTTCCAGGTCTTCGAAGACCTGAAAGTTCGTGCCACGGCCGGCGAAGTGTACCGTGCACCGGGCATCGGCGAGCTGTTTGCCGGCCAGGTGGATTCGTTCCCGACCTACAACGACCCCTGTGATCCGACCAACAACTCCAACGGCGTACTCGCCCCGGGATGTACCGCCACGGCAGTGCAGCTCGACACGCAGGTACTTGCCCGCGTAGGCGGTAACCCGAACCTCCAGCCGGAGCAGGGTGACACGCTGACGGCAGGCATCGTCTGGACGCCGACGTTTGGCGATCACGACATTTCGGTCACGATCGACTACTGGGCCACCGAGCTGGAAGACCTGATCACGAACCTGGGCGTGCAGTACATTCTCAATGACTGCTACCAGGATCTGAATCAGAACTCCTGCGCACTGGTCACACGCCGCGCGGACTACTCGATCGCCCAGATTCTCGACGCACCGCTCAACGCGGCGCTGGCAGAAGCCGAGGGTGTCGACACCGAGATCCGCTGGAGCTTCGAGACCGGCGTCGGTGAGTTCGAGACGGCCGTACTGTGGGCGCACTACCTGACGCTCGACCGCCAGGCATTCCCGGGTGATGACCCGTTCGATGCCGTCGGTCGCTTCACGGGTGCTGCGTTTGCACAGGACAAGATCAACTACTCGTTTGGCTGGTTCCGGAACGACATGTCGGTCCGCTACCTCGGCGAGTACATCTCCGATCTGACGTCCACCGGCGTGAGCTTTATCCCGAGCTACGACCAGAAGGTCGATGCCCAGCTGTATCATGACCTGATCTTCGGTTATGACATCCGCGACACGGGCACGCGCATCTCGGCAGGTATCACCAACGTTGCTGACGAGGCACCTCCGTACATCGACCTGGGCTTCAACGCAAGCACGGATCCGTCGACGTACCGCCTCTTCGGTCGCGGTTACTACCTGCGCATCCAGCAGAGCTTCGAATAAGAAACTCTGTAGTACGAACCTCGTACGAAAGAAGGGCTGCCCTCGGGCAGCCCTTTTTTTATTGGTGAATTGCCTTTTGGCGCAGCGGCGGGACGCTCAGGTCCAGGCGTCGTCGACCTGCGTGAGACCGAGCAGCAGCTCCGCCCTGGCCTCCAGCGTGGCATTCCCGCCCTCGCGGGCGGCTTCGAGCTGCCACTTCATGCCGAAATGGCGCGCGGCATCCCGCGGCGTGTCCGCGAGCGCCACGTCGACGTGGTCAGCGGGTACGTCGCCGCCAATCAGCCACAGGGCCGGTGGCGCCGTGCTGTTCTCACGCAACTCGGCGATGAAAAACTGCTGCGGCAGCATCCATGCCAGCCGCGCCTCGACAAAAGGCGTCGTGACGATGCCTTTCTCGGTCAGTTCGTCGATCGCTTCGGCCAGACGAGCCTTGGCCCAGGCGAGGTTGTCCTCGGAAACGGCGGAATTGTCCTGGTCCGGCATGGCGGCCTCTCGATAAGGTTTCGGCTAATTCTGCAGCGACAGCGCGCCGTCCCGCAAGAAGTCGTAGAGCCCCAGCTCGCTGACAAGCGGATCGATCCACGCGACGACGGCGTCGATCTCCTCGCGCCTGGCGTCCAGCACGCGCTGGTCCTCGCCGGCCTTGGTCGCGCTGTCGAAGCGCACATTCTGGTCCTTGGCATTGCGGCCCATGATGTCCTTCGCCGTCATGCGCAGCATGTCATGCTCGCTCGGTTCGTGGCCAAAATGCCGGCTGACCGCACGCATGGTCGCCTTCGGCTGCTTGAGAAAAGTGTCCATGTCGAGGCTCTTGAGGCGCGCCGGGGCGTGCTTCTCTGCGGCACATTTGAGGGTATGGATATTTGCGACCCAGATCAGCGCGCAGGTTTGCAGCAGGCTGCGATTGCGCGGAATCTCGATCGCGCCCCATTTCGAGCGAATGTCGCTGTCCTTCACGAAATCGCCGAGGAGCAGCGGCATCTTCTGCTGCGTCTCGCGGTTCTTCTTGAGGTTCGTCACGAGAAAAGCGCGCACGTCGGAGTGCATGTACAGCACCGGCCGCTCGGGCCAGTAATAAAAGACGTCCCACAACAGGTTGTTGGCGACGTTCGTCGCCTTGATGACGAGCCTGTCCCCGCTCTTGTAGTGCTTGGCCAGCAAATCGACATAGGCCGACACGATGAGTTTCCAGTGCTCGGCCGGAATCGTGCCGGCATGCTGCCGCTTGATATCCGCCAGGCGCCGCAGTATCCACGGTTCCTTCAAGGAGAAGAATGCGGAGATCTCGTTGAGGCTGCGCGCCAGCAGTGTCGAACAAACGAAGGCATGGTGAAACACGAAGCCGGTAGGCGGGCGCTCCACCGGGGATTCGTGAACCAGCCGGACGAGCTCCTGGCTGTTCACCCGGACGTCGCCCGTCGCGCTCTTCTCGAAACGGATGTCGGCGAACGTCGTCGCCGCGAGTTCACGTTCGTTCGTGACGAGGAAGCGCGTCTCCCCTCTTTCGGGAAGCGTATCGAACAGGTAGTAGTGCGGATCGGAGAGTAACGCCGCGTCGTTCGCTTTCGGATCGGATGCCAGCATCAGCCGTCCGCCTTTTTTCGCGCCAGGAGTTTCCAGGCGAGGTCCCGGCCGGATGCGTCTGCGAGCGGTTCGGAGGCCTCGATGACGAAACCGCTCGCCTCGAGCTGCCCGGTCAGCGCCTGCAGGTCCGCCGGGGTATTGGCCGCGTCACACATCGACTGCATGCGGCCGCGGTAACCGGACAGCTCGGCCTCAATGCGATCCAGCCACTCGAGTACTTCGTCGAGATCGTGATGCATGATGCGGCCGTAGATCCTGTCGGTTTCGCGATGCAGGGTCGCCAGCGTACCCCCTGCCGCATCCTCGCCATATTCCTGTAAGAGCGACTCGACCTGTCGCGAGACCGGGACCATGGCCTGCACGGCGGCGTCGAAGCCGTCGCGCGACCCGCCTGTTTCGCCACGAATGCAGCGGCGCGCCTCGGCAAAGAGCCGCTTCGCGGCAGCGACGAATCCTGTCTTGTCGAGCGCGTCGATCGCGGCGAGGTTCGTCGCGCACTCGTTCTGGATGAGCCCGCCCTCGAGGTGCATCAGCAGGATGAGCGAGCCGCCGGGTGCCGTGACGCGGGCCATTTCCCCGACGGCGCCGAGGCCGGCGTATTCGACGCCGAACTGGCTCGTCGCAAGATCGAACGCAGCGTCCGGAAACGGCATGTCGGACGCGCTCCCGATCACGCCGCTGACGAACGGCATCGTCGTGGCGAGGTTCTCGATCGCCGCCTCGGAGGTGTCGAGGCAGGTGGCCTCGAAACCGTTACCCAGCACCTCGCGCGCCACCTCGACGACCGCGCCAACGCCGCTGGCGACATCGAGCAGCCGCAGCGTGCCGCTGTCGCGGAACGCTGTGAACGTATCCGCCCAGAACTGGCGGACGAGCGGGTGGTCGACGCCGTCGCTGCTGAACGACGCACCGCCGGCGCTGCCTCGCCAGAACGTATTCCAGTCGGAAACGACGCTGGATGACTCGGACATTACGGAGAGAATTCCTCGAAAATCGAGGGCGGATTATAGCAGTCCGTTTGCGGGATACGTGCCTGATAAACCGGTATCATACGCAGCTCGATTCCGCATCCGGCACCTCGCTCATGAACACGCCCGTTGAAAAAATCAGTCGAATCGCGCGCGGCGCGGCACAAAAGAAGGAGTGGGCCGTCGTGCACGCCGGCGCGATCGAAATCCTCAAGCAGGATGACCAGAACGCCGAGGGCTACTTCCTCATGGGCCTTGCCGAGAAGGCGGCGCAGCGGCCGGTCAGGGCGATAGCCGCTTTCGAGACCGCGCTGCGTATCGACGACAACCGGCACGACGCCGCCATCGAGCTTGCCGACCAGCTGATCCTCTCGCGCCGCAGCAAGGAGGCGGTGGCGCTGATCGAAAAATACCGCGACCGCCTCGACAACAGTCCGCGCTACCTCGACATGGCCGCGACCACGCTGTCGAACATCGGCCTGCACCACGCGGCCTGGCCGCTGTATCTGCGCGCCAACGAACTGCAGCCCGATATCGAGCTGTTTCGCGCCAACCTCGCGGCCTGCGCCGTGTTCGTCGGCGACATCGACAAGGCCGAGGAAATGTACCGCAAGCTGCTCGCGAAGCGGCCCGATCACCAGCGCAATCATTACCAGCTCGCGCGGCTGCGCATCGCGAAGGACGAGGAGCACATCGGCCAGATGCGCGACATCGTCGAGAACAATGGCCAGCCGCCCGACTTCAACATCTACCTCTATTACGCGATCGCGAAGGAATACGAAGATCTCGGCAACTGGGACGAAGCGTTCACGTGGTACAGGAGAGCCGGTGACGCCGTCGCGAGCGTCGCCAACTACTCCGTCAGCGACGACGTCGGCCTCATCGATACGATTATCGAGACCTGCAACGAAGACTGGCTATCCGATGGACGAGTGACCGAGCCGACAGGCCGCAAGACGCCCTGCTTCGTCGTGGGGCTGCCGCGAACCGGAACGACGCTAACGGAGCGCATCATTTCCAGCCACTCGAGCGTGCAGACCGTGGGCGAGACGGAGCTCGTCGAATTCGCGTTGCGCAAGATCAGCGAAGTCGAAACCCGGGAGCGCATGAACAGCGACATCGTGCGGGCGGCCGCGCAGAAAGACATCCGCGTGTTCGGCAACGAGTATCTCGACCTTGTCGATTACGCGCTGGGCGAAGAGCCGGTATTCATCGACAAGCTTCCCTACAACTTCCTGTTTCTCGGTTTCATCGCCAAGGCCTGGCCGGACGCAAAGATCGTGCATCTCAACAGGCACCCGCTCGACGCCTGTTTCGCCATGTACAAGCAGGTCTTCACGTGGGCGTTCAAATTCTCCTACACGCTCGACAACCTGGCCGCGTTCTACATCGCTTACAACAGGCTCATGGACCACTGGCGCAAACTGCTCGGCGATCGCCTCGTCGAGGTTCACTACGAAGATCTCGTCAGCGACACCGAGCCGCAGGTTCGCAAACTGCTCGAGCGCCTCGACCTCGACTTCGAAGACGCCTGCCTCCACTTCGAAAAGAACAAGGCGGCGAGCGCCACGGCCAGCTCGGTGCAGATTCGTGAGAAAGCGCATACGCGATCCGTCGACAAGTGGAAACGCTTCGAGGAACAGCTACAGCCCCTGGCCGATCGCCTGCGCGCAGCCGGAGTCGAAATCTGATGGGACGACTGGTTCTTCTTGCGTTAACGCTTTTGATCGCGGCCTGCCAGCCGCCCTATCCGCCGCAGAAAAATAACGCGGTCACGCGACCGGTCTTCACACTGACGACCGACGCGGCCTATGACATCGGGGCGATCGCTGCTTATGCCGGCGATCACGCGGCTGTCTACGACTACATCGACGCGAACGCCGACGCGCACCTCGCGGCGCTGCAACGCTGGCTGCGCCAGCCGTCCATTTCCGCGCAGAACGTTGGCGTCCTCGACATGGCCGAGATGCTGCGCCAGGACCTCGAGGACCTCGGCTTCGCGGAGGCCGAGCTTGTCCCGACCGACGGTCACCCGGGTGTCTGGGGCTACTACGACGCCGGCGCCGAGCGCACGCTCGTCGTTTACCTGATGTACGACGTGCAGCCCGTCGACCCCGATGACTGGGACAGCCCGCCGTTCGACGCCGAAGTCATCGACCACCCGCTCGGCAGGGTTCTCATGGCCCGCGGCGCGACCAACCAGAAAGGACCGCAGCGCGCCTTCCTCAACGCGCTCGAGTCGATCATCGCCGTCGAGGGCACGCTCCCGGTCAACGTCATGGTCGCTGCCGAAGGCGAGGAAGAGCTCGGCTCGCCGAACTACCCGCAGATCATCGACGCCTACGAGGCGCGGCTCAGGTCGGCCGACGGCGTGCTCTTCCCGTTCAATTCGCAGACCCCGGACGGGCGGATCAACATGATCCTCGGCGTCAAGGGCATCGTCTATTTCGAGATGATCGCCACGGGCGGCGAATGGGGCGGGCCCTCGCAGGCCGAGATCCACGGTTCCTACAAGGCCATCGTCGACTCGCCCGTGTGGCGACTCATCAAGGCCCTTTCGTCGCTGACGTCCGAGGACGGCAATACGATTCTCGTGCCGGGCTATTACGACGGCATCGTACCGCCGAACGACGAAGAGTCGATGCTAATCAACGCGGGACTCGAGAATCGCAACGAGCAGCAGCTGCTCGACATGCTCGGCGTCGACCACTGGATCGATTACAGGACCGGCGCGGATGCCGCCATCGAGTTGCTCTACCAGCCGACGCTCAACATCGACGGCATCTGGGGCGGCTACACGGGCGAAGGCGTCAAGACCATACTGCCGCACCAGGCGAGCGCCAAGGTGGACTCACGCCTGCCGCCGGGGCTCGACCCCGATGAAGCGCTCAACAGGATTCGCGCGTTCCTCGATGCGCAGGGTTACGCGGACATCGAGATACGCAAGCTGAGCGGCTACCCGGCGTCGCAGACCTCCGTCGAGGCGCCCGCCGTGCAGGCGGCGATCTCGGTGTTCGCCAAGTACGCGAGTGCGATCAACGTGCAGCCGCGTATCGCCGGCAGCGCACCGTTCTACCAGTTCACGGAAAGACTCGGCCTGCCGCTCGTGCCCACGGGCATGGGCTTCGGCACGGGCGCACACGCCCCGAACGAAATCATGTTGATCGAACCCGGGCCCGGTACGGCAGCGGCCAGCCTTGCCGACATCGAAAAAGCCTACGTCGATTTCGTCTACGCGCTGGCCGAGGCGAAATAGGCATTCTCGAAGACGATGATGCCCCTGACCTCGAACGGACCTATGCCATGACCGGGCACACCTGGGCATTCGCATTGCACGGTGGCGCCGGCGCCGTCGCGGGCCGCGATTACGCACCGACCGAGAAACACCTGGCGGAGCTTGCAGCCGCCTGCAGGCGCAAGCTCGACAAGGGCGGCAAAGCGCTCAACGTGGTCGAGTTTGCGGTTCACGAACTGGAAACCTGCGGGCTCTACGTTGCAGGCCGCGGCTCTGCGCCCAACAGCGCCGGTTACGTCGAACTCGACGCATCCATCATGGACGGCGCGACGCGCGCGGCAGGCGCCGTGGCCGCGCTGCGCGACTTCGTGAGCCCGGTCGGGGTCGCTCGCGCAGTCATGGAGAAAACGCCACACGTGATGCTGGCCGGCACGGGCGCCGCCGCGTTCGCCCGCTCGCAGGGCTTCGCCGAGGTCGAGGACCCGTCGAGCTATTACCGCCTGCCCATCGGGGTGACCCGGCGCGACGTCACGGACATCGCACACGGCACCGTCGGCGCCGTGGCGCTCGACCGCGAGGGACGCCTGGCCGCGGCGACGTCGACGGGCGGGACGTTCGGCAAGCTCGAGGGCCGGATTGGCGATACGCCGCTCATCGGCCCCGGCACGTGGGCCGATGACGCGATCGCGATTTCCTGCACCGGTGTTGGCGAACACATCATTCGGTCGGGCGGCGCGTCGTCGATCGCCTTCCGCTACAAATCGGGTATCGCGCTCGACGATGCCGTACAGGAGATGCTCGACGAGGTCGCGCGCCTCGGCGGCGACGGCGGCCTGGTAGCCGTGACCCGCGACGGCCAGATCGCCATGCGCTACAACTCCGAGGGCATGAAACGCGCGTCGGCCTCGTCGTCGTCCGACCTCGTCGTGCGCACGTTCGCCGACTAGCTGTGGGTTCCACAGACGCGATTCGCACGCGGCCGCAGGGCGTGGCGTAGAACACGCCCTCACACGCCTCCGGCTATGGATTCAGGCGTGTTCTACGCCACGCTCCGGGCAGTTCACTGGCGTCATCAGATTGGCGCTGCCTGCGCTCGTGGGAAGGGCCACCCCTCAGATCGGCAGCGCCGTCGTGTGCTTGGTTTCGGACAGCGCGATGCTCGATGTCACTTCCTGGATGCCCGGCAACTGCGACAGCTTCTCGAAGAAGAACTGCTCGTAGGCCTTGATGTCCTCGGCCACGATGCGCAGCAGGAAATCGACGCTCCCCAGCACGACGTAACAGTCCATGACTTCGGGAAAACTGTTCACGGCTTCGGCAAATGCGGACAGGTTACTGCGACCGTGCGAGGTAAGCTTGACGTGCGCGAAGACCATGGTCGTCAAGCCCACTTTCTCGCGATCGAGCACGACGGGCTGGTCCTTGATGACGCCCTCCTCGCGCAGGCGCTGGATGCGACGCCAGCAAGCCGACTGGGACAGGCCGATGCGTTCGCCGATCGCGGACGCATTGATACCGGACTCGGTCTGCAGCAGGCCGAGGATCTTGCGATCGATGTGATCCAGGGACACGGTTTGCATAGTTTATGCTCTTACTTTGTTTACAATGCATTGATTATGCGCTTATTTGAACTTACGTAAAAGTTTTTGCATGTATTACCCCGATTTATCGGGATATATTAGTCAAAATTATGCGCCGCTCCGAAGGGGACGAGAATGAGCGTATTCGACCACGTGGAATTCGATAACCACGAGTCCGTGCATTACTTCCGCGACGAGGAAACAGGCCTCAAGGCCATCGTCGCCATACACTCGACCGCCCTCGGTCCCGGCGCCGGCGGCACCCGCCGCTGGGTCTACAACAACGACGCCGAAGCGCTGACCGACGTCCTGCGCCTGTCGCGCGGCATGACCTACAAGAATGCCGTGGCCGGCCTGAAGTTCGGCGGCGGCAAGGCCGTGATCCTGGCGAGCGACGACGCGCCGAAATCGCCGGAGCTGTTCCGCGCCTTCGGCCGCTGCGTGAACTCACTGTCAGGCCGCTACGTCACGGCCGAAGATGTCGGCTGCTCTGTCAACGACATGCGCTACGTGGGCGAGGAAACGCGCTTTGTTTCCGGGCTGCCGCAAAGCGGCAAGGATGCCGGCGGCGACCCGTCGCCATGGACGGCGCTCGGCTGCTTCCAGGGCATCGTAGCGGCCATCGAGTCGCGGCTCGGCACGGCATCCCTCGAGGGCATCAGCGTTGCTGTCCAGGGGGTCGGGCACGTCGGCATTCACCTGTGCAGGATGCTGCACGAGGCCGGCGCGAAGCTGTTCATCGCGGACGTCAACAGCGAACATCTGAAGATGACCCTCGACGCGGTTCCGGCGACCGTCGTACCGCCCAGCGAAGTCATCTTTGCCGACGTCGATGTACTGGCGCCCTGCGCGCTGGGCAATATCCTGACGTCATCGACAATCCCGAGGATCAAGGCGAAAGTCGTCGCCGGCGCCGCGAACAATCAGCTGTCCACGCCTGCCGACGGGCTGCGCCTGGCACAACGGGAGATCCTGTACGCGCCCGACTACGTGATCAACGCCGGCGGCATCATCAGCGTTGCCCACGAGTACTACGGCGACGCTTCGGAGGATGACGTCCGCAAGGACGTCGGGCGTATCAAGGATCGTCTCGCCGACCTGTTCCGGCAGGCCTCGGAAACGGGCCGGCCGACCAACGAGCTGGCCGACGAGCTGGCCCGCAAGCTAGTTGCAGAAGCCTCATAAGAACGGAGCGCTCCGCATGATAGAAAAATCCAGACTCCAGATACCGCGCCCCTTCGCGCGGCCGGGCGACGAGCCCGATTTCAGCTACCTCGACCTGTCGCCGGCAGGCGCGGTCGACAAGCCACCGATCGGGTCGCGCACACGCGATCTCGAATTCCTCAGTTCGGGACTCGTACGCGTGCTCGACGACGATCACGAGGCAAAAGGTCCGTGGAACCCGAATCTCGACCCTGAAAAGCTGCAGGTTGCTTTGCGCTGGATGCTGCTCAACCGCGCATTCGACGACCGCATGTGGCAGATCCAGCGACAGGGCCGCATCTCGTTCTATATGCAGGCCCGCGGTGAAGAAGCCATCTCCATTGCCCAGGGCATGGCGCTGCGAGCAGGCGACATGTGTTTCCCGTCCTATCGCAACCAGGGTCTCTACATGTACCGGGGTATGAAGCTCGTCGACATGATGTGCCAGTGCCTGTCCAATACGCGGGACATGTGCAAGGGCCGTCAGCTACCGATCATGTATCACAGCAAGGCGGGCAACGTATTCTCGATTTCCGGCAACCTGGCGACGCAGTACCCGCATGCGGTCGGCTGGGCCATGGCGTCGGCGCTCAAGGGCGAGGACCATATCGCGGCCTCGTGGCTCGGCGACGGCAGCACCGCCGAGGCCGACTTCCATCACGCACTCACGTTCGCGGCGGTCTACCAGGCACCTGTCATTCTCAACGTCGTCAACAACCAGTGGGCCATATCGACCTTCCAGGGCACCGCCGGCGGCCAGCGCCGTCCTTTCGCCGCGCGCGGTATCGGCCTCGGTATCCCAGGCATCCGCGTGGATGGCAACGATTTTCTCGCCATCTACGCAACCACGCTCTGGGCCGCCGACCATGCGCGGCGCGGTCATGGCCCGACGCTGATCGAGCACGTCACCTACCGCGGCGGCGCGCATTCCACGAGCGACGACCCGTCGAAATACCGGCCGAAGGACGAGTGGGACGCGTTTCCGCTCGGCGATCCGGTCGAGCGCCTCAAGCAGCACCTGATCGAGGTCGGCAGCTGGAGCGAGGAAAAGCACGACAGGTTGTGGAAGGAATGCGTCGACGAGGTTACGGCCGCGTGGAAGGAGGCCCAGACCTACGGCACGATGACCGAGCCGCCGTTCCTCGATCCCGCCACCATGTTCGAAGACGTCTATGCCGAGATGCCGCATCACCTGCAGTCGCAGCGGCGTCGCCTTCTCGAAGTCCTGGGAGAGGAGTAAGTCATGGCACAGATGAACATGATCGAGGCCATCCGCTCCGCTCACGACGTGATGATGGAACGCGACCCCACGGTCGTCGTTCTCGGCGAAGACGTGGGCTATTTCGGCGGCGTGTTTCGCTGCACGGACGGCCTGCAAAGAAAATACGGTGAGCATCGCGTCATCGACGCGCCGATTGCGGAAGGCGGCATCATCGGCGCGGCGATCGGCATGGGCGTCAACGGACTGCGGCCAGTCGCCGAAATCCAGTTCGCCGATTACATCTATCCCGGCTTCGACCAGATCGTGTCTGAACTTGCGCGACTCCGTTATCGATCGGCCGGCGAGTTCTTCTCGCCCGTGACGATACGCACGCCCTGCGGCGGCGGTATCCGCGGAGGTCAGACACATTCGCAGTCTCCGGAAGGCATCTTCACGCACGTCAGCGGCATCAAGACCGTCATGCCGTCGAATCCCTATGACGCCAAGGGTCTGCTGATCGCGGCCATCGAATCGGACGACCCGGTGGTCTTTTTCGAGCCCAAGCGCATCTATAACGGCCCCTTCGACGGAGACCCGGACAAGCCCGGCGTATCCTGGGCGTCACATCCGAAAGGCGAAGTCCCCGAGGGCTACTACACGGTTCCGCTCGGGACGGCCGAAGTGGCGCTGGAGGGTGAGGAACTGACGATCATCACCTACGGGACGCTTGTGCACGTCGCGATCGCGGCAGCGCGCGAGACCGGCGTCGACGCCGAGGTCATCGACGTACGCACGATGGCGCCGCTCGACGTCAAGACGCTCGCGGACTCGGTCAGGAAGACCGGGCGCTGCATGGTCGCCCACGAGGCGACGCGCTTCGGCGGCTACGGCGCGGAGCTGGCCGCGACAATACAGAAAGAGTGCTTCTATCATCTCGAAGCGCCGATCGGCCGCGTGGCCGGATGGGATACGCCTTATCCGCACGCGTTCGAATGGCAGTATTTCCCCGGCCTGAAACGCATGGCCGCCGGCATCCGCAGAGTCATGGAGGCAGAATGAGCGAGTATATCTTCAAGCTGCCGGACCTCGGCGAAGGGACCGTTGAATCCGAGATCGGCGAGTGGTTCATCAAGGTCGGCGAACTCGTGGAGGAGGAGACCATCGTCGGCACCGTCATGACGGACAAGGCCGCCGTGGAGGTATCGAGCCCGGTGACGGGCACCGTCGTGAGGCTCGCGGGCGAGCCCGGCGACGTCATCGCCGTCGGCGCGCCGCTCGTGGTCTTCGATGTGTCCGGCGATGCGGTGGCGAGCAAGCCCGCTCCGGAGAAGGACGACAAGGCTGCAGTAGCGGCTTCAGCGCCGACGCCGGAGACCCCTGCGGAAGAGGCCCCGGCCCCGGCCGAGGCCGCAGCCACAACCGCTCCCACCGATGAATCCACTACCACGGACCGCAGGCGCGTCATGACCTCGCCTGCGATTCGTCGACGCGCCAAGGAAGCCGGCATCGACCTCGCGGCCGTGCCCGGCTCGGGCCCTGGCGGGCGCATCCTGCGCAAGGACTTCGACGCGTATCTCAAGGCGCGCGCCACGGGAGCCACCGTTGCGGTTCCGGCCATGCCGTCGACGAAGGTCACGGAAACCAAGATCATCGGCGTGCGGCGCGTCATCGCCGAGCGCATGCAGCTCGCCAAGCAGGAGATTCCGCACTTCTCCTACGTCGAGGAAATCGACATCACGGAGCTCGAGGCGCTGCGCAAGCACCTCAACGCCAAACGTGAGCCGGCCGATCGCCTGACTATACTGCCGTTTCTCGCGATGGCGCTCGTGAGGGCGCTGCGTGCGTTCCCGCAGTGCAACGTGACTCACGACAAGGATCGCAACCTGCTGCTGCAGCACGAAGCCGTTCACCTGGGTGTCGCCACCCAGACACCCGACGGTCTCAAGGTTCCGGTGCTGCGGCACGCCGAAATGAAGTCACTTGACCTCCTATCGAGCGAGATCAAGCGGCTGGCTGAAGCCGCGCGCACGAACCGGGCGACCAAGAGCGACCTGTCGGGTTCGACGATTACGATTACGAGCCTCGGAAAACTCGGCGGCATCGTCTCGACCCCGGTCATCAATGCACCAGAGGTCGCCATCATCGGCGTCAACCGGGCCGTCGAGCGGCCCATGGTCGTGAACGGCCAGGTCGCGGTACGCCTGATGATGAACCTGTCGTCATCCTTCGACCATCGCTTTGTCGACGGCTACGATGCCGCAGCGATGATCCAGGAAATCAAGGAACTCCTCGAGCACCCGGCGACGATCTTTATCGTTTAGCCAGCAGCGCGAAGGACAGGCAATACGCGATCATCGCGCGTAAACGACTGCAGGGCCCAGGTACTGGTTGTCGAGAAACCGGTAGAAATCGCCGTTATCGAAACGGTATATCCAGACGGCATGGTTCTGGCGATCGCTGAGCCTGCTCTGCCATCTCTCCGCGAGAACGAGGGCGTCCTGGTCGGGAAGAAACGCAACCGGCTGCAGCCTGCGCGACCCCGGCAGATCGACGGTCGCAGCGACTGCGCCATCGAGGCTCACCATGACGTATTCGTAGCTGCCATCGTCCTGGCGCTGTCGGCACAGGAGCAATTCCCGTTGCATGTCCCACAGCGAGGCGTCCAGCCGACAGACCTGGCTCAGGGCGGTCAATTCGATGACGCGGCGCGATACGAGATCGTAAACGTGGACGGCCTGCTCGCCGATGGCATACAGGAAGCGCGTTGCCGATAACGGCATCACGCGCAGCGCCGCATTATATGCGTGGCGCACCACTTCGGTCTTCTGCCAGCTCTCGTCATCGCGCTCGGCGACAATCAGGCTGACCCCGTCGTCGTAAACCAGCGCGTCGGTGCCCGGCAGGTAATGACCGTTGCGTCCGTAGGTGATCGTCAGCGCCTGGCGGGTGTCGAGATCGTAGAGCACGAGGCTGTGCCTGTCCTGTTGGTTGACGCTGCCGAACACCGTTAGCAACAGGCGCTTGTCTTTCTGCGGGCTGATGCCCTGAATCTCGGCATCGCCGAGATTGGTCTCGATATTCACATCACCGCTGCGCAGGTCGAGTTCCGCGAGGTAGTTGCCGGCGGCGAAGTACACGCTGCCCTGAAGTTCCGGTCGCTCCTCCGGTTGACAGGCAGCGACCTGCACGAGGACGAGGACGAGACAAGTCCTTGCAAAATATCGACGCAGGTTGGTGATCGCGTTACACATGAGCCCGGTGAGCAGAAGATGTTGCCGCAAGCGGAAAGATGGCACAGACCGCGCCGATGTGGAACTGGTAATAGAATGGCGATGAAGGGAAGAAGGGTTTCGGTGGCTGAAATTTGGATTGTGTTCGGTACTTGCCGCTTATTCGGCGTATCGGGGCTAGATTTGACCACGATCCTCTAGAAACCGCTTTTGCCGGAAGCGGCCGGCTGAGCGTCTTGTTTGGGGATACTTGAATATTCCGCTAACGGCCAAGAGCGGGCGCCCACTAGCGCCTGTCAACGCCCTGAGAATCCGCGTGTCGATGGTTGAGAATGAAAAAACAATATGTTCACGCAGATTGGACAAGCATCCCGGCCACATTGTCCTTAATCCGCGATGATCAGAAAGCCGCTGGTGTTTTCGATTGCAATCGACACAACGAGCACATAAGCAAACAATACGGTAGTGGATTTCCACGCGACGGCAAACCAAGTCGGTTGATATACGCGACGCACGGCGATAACAAAATAGGCGAGAAAGTACGTCAAGGTGAGCACCTGAATAATCGTCAGGGCCAGATGCCGGTTTGCCAGCTCCTCAAGTGGCAGCATAAGCGCAAAGACGCAGTAAGCCGCACTATGCAGATGCAGCGAGAAGATCAGGTGATCAAAGTACAATCTCCTAGAAAAGACTAGCTTCAATAACAGCGCAAACACCGGCAGTAATACGAACATCAGGCGCGGCAAGTCGTCAGACACGAATCCCGCCTGCATGGCCGCATCAAAACCCGGGTCTTGTCCAGAGTCGAGCAGAACGCCGCTGCGTGCGAGCCAGGCGATCAGTACAAAAAATGAAATACTCATAACAAGATACAGTCGCACGGGCGATGTATACGCGCGTCGGCGGCCGGCAAGAAATTCGCAACTCAGTTTCCCGGGATGGCGGAACAGTGTCTTGATGGTCACGGCCGCACGTCCGTCGAGTTCGAACGTTTCCTTTAGCACGTCACCGATCAAGCCCCATATTGGTCGCTCGAGGTCGATGTCTCGTTGACCGCAGGTAGAGCAATAAGCGCCTCGGAGCGTGGCTTGGCAGTTTCTGCACTGGGACATGAGACAGTGATACCGAGCCCGCTGGATCAGGTCAAATCGATGTTCATAGCGAGCGGTCCTCTGAAATGAGAGGGCTTTGCTAGAATGTTTCGCCATGCAACTACCGAGACTTCGCACCATACTCCTCGCACCGCTGATCGTGTTTGCGATGTTCTACGTCGCCGGCGGCATTTTGGTGTTGTTCGACGATGATACGATCGCGCCAATATCCGGAATGCCAAGGAGCTACGAAAGTGTCGTGATCTTTGGTGCCAGCGGTACAGCAGGGGACGGTATCCTTAAGGCCGCTTTGGCCGACCCGGACATAAGAAAAATCCACGTTGTTACACGGCGGATGACGCCACGCATCGATGCCGGTGTTGCATCAGGCAAGGTCATAGCGTCGTTGCACCAGGATTATCTCGACTACTCGGCGATCCATGACCAGATTGCCGCCGCAAATGCCGTTTACTGGGCAATAGGAACGAGCAGCGTCGGTGTCGATGAGGAGACCTACGGCATGATTCACGTGGATTTCCCTGTTCAGTTTGTAAAGGAATGGCTGAGCGTAAGTACTGTCGCAGATATTTCGTTTCATTACGTCAGCTCCAGCGACATCTCGGCCGATTCACGCATGATGTGGGCTCGTGAGAAAGTCCGCGCCGAGGAAACGTTGTTCAAGACAGCACAAAGCTCGAAGCTTCGCGTGATTGCGTATCGGCCGGACTATATTGGCCCGACCCGGGAAGAGGCCCATCTGGGGCAGACTTTCCTCTACTGGTTTTTTGCGCCCGTTGGAGCGGCTGTAAGAGCGACACAGATAGGCGAGGCCATGCTGGAGGTGACTGCGCGAGGAAACGAGTTCGGAAATGGTGACCGTCTGGGGACGCGCAAGATCATCAGGTACAGCGATGCATATGAGCAGCGCCACGGAGCTTTTCCGTGACGCGCGTCTTGATAGCGTGCTGAGAACCCGTGTGACGGCGGTTCGATTTCGCCCTGAGTAACTCGGACTATTGATGTGAACCAAATGGGAATTTCCGCAAAAGCTAACCTGCGGAGACAAACTAGCTTTGCCACCTCGGGCTTGTTGCCAAGATCGAACAGCGAGGGTCCGCTTTGGGTCAGTAGCAAAAATTATGGCCCAGACCGCGCGACCGTCGCCTTACGGCCAATAGCGGGCATAGAACTCATCGGGAAATGTCAATCGGCTGAGCTGTCAAAGCCGAATCTCGCCCTGAGCCTGACATCTAGCAACCGATACGCAACGACGCCAATGGTGACCAAAAGAATTCGCAGCCACTCGCTGAAAAAACCCTGGCTCAAGAAAGCGCTGATAGATGCTGCACCGAAATACAAAACAAATGCCAAACCGAACATCAAGTATGCTGTGTTAGTGAGACGGCTGGCAATTCGCGCCAGCAGGTACATGAACCAGATTACGGTGATGACCGGATAAAATACGATCGGCAAACCTGCAAACGACAACAGCGCCATGTAGGCAATAATGGTGACGATGTCAATTGCAAACTCGGAGTGTGGGTAGTCGCGACCAGGAACTACTGCACGGCGGTAGAATAACCAACTAACGATTATGATGATGAAGCCGAGCAGGACACGAAGTAACGTCTGCCCGCCGGTACCGAAAAGAAGGAACTGCCCAACAACGATCTCTTCCCTTATCCCGTACATTGCTGCAAAGAAGCCCTCGCCCAGTGCAATAGCAAAGAGGACGTCGACTACGCCGGCGTCGGAGCTTCTTATTGACCTAGTCATTAGCTATTTTCGTACTGTCCGATTGGGGTCAGTAAGAGAAATTATAGCTCAGGCGCGGCGACCGTCTCCTTGCGGCCACAACCAGGCGCTCGGGCACCGATTCGGTATGCACCGCCATGCGGCCTTATATTCAGGTTACTTGCGAGTCACTATTGACTCGCTCTGCGTCACGCCCGACCCGGTACGCGCCCTGATACGACAGTTATCGTTTTTGATAGACCAACAGATCGAGACAGAATCCGTTTGCGGCATGAGTGTTTGCACGGAATCGTCAACCGGTGCGCACTCTCCCGCGCGGTCAAATACCTGATGTCAGGCATTCCGGCCGTAAGTCGGGCAGTTCCCCGTCCGCAGCGACACCTACTCTGTGAACTGGCTCACGTTTCGGTCATGTCAAATACTAATACAAGACATAAGACATTAGACTTATTAACAAGTTCTAATTCGAGGTTCTACTAGTGAAGGAACCATCAACTCCACTTGACGAGACC
Source organism: Woeseiaceae bacterium (assembly GCA_041602775.1). Classification (GTDB taxonomy): domain Bacteria; phylum Pseudomonadota; class Gammaproteobacteria; order Steroidobacterales; family Woeseiaceae; genus UBA1847. Next base: position 3,914 of record JBFIFN010000018.1, on the reverse strand, counting down.
GTCAGGCTGAGAAGCTTGCATTCGATGAGAATTCTCGATTCGATGCCCGAGGAGCGTTTCGATCGTATAACGAGGATGGCGAAAAGACTGTTCGAGGTTGAGATTTGCCTGGTCAGCCTCGTAGCCTCTGATCGCCAATGGTTCAAGTCAAAACAGGGTCTCGAAGCGTGCCAGACGCCGCGAAATATCTCGTTTTGTGGTCATGCGATTCTCGAAGAAAAGGCGTTCGTGATCGAAGATACGTCTATCGATCAGCGATTCGCCGACAACCCACTCGTTACTGACGATCCGCACATACGATTCTACGCCGGTTACCCTGTCCATGCTCCAGGTGGCGAGCGCATAGGCACGCTTTGCCTGATTGACCCGAACGCTCGTAGTTTTTCCCCCAAAGACGAAGAAATGCTGAAAGGCTTTGCTGCACTTGTTGATGATGAGTTGGCGGCGTCGTCCAAAATGCACGTGGATGAACTCACCGGAATAGCGAATCGCCGTGGTTTTCTGACCGTAGCGGAACATCTGCTTCCACTTTGTGCCCGCAATGACCTCCATGTTGAATTGTTGTTCTTTGATCTGGACGGCTTCAAGCAACTCAATGACACATTTGGTCACGAGGCAGGTGACGAAGGCCTAAAACTATTTGCGAAAAACCTGTTGAAGAGCTTCCGCTCTGCTGACGTCGTGGCCCGTCTCGGCGGCGACGAATTTGCCGTCATGATGGCGGGCGAGAAGGCCTTCAGCCATCGTTCGTTTGAATCTCTGCTTGATCGCATCCGCCAGATGCAAGAGCGCACGGGGTGCGAGCTCAGGTGGAGCGTTGGCCGCGCACAATACGACAAGTCCCGTCACGCTGGTGTCGATGAGCTCTTGGCAGATGCTGACCAAGAGATGTATGCCGACAAATTCCGCAAGGTGTCAATCGCGCGATAGGTTGACCAGACGCAATGGGTCAGTAGCTGTCAGTCTACCTCAAAACACCCGGGCGTCTGTTTCCGGCCAAGCGCGGCCGGCAAACATGAGGCCAGAACAGTCTATGGCACTCGGCTGGTGGATCGTCCGCTCCCCAGCGTCGACCTTGGATTCAGGCTGCGGCTCTTCGGCCTTTTCGGCTGTCTCCGCCTCCACGGCGGCCTCAGCTGAAGCGTCTTCCAGGTTGGTCGACGGCGCAACTTCCCGGGGAGCGAGAAGTAGCGTCTTTCCTGCGTCGTCCGACTCGCACAGGGATTGTGCTCCGGTTGCCATGTGTTCGTACAACTCGCGATACTGCTTGCCGATGGCCTGGAAATGCGCCGCGGTCTGGCCAAAATGCTCGGTCACGCTTCGCCTGTACTCTTCGAGGTCCGCTTCAGCCTTCTCGACCCTGGCTTTGCCCCCACCGATACCGGATCGGCCGACCCAATAGCCGACACCTGCACCAACTAAAAAAATGGCTACGCCGCTGACGCCAGGAGGATGACATTCATGTGCTGTCTCCGTTCGCTTGAATCAAATTGACGGTTGTGTCGCTAACGCTCGCTGTCATCATGCCACCGTTTGCGCCGACAGTCTCATAGTTGATAATCTCGCGTCGGAAACATCTAGAGACGAGCTTCTTACTCTTTCGGCCTGACTTCGTTGCTGTGTCCAGGGGTCAAATAGACGAAGTGGCACGGAGCGAGGATTTCCACGCGATGCCACAGTCCTTTCGGAACGACAACGGCATCCCCTGACCGAAGTTCGACGTCGGGTTCCGGATCATCGGTAAATACAAGTCTTGCTCTTCCTTCAATTAGATAGAGCACTTCGTCCCCGCCCAGATGTCGTTCACCGGCGTGTGGCGCATCCTCTGACATGATTGCGACACCAAAGGTGATTCCCTCCACTGGTTCGCTGAGCTCGTGCTCGTTTGGGCATTGAACGGCATTCAGACCGCGGTCAAATCCGATAATCTGAGTTTTTACATCGACTTTTTGAGCGCTGGGCATCGTTCTGATAATTATCTGCAAAGGGCCGGTGGGAAAAATTATAGCCCGAAATGCTTGGCCGGCGGCGCACGGCTATTTGCAGCCGTAACGGGGAGCCTGCGCCCTTTGGGGCAACTACGAATTGACGAATACCAGGTACAGCCAAATACTTGGATTAGTGGTGTTGAGCTTTATCCAGGGAGGTTCTCATGACTGCGCGCGCAGAGTCCTTCACCCCCGCGATTAAGGCCGTCCATGAAATCACGACGGGCTACGCGGAGCAGCACAAGGAACATCGCTATGGCACATCGAAACCCTTGATGTGGTGGGTGTTGACATCAACGAGCTGGGTCAAGGCGCCGATTACTTTATTTGCAATTGAACACCGCGATGGCCTGGTTCTATTCGATACCGGCCTCGACCCTGCCATTGTTTCGGATCCGGACTACATTTCATCGCCCATTGGGCGGTTTTTGCTAAGGAGAATCTTTCGGTTCCATGCTGGGCCGGACGACGCGCTCGACAAACAACTCGAGGCGATCAATCTCTCGGCAGCGGATGTCAGAAAGGTCGTTATTTCGCACCTGCACTTCGATCACATCGGCGGTATTGCGCACGTGCCAAATGCAGAACTACTGGTGAGCAAGGACGAGTGGCAACGACTCAATCAGCCGAACCCAGAGCACGACTGGATTCTGAGAGAGCACATCGAGTTGCCCGGCGCAAACTGGCGTCCCATCGATTTCGTGCCGACAAGCGATCCGCTGCTGACGCCTTTCGGGGTCTGCCATGACTGCATGGGCGACGGATCGATGATGCTATTGCCGACGCCGGGCCATACTCCCGGTTCGATGTCCATGTTGGTTCGTTGCAGCGGGCTGCCCCCGCTCTTGTTTGTCGGTGATCTGACGTACGAAATCGAGCTGCTGCGCAACGACCAGGTCCCCGGCGTCGGTGACGCCGAGCAACTCAAAGCCTCATTCGCAAAGGTGCGCGAGCTAAGGAAAGCGCTACCCGACCTGGTAGTGCTGCCGAGCCACGATCCTTCGGTATCCGATACGCTCGCCGCGATCATGGCAACAGATCGGTTGGAGCCCCGACTCGCATCCTAGTCTGCAAAGGGTGCCGGCTGTGCGGCGGTCCGCTTGGGGTCAGTCGCGGAAACTATCGCTTTTTCCGACGTTGTTAGCTCTGCCTCGAACACGACGAGTGGTGACAACCAGGGCCACGGCAGCAATCAACAGAATGGGCGACGACAGTGCTCCCGGAGCAATCTCGCCCAGGTAGACGGACCCGGCGAGGTGCGCAAGAGCGTTAATAGTCATCAGCACACCCAGGAAGTACGCGACAGGGCGAAGGTACAAATTACCCGAAAACACGAGTGGTGACAGTGCCAGGAGAATCCCTACACCCGCGATCAACCCGGTTATCCAGACGGAGAAGCTGAATGTCGGGAGCGGAATCCACGAATAGGATGCGCGCAACGAAGATACGATCGTGTTGTACAGCGGCAGGAAATCAGTGACGGCTTCGTCGGTCACGTGCAATGCGATGGCCGCAGCCAAAGCCACCCAGGCCATTCCCCATTGTCGTGTTCGGATATCCGCCATCACCCAACCGCACAGGAGCGCCCCCGGTCGCGCTGACCGGCCGCTAACGGTTTGTGCGTGAAATTATACCCCAGCACACGCGACCGTCGGACTAGCCAATGGAATGGCTAAACCTCAATGTGTCCCAAATAACAGATGCGAGCACTACGGGTATGAGAATTCGGTGGATGACTCGATTTCGTGCAAAAGTGAGAACGGCGCAGACCGCCAGGACCGGAACCCCACTCAGGTTATCAATGACCCACAAGGTATCGCCGAATGCGACCGGGCGAAAGAGAGTCCCGACTATTACGGTGAGGGCGCCGAGCGGCCAGAGCAGCCGGGCGCGCTCAAAATAGTAGTCGTCAAGTCCCGCGATTTC
>JBFIFN010000017.1:0-48575 GCA_041602775.1 Woeseiaceae bacterium | reverse complement strand
TCTCGGCCTGCTCGTCGAGCCCCAGGAAAAAGCGCTGATGACGATGCTCAGCCGCTACCCGGAAGTCGTCGAACTCGCGGCCAACAATCGTGCGCCGCAGCATCTCGTGCACTACCTGCGCGACCTCGCCAACGACTTCCACACCTATTACAACGCGCATGCGTTCATCGTCGACGATGCCGACCTGCGTAACGCGCGCCTGTACCTGATCGCGGCGACGCGCACGGTCGTTGCGAACGGGCTCGGCATCCTCGGCGTATCCGCGCCGGAGACGATGTAATGGCGAAGCGTCGCCGTCGGTCGAAGAGCAAGTCCGGCGTTTCGCCGGTCGTGTCGATGCTGTTCGGCCTCGCGGTCGGCCTGTCGGTTGCCGCTGCCGTCTATATGAAGGACCGGCGCGACGATGGTCACCCCGCAGGAGGGGCTTCAGCCCCGCCCGAGCCAGCGAGCCTGCAGTCGGCGATCGACGAGAACGGCGAAACGGCCGCGGCCGAGGAGGCGCCCGCGAAAAAAGAGGAACCGCGTTTCACGTTTTACGACCTGCTGCCCAATTTCGAGGTGGTCACGCAGGACGCCGACGACGAGCCTGTCGAATCAGCGGCGGCTCCGCAGGCCGTTGTCGAACCGGGTGTCTACATTCTGCAGGCGGGCTCGTTCTCGACGACCGAGGACGCCGACAAGCGGCGCGCCGAACTGGCGTTGCAGGGCATCGAGTCGCACATCCAGCGCGTCAAGATCAACGACCGCAATTACCATCGCGTGCTCATCGGGCCGATCGACGATCTCGACGAACTCAATGTGCTGCGCAGCCGATTGCGGGCCGCGAAAATCGACGTGCTGCGGATTCGAGTGCGTGACTAGGGCAGCGCGCGCGCTCGCCGTGCTGGCGCTCGCGCTGCTCGGCGCCTGCGCCACGCCGCCCGGGCCTGCCCCGGAGCCCGGAGAAGAGAGCCCTGCAGCAGGGCCTTCAGCCCCGATCGGGCCCGAAGGCCCTCCTGTGCCTGAACCACCCGCACCACCAGAACCGGACAAGTCCTCGCTGCGTATCAGCATTGCCGCCGTCGGGGACATGATGATCGGCACGGACTATCCCAGGAATCACCTGCCTGACGACGATGGCGTGAGCTTCCTTTCGGATGTGGCGCCCTACCTGCGCAGTGCCGACATCACCTTCGGCAACCTCGAAGGTGTGCTCATGGATGGCGGCGAACCCGCGAAGAAATGCTCGAACCCCAACGCGTGCTACCTGTTCCGCTCGCCAACGCGCTACGCCGCACATTATCGCGACGCGGGTTTCGACGTCGTCAGCCTGGCCAATAACCATGCGCGCGACTTCGGCGAGGAAGGCAGGGACTCGAGCGCGCAGGCGATGCGCGATGTCGGCATCGATGCGTCGGGGCGTGCCGGCACCTACTCGAAGATCGATCGCGGCGAACTGTCCGTCGCGTTCGTCAATTTCGCAGTGACGAAGAATTCCAACATGCTGCTCGATTACGAGGCGTCGTTCGCCTGGATTGCAGCCCTCGACGAGCAGCACGATATCGTCGTCGTCACGTTTCACGGCGGCGCAGAAGGCGCCGACGCCACTCGCATACCCTTCGCCGAGGAAGAGTATTACGGCGAGCCGCGCGGCGACGTCGTCTGGTTCGCCCGCGGCGCCGTGGATGCCGGTGCCGACCTCGTCATCGGCCACGGCCCGCACGTCGTGCGCGCCATGGAACGCTACAAGGACCGGCTGATCGCCTACAGCCTCGGCAACTTCGCCACCTACTACGGCATCAGCGTCGCCGGCATCAAGGGCATTGCGCCGATATTGACCGCGACCCTCGACGGTGACGGGCGATTCATCGAAGGAAACATCGTCTCGACGATACAGCTCCGCCCTGCCGGGCCGAGCATCGACCCGCAGCGCCGCGCGCAAAAACTGATGCTCGGGCTAATGCTCGAGGACTTCGGTAATGCCGGACTGGTCATCAGCGAGGACGGCAACCTGATCCCGGCGCATCGGCCGCCGGTTACGCCGCATGTCCTCAGCCCCGAAAGCAGCTAGTCCTCCGACGCGACCGATTTGAAATCGACGCCGAGCGAGCGCAGCTTGCGGTACAAGTGTGTCCTTTCCATGCCGACGCGCTCTGCGAGTTTGCCGACCTTGCCGCCGCACAGCACGAGCTGCTGCTGCAGGTAGGCCCGCTCGAACTGCTCCCGCGCCTCGCGCAGCGGCAGCGCCAACAGGTCCTGTTTGACGAGCGGTTCGTCGACCGATGCTGCCGAGACGACCTCGGCTTCGACTTCGTCCAGCGAAATATCCTCGTCGCTGCCGCTCAGCAGCAGCCGTCGCACGAGGTTCTTGAGTTCGTGTACGTTATCCGGCCATGGGTAATTGCGCAGGCGATTCTGCGCCGCTACCGTGAAGCGCCGGAACCCCAGGCCTTCGGCATCGACGAGCTTGTCCACATAGTAGGTCAGGAGTTCGGGCACATCCTCGGCATATTCGCGCAACGGGGGCACGCGCAGCTTGAGCTCGCCGAGAAGTGAAACAAGGTCCCGGCGCAGCGCACCCTCGTCGACTCGCGCCTCGTAGTCGGCCCCGACCGTCGCGACCACGCGCACATCGGTGCGGCGCGGCTCCGATCCACCGACACGCGTGAAGCTGCCGCTCTCGAGCACGCCGAACAGCACTTTCTGCGCCCTGGCGCCGAGATCGGCCAGTTCGTCGATGACCAGCGTGCCGCCCTCGGCGCGCTCGAACGCGCCGGCGACGACCTCGCCGCCCCGCTCGCTCCCGAACAGCTGCTCCTCGCAATTGGCATCGGTCACGGAGGCCGCCGTCAGCGTCGTCAGGGGCTCGTCGGCCCTGGAGCTGAGTCCGTGCATGTACCGCGCAAAAGCGCCGCGCCCTGTGCCCGGCTCGCCGCTGATGAGTACCGGACCGTCGTGACGTGCATACTGTTGCACGCGCTCGCGCAGTCCCTGCATTAACGCGCTGCGGCCGACCGGCGCGAGCAGCGACGGCAACAGCTTGCGCGCCGCTTTCGTCTGCCTGCCGGCCGACTCGAGCGCCGCCTCTACCGTGCGCAACAACTTGGCCAGCGACAAGGGCTTCTCGACGAAGTCGAATGCACCGAGCCGGGTGGCTTCGACAGCGGTATCGACCGTACCGTGACCCGACATGATGACGACCGGGCAGTTCAGTTCGCCGGCATCGGACCATTCGCGCAACAAGGTGATGCCATCCGTGTCGGGCATCCAGATGTCGAGCAGGATCAGGTCGAAACGTCGCGCCGCGCGCGCCGCACGGGCTTCTCCGGCGTCGGCTGCGTCGGTCACGCCATAACCTTCGTCGCTCAGTATGTCCTTGATCAGCGCGCGGATGTCGGCCTCGTCATCCACGACCAGTACTTGGGCGTTGTTCATGCGCGTTCTCTCCGTGTCTCGGCGCGCCCGGGCGCCTTCGCGATCAGTTGTTCGCGGGCTGCCTCGTTCAGCGGCAGGCGAATACTGATCATCGCTCCCCCTTCGGTGCGATTGCGGGCGCGGATCGTGCCCACGTGTTCTTCAACCAGTTTCTTCACGATGGCGAGCCCGAGTCCCGTGCCCCTCGGCTTCGTCGTGACGTACGGATCGAAGATCTGGCCCACTGACTCGGTTTGAAAACCGGGGCCATTGTCTTCGACCTTGATCTGCACCATGTCTTCGCCATCGATTTCGCCGGCGCTCACGTGCACATCGATGCGCCCCGCATCGGCATTCTCGAGCGCTTCGACAGCATTGCGGAGCAGGTTGTGCAGTATCTGGCGCACGCGTCCCATGTCGGCTTCGATCATCGGCATCGTCGGGTCCGAGGTCAGCACGATCTTCACCTTGCTCTCCTGGGCGCGGTACAGGTCCACGACCTCGTGCACGAGCTTGTCGATGTCAAAGCGCGTGATCTCGATATCGGGCGCGCGCGCATAGTCGCTGAAGGCGTTGACCATGTCCTTCATGGCCTCGACCTGTTGCACGATCGTGTGGGTCGCTCGATCCAGTACCTGCGCTTCGTCTTCGGGCATCGTGTGCAGGTACTTGTGGCGCATGCGCTCGGCCGACAGCTGGATCGGCGTAAGGGGATTCTTGATTTCATGCGCGAGGCGCCGGGCCACCTCACCCCAGGCGGCGTCACGCTGCGCCTGCAGGAGCGCCGTAATGTCGTCGAACACCACGACGTAGCCCGCCGCATGATCTTCGTCGCCGGGGAGGGTCGTGCACGCGCAGGTGAGAATACGTTTACCGACCTCACCGCGCAGCACGATTTGCTCGCGCCACTCGGTTTCGCCCGCATCGAGGTGTACGCGCGCCACGTCGACGAACTGGTCCAGCAGAGCGTTCTCCCGCGCGACGTCAACGAGCTTCTCGCCGCTGCGGCGTTCGAGGTCCACGCCGAGAATCGAACCGGCCGCCTGGTTGGCATTGCGGATCGTCAGGTCGGTTTCGAGAGCCAGCACTCCGGTCGACAGGCGCGCCAGGATGACTTCGAGGTTGGTGCGTTCCGCCTCCACGAGCGCCTGGCTCAGGGATGCTTCGCGGCGCGCGGCCGCAAGCCGCTGCGTCATATCGTTGAATGAACTGATCAGGAACCCGATTTCGTCGCGGGTCGGCGTGGGCAGGCGCGTATCGAAGTCGCCCATCGCCACGGCGCGCGTGCCGGCGACGAGATCCTGGATCGGCGCCACAAGGCGGCGTGACAGCACGAAGGCGCCATAGATAGCCGCGAGCAGGCTCAACAACAGGACAAATGCCAGGGTCAACGTGAGCAGGTCCTTGAGGTCTTCGCGAAAGAACACCAGCTGCTGGTACTCCTGGTACGAGCGCTCGACGCTCTTGATCATCTCGGCGAGTCGGTCGGCGACGGGGAAGTACGCCTGCACGGCACGCGTTTCCTGGATGGGGCTCGCCCGGTGCACAAAGGCGACGGCCGTGCGTACTTCGACATCACCGTCGGCCAAGGTCTCGAGGCTGACGAACGGGCGGCCCTGCTGGATTTGCAGCACGACTTCCTCGGTCAGTGGTTTCGGCAGGCTCGCCGTTGCACCGCTCGTGCTTGTCGCAAGAACCGTATTGTCGCTGCCATAAAGCGTCATTTCACCGGCGCCGCTCTCGCGCCGCAGCAGGCTGAGCTCGAAAACCGACTGGCGATCGGGGACCATGGCGAGGCGCTGCGCGACGCCGCGCGTGGCGGACAGGTGGCGACGTTTTTGCAGCTCGAGGGCTGCGCGGCTGAGTTGCAGCGCGTTGTCGAGGCCTTCTTCGACTTCGACGTTGAACCAGCTGTCGATACCGCGATTGATGAACTGCGTCGAAAAATAGAAAACGACGAGCAGCGGCAACACGGCGAGGCCGACGAACATTCCTACCATGCGTGCTTTGAGTTTGGCGCCCGGCACATTGCCGCGGTAGTCGCGAGCGAGGCGCGCCAGGTTGCCAATGAGCAGCGCAAGCAGCAACACGCCGCCCGCGATATTGATCGCGAGGATGACGTCCTGCAGACGGTCGAAGTCGTCGGATTTCTGGACCGTTTGGGTCAGCAGGAACAGCGCCGCCAGCGCGAGACCCACGCCCGAGGTCGCGATGAAAAAATAGAATGCCCGTTTCAGCGTTCGAGCGACCATTCGAACCATTCGCTCTGCAGCTGCCACTGGCCGCGCCAGAAGAACAGCACACGCAGCGCCACAGGATACCGTTCCGTGTTCAGCATTGCCCGCAGACGCACGCGGTAGCTGCTGTCGGCCGACAATACTGCCTCGTCGATGATCGGCAATCCCTGAACGCGGCCCAGGCTGTTCAGCGCGGAGTACAGGGTCGCGAAGGAGTCCTGATTACCACTGTTGAGGTTGCGGACGATGTATCGCTGGCTGACGGGCGAATATTCGAGCTCGTAACGCACGGCGATTTCGGCCTCGACGTCGTCGGGAATGAAGCGGCGTTCACGAATGACCTGCAGCTGCAGCTCGATCGTGAGCGTGACCCCGCTTTCTAGCGCGGCGAGCGCTTCCGACGACAGCACGAGTTGCAGCCGGGCATCGAGCGAATGAACACCGTCGACGATCCCGGTGGACGCCGAACGAACCTCGAAGTAGCCCTCGCGTTCGACGTCGCCCTGTGCCACGCCCGCAGCCAAGACGAGCGCCGCCAGCAGCGCGAACATCATGCGCTTGCGGCCTGCGGGTCCTGCTTTCGATGGCGTCATCGTCGTCTTCTGTCGTCTTTTTCTCAGGAGACCTTCTTGACGAGGCATGCGTAGTAGAAGCCGTCCATTCCGGCCGTACCGGGCAACACCTGGTAGCCGCATGCCCTGGCCCGCATTACATCGCGGATGTTGTAATTTGGCAACACGGCATCTTCCTCGGCGTCGCTGCGGGACTCGAGAAACTGCCCGGTCACCTCGTCATTCTCGGCCGCGAGGACGGAACACGTGACGTACAGGAGGCGCCCGCCGGGTACGAGGGCCGACCACAACGCATGGAGGATTCTCTCCTGCAAGGCACTGAGTTCGTCGATGTCCGTTTCCCGCCGCAGTAACTTGATATCCGGATGGCGGCGAATCACGCCAGTGGCCGAACACGGCGCATCGAGCAGGATCGCGTCGAACGGCGCTCCGTCCCACCACTCCTCGGGATTTGATGCATCGCCCGCCACGATGGTTGCAGCGAGGCCCAGGCGATCGTGGTTTTCGCGCACGCGCTCGAGGCGTTCAGCATCGCTGTCCAGGGCAACGAGATCGACGTCGTCGCCGCCGAGTTCCGCGAGGTGGCCGCTCTTGCCACCCGGCGCCGCGCAAGCATCGAGCACGCGACGCGGCGTGCCCTTCATGAGCCAGCGCGCGGCGATCTGCGCCGCCGCGTCCTGCACCGACGCCTCGCCGTCGGCGAAACCGGGCAGCTCGTCGACGCGCCGTGGCTCGGCAAGCCGCAGGGCATCGGGCAGCCCCGGCTGCAGTGCGGCTTCGATGCCATGCGCCGCGAGTCGCTCACGGTAGGCAGCAGCCGTCGTACGCCGCGAATTCGCGCGCAGCCACATCGGCGCACGCTCGTTGTTCGCATCGAGAATCTTGTCGGCGTCTTCGGGCCAGTCCTGTTGCAGCCTCCGGATCAGCCATGCCGGATGGTTCCAGCGAATCTCCTCGTCGTCCGCGGCGACGACCGGCTGCTCGCGCTGGAAACGCCTGAGGCACGCATTGACGACCCCGGCGAGCTTCGGGCGGCGCAGCACGCGGGCGGCCTCGACTGTTTGCGACACGGCGGCATGGTCCGGCACCCGTGTGTCGGTCAGCTGGAACAGGCCGACCGCGAGCAATGCATTGATGACGCTGTCGCGCGCCCGCAACGGCCGGCTCAGGAGCTGCCCGATCCAGGCCTGCAGCTGCCAGTGCTGGCGCAACACCCCGTAGGCCAGCATGCGCAACAACGGCCGGTCGGCCGGCGGGACAAGCGCCTCGCGTTCGGCTATCGCCGCGTCCAGCGAGCGACCGCCGCTGATGACGGCGTCGATGACCTCCGCCGCCTGCGCCCGCGTTCTTGCGCCCGCGTCGGCCACGTTCAGCGCAGCCGTCGTCCGGACAGGTCGATCTGTCCGGCAAGTTCGCGTGCGGAAACCCGGCGCTTGCCGGGCAGCTGCAGCTCCTCGAGCTGCAGGACGCCATCACCGCAGGCCACGACGATCGCATCGGCGTCGAAGCGCAGGACTTCGCCGGGCTGACCCGACCCATCCGCAACCGACGCCCGCCAGATCTTCAGCCGGATTTGATCCCCGGGGTCGGGCTGTGGCCCCGAATCGGTCGGGCCTGGAGGCTCTCCTGCAAAGGTAAACGCTCCCGGGAACGGGTTGTACGCGCGCACCCGCCGCGCAATATCGGCGGCAGACAGGGTCCAGTCGATTGCGGCGTCCTGCTTGTCGATCTTCGGCGCGTACGTGGCGAGCGCGTCGTCCTGCGGCACGGCCTCGAGGCGACCCTCGACGATGTCATCCAGGTGTTCGACGAGCGCGGTGGCGCCGAGCACCGCGAGGCGGTCGTGGAGTGCGCCGGCGGTCTCCTCGCTGCCAATCTCGGTTTCGGCAACGTGGAAAACCGGCCCGCAGTCGAGCCCGGCGGTCATGCGCATGAGGCTGATGCCCGTCTTCCCGTCCCCGGCGAGGATCGCGGCCTGGATTGGGGCTGCACCACGCCAGCGCGGCAGGACGGATGCGTGCACGTTGACGCAGCCGTGTGTCGGGACGTCGAGAGCGGACTGCGGCAGGATCAGGCCGTAGGCGGCGACGACGAGCAGGTCCGGGCGCAGCGCGCGAAGTTCCTCGACGGCGGCATCGGCGCGCAATGTGTCGGGCTGGTACACGGGGATGCCGTGTTCGACGGCATAGCGCTTGACGGGACTCGCGGTCAGCTTCCGGCCCCGGCCCGCCGGCCGGTCGGGCTGGGTGTACACGGCGACGGGCGAACGGCCCGACTCGACCAGTGCATCGAGCGAGGCACGCGCAAACTCCGGCGTGCCTGCGAAAACCAGTCTCATTACATGACGAGCGCCGACTGGCGCCGTTCCTTTTCGAGTTTCTTACGAATGCGCTGGCGCTTGGTTTCCGACAGGTAGTCGACGAACAGCTTGCCCTCGAGATGGTCCATCTCGTGCTGGATGCAGACGGCGAGCAGGCCTTCGGCCTCCATCTCCCGGGATTCACCGTCACGATCGAGAAAGCGCACCCGGATATGCTCCGCTCGCTCCACTTCCTCGTAGTAGCCGGGTACGGACAGGCAGCCCTCGTCCGTCACCGTGACGCCGTCTTTCTCGATGATCTCGGGATTGATGAGCACGTGCGGATCCGTCTTGTCGGGCGACACGTCGGCCACGAGGAGCCGCTTGTGCACGTCGACCTGCGTGGCTGCAAGGCCGATGCCGGGCGCTTCATACATGGTCTCGAACATATCGCCGATGAGCCTGCGCAGCTCGTCGTCGACGACATCGACCGGCGCGGCCTTCGTCCTGAGCCTGGGATCCGGGAATTCGAGAATCTTCAGTTTTGCCATAATTTCATGCGGCCCGCAGGCCATCATTTTCGTGTAAATTGCTACAAAAACGACCTAAACGTTTGACTTTATTGAATAAGATGTCAGACTAGGCCGCGTCAAACGAGCCTTCCGGCGCCGAATTCCGGGCTGGAAATGTGACGTAATTAGCAGCCTCGGCAATACCGGGACGACATAGTATAGCAACGCCTTAAGAGGAGTCCTCGCGACATGTCACTCAGCAAGTTCAGTCTGACACTCGGCCTTTCGGTGACCGCGCTGGCGCTGGTCGCATGCGGCGGCAATCCGCCGGCATACGAGACGCAGGCCGCCCCGGTCGCCACGAACTCGTACGAGCCCGCGCCGAGCACGCGTGCCGAGCCCGACGCTTACCGGCCGGTTGTCGAGAAGGTCAGCGATCCCATGCCGCTGGCCCCCAACGCGCCCAACGAATACGTCGTGCAGGTCGGCGACACGCTGTGGGACATCGCGGAGACGTTCCTCAAGGATCCCTGGTATTGGCCCGAAATCTGGTATGTCAACCCGGAGATCGTGAACCCGCACCTTATTTATCCTGGCGACGTCCTCGGCCTCGTCACGATCGACGGCCAGCCGCGCATCACCAACGTGCGCGCCTCGACGTATCGCCTGTCGCCCCAGGCTCGCGTGACGCCGCTCACGGAGGCAGTTACGAGCATTCCTTATGATGACGTGGCGGCCTTCCTGAGTTCGGGCGTAATCCTCGAAAAATCCCAGGCCGACCGGCTGCCGTACCTGCTCGCGACGCGCGGCGATCACATGATTGCCTCGGCCGGCAACGAAATCTACGTGCGCGGCATGGACGACACCACGCCGGGCTCGCGCTACAGCGTCGTCCATGTAGGCGAGCCGCTCTATGATCCCGACGACAATCGACTGATCGGTTACCAGGGCATCAACGTGGGCGACGGCACGCTGCGCCGCGGCGGTGATCCCGCCACGGTCGCGTTGACCGATACGGCACGGGAAGCCACGCCGGGCGATCGCCTGCTGCCCGAAGCCGTGGACATTCCGCTGAACTTCTTCCCTCGCGCACCGAGCGGCCCCGTCGAAGGGCGCATTATCTCGGTCGTCGGCGGCGTGACACAGATCGGCCAGTACCAGGTCGTGGTGCTCAACCGAGGCTCCAATAACGGTCTGAATATCGGCGACGTACTGACCGTGTGGCAGACCGGTGAAGTCGTCAGGGACCGCTTCGGCGGCGGCAAGGTCAAGCTGCCCGATGAGGAAGCCGGCACGGTCATGGTCTTCAAGACATTCGACCGCATCAGCTATGGCCTCGTCATGGAGGCGACCCAGGCCATTCACATCCATGACACGGTCCGCAACCCGATCTAAACACCCGCTTTGCTCGAAATAATGCCGCGCGGCGCGATGCGCCGACGCGGTATTATTTTGCGATGAACCAACGCGCCTGGCTGGTGCTCGGACACGCGCACGTGCGTGTCGCCGAGCTCTGCAATCTGCTCGATCTCTTCGGCAGCGTGGACGACATCGTCGCGCAGCCGCGCTCGCGCCTGGCGGAATCCGGGCTGTCCCCGGAAAAGTCCGACGCCATTGTCTCCCCCGACGACGACGCCATCTCGGCGGCGCTGACATGGCTCAACGCAGACCAGCACCGTCTCGTCGCCTGGGGTGAAGACGATTACCCCGACATGCTGACGCAAATCGCCGGTCCGCCGCTCTTGCTCTACGTCAACGGCGATGTGGAGGCGATGCACCTGCCGTCGCTTGCGATCATCGGCAGCCGCAACCCCACGGCGGGCGGCGAACGCAACGCGCAGGAGTTTGCGAAGCATCTTTCGCGACAGGGCTTTGCCATCGTCAGCGGCCTGGCCCAGGGCATCGATGCGGCCGCCCATCGCGGCGCACTCGATGGTGGCGGCAAGACCGTGGCGTTCCTCGGTACCGGTATCGACCGCGTTTACCCGGCCGTCAACCGCGAGCTCGCGCACACGATCGTCGAGCGCGGTGCACTCGTCACCGAATACCCGCTCGGCGCGCCCCCCGAACGCTGGCATTTTCCCGAACGCAACCGGCTGATCAGCGGCCTGAGCCTCGGCACACTCGTCGTCGAGGCCGCGCGGCGCAGCGGCTCGCTGATCACCGCCCGTCTCGCCGGCGAACAGGGTCGCGAGATCTTTGCGCTGCCCGGCTCGATTCACAACCCGCTGGCCCGAGGCTGCCATGCACTCATTCGCCAGGGCGCCAAGCTCGTCGAAACCGCCGACGACATTCTCGCCGAGCTGCGCCCGCTCGTGGGGCACCTGCGCCAGGCGGTCGACGACGAGTACGATGAACTGCGCCGGCACCTCGGTTACGACCCGGTCAGCATCGACGAGCTCGAAAAACGATCCGGATTGACGATCGACCAGCTTTCATCCATGCTTCTGATCCTGGAGCTCCATGGAGAAGTGGAGTCAATGTCCGGCGGACGTTACGTCAAAAAGGAGCCGCTCCAGGCATGAAAGAAAACGTACTCGACGTACTGATGTATCTGTTCGAAACGTACGTCGACGCTGAGGACGAGCCCGAACCCGATCACAACGAACTGCGCATCGAGCTGTCGCGAGCCGGTTTCGGCGACCTGGAGATCGACCGCGCGCTCGACTGGCTCGATGGCCTGACCGACCAGCAGCAAAGTCTCGACTACGGCAGGCAGACGGCCCACGGCACCCGCATTTACAACGAGTTCGAGCACGAGCGCCTCGATGCCTACTGCCGCGGCTACATCACGTACCTCGAACAAATCGGCATCCTGTCGCCGCCGCAGCGCGAGATTGTCGTTGATCGGCTGCTGGCGCTCGAAACGGCTGATATCGACGTCGAGCAGATCAAGTGGGTGGTGCTCATGGTGCTGTTCAGCCAGCCCGGCCAGGAGCTCGCTTATGCGCGCATGGAAGACCTCGTATTCGACGAAACTTCCGACCTCGTACACTGAGCTTGCGTAGCGATTTCCTTGACAGCCCGCTGTCAAGCATGTAATTGAACCGCGGCACTGGCCGCGGTTTTTGCTTTACAGGAGACAAATGTCCAAGAATCTCGTCATCGTGGAGTCGCCCGCCAAGGCGAAGACGATCAGCAAGTACCTGGGTAAGGACTTCGATGTCATGGCCTCTTACGGCCATGTGCGCGACCTCGTGCCCAAGGAAGGCGCCGTCGACCCGGAACAGGGATTCCAGATGAAGTACGAGGTCATCGAGCGCAACGAGAAGCACGTGAACGCGATCATCCGGGCGCTCAAGAAGGCCGACGCGCTATACCTCGCGACCGACCCCGACCGGGAAGGCGAGGCGATTTCCTGGCATCTCATCGAATTGCTCAAAGAGCGCGACGTTCTCGATGGCAAGGCCGTGCACCGCGTCGTGTTCCACGAAATCACGAAACAGGCCGTGCAGGAAGCCGTCGATCACCCGCGCGACCTGTCATCTGACCTGATCGGCGCGCAGCAGGCCCGACGTGCGCTCGACCACCTGATCGGCTTCAACCTGTCGCCTTTGCTGTGGAAGAAGATCCAGCCCAAGCTGTCGGCGGGACGCGTACAGAGTCCGGCGCTGCGCATGATCGTTGAGCGCGAACTCGAGATCGAAGCATTCAAGGCGCGCGAATACTGGTCGATCGAGGCTGACGTCAGCAAGAGCGAACAGCCGTTCGCCGCTCGACTCGTGCAGTACAAGGGCGACAAGGTCGAACAGTTCAGCTTCGTGAATGAAACGGCGGCACGCGACGTCGAAAAGACCCTGCTCGAGGCCGCGAACGGCAGGCTCGAGACCGTCAACGTCACCAAGCGGCAGCGCCGTCGCAATCCGGCCGCTCCGTTCACGACGTCGACGTTGCAGCAGGAAGCTTCGCGCAAGCTCGGCTTCAACACGCAACGCACCATGCGCGTCGCGCAGAAGCTTTACGAAGGCATCGAATTGCCCGGCGAGGGACAGGTCGGCCTGATTTCGTACATGCGTACGGACTCCGTTACGCTCGCCGACGTCGCCGTGGCCGAGATTCGCGGCGTCATTGCCGAACGCTATGGCAAGGAAAACGTGCCGGACGAGCCGCGTACGTTCAAGAACAAGTCGAAGAATGCGCAGGAGGCCCACGAGGCCGTCCGCCCGACCTCTGTCGCGCGCGCACCGGATGACATCCGCGGCTCGCTCGACAGCGACCAGTACAAGCTGTACTCGCTGATCTGGAAGCGCACGATGGCCTGCCAGATGGTGCCGGCCGTGTTCGACACGGTCGCGGTCGACATGGCGGCCGGCGATCCCGAGGCCGGGCATCGCTTCCGCGCCAATGGCTCGGTTCTTGTCGAGGCCGGCTTCATTGCCGTCTACCAGGAAGGCAAGGACGACACGAAGGACGACGACGGCGATCGCCTGCTGCCGGAGATTGCGGAAGGCGACACGATCCAGCTCGATAAATTGCGTCCCGAGCAGCACTTCACCGAGCCGCCGCCGCGCTTCACGGAAGCGAGCCTCGTCAAGACGCTCGAGGAATATGGCATCGGCCGCCCGTCCACCTATGCCAGTATCATCGCGACGCTCAAGGGCCGCGAGTACGTCGAAATGGACGGCAAGCGCTTCATTCCGACCGATACAGGGCGCATCGTCAACAGCTTCCTGACGGAACATTTCACCCAGTACGTGGACTACGACTTCACGGCCAAGCTCGAGGACGATCTCGACGAGGTGTCGCTCGGTCACAAGGACTGGGTGCCGCTGCTCGACGACTTCTGGGGCCCGTTCCATGAACTCTGCGAGGAAAAGGAAAACCTGACGCGCGGCGAGGTCGCCAAGGAGCGCGAGCTGGGCATCGACCCGAAGAGCGGCAAACCCGTTTCGGTACGCATGGGTCGCTACGGTCCGTTCGTGCAGATCGGCACCCGCGACGACGAGGAAAAACCAAAGTTCGCGGGGCTGCGACCCGGGCAGAAAATGAACGAGATCGATCTCGGGGAAGCGCTCGAACTGTTCAAGTTGCCGCGCAAGCTCGGCAAGACGCCGGACGGCCTCCCGGTATCTGCCAGCGTGGGCCGCTTCGGCCCGTATGTGCGTTACGGTGACAAGTACGTTTCGATCCGCGGCGACGACGATCCCTATACCATCGAATTGCCGCGCGCCCTGGAACTCATCGAAGAGAAGAAAATCGCCGATGCCAATCGCATCATCCTCGACTTCGAGGAAGAGGGCATCCAGGTGCTGAACGGGCGCTACGGTCCTTATATTACGGATAAGAAAAAGAACGCCAGGGTGCCCAAGGACCGGGAACCCGGTTCGCTGACGCTCGAGGAATGCGTGGAGCTGCTTGCGGCTGCACCCGAGCGCGGTCGCCGCGGCAAGAAGAAGGCCGCGACCAGGAAGGCAGCAACGAAGAAGAAGGCGACGAAGAAAAAGGCTGCCAAGAAGAAGACCACCAAGAAATGAAGGGCATCCCGTACGCGGCCGACGTCCTCTTTCGCGGCGGCGTCATCGCGTACCCGACCGAGGGCGTTTACGGCCTCGGCTGCCTGCCCGACGACCTGCCCGCCGTGCTCCGCGTCATCGGTATCAAGCGACGCGACGCTTCAAAGGGGCTGATCCTGATCGCGGCGACGCCCGCCCAGCTGCGCAGCTGGATCGATCTTCCCGACGGCAGGACCCTGCCCGATCCCGACCCTTCGCACCCGGTGACCTGGATCGTGCCGCCGGGGCCGAAGACGTCGCCATTGCTCTGTGGCGGCCACGATACCGTCGCGGTGCGCCTGACCACCAACCCCGTCGCGAGAGCGCTATGCGAGGCGGTGGACTCGCCGCTCGTTTCGACGAGCGCCAACCTGAGCGGCAAACCGACGGCGCGCAACCGCTTCGTGTTGCGCCGCCAGTTCGCTGACGTTGTAGACTACATTGTCCCCGGCAACTGCGGCCCGGCCAGCGGCCCGTCCGAGATTCGCGACTATGCAAGCGGCCGCGTGCTGAGGCCCGGAAAAACATGATCGACGACGTCATCCAGTACCTCACCAGCCTGCAGAACCGCATCTGCGCCGAGCTCGAAACGCTCGACGGCAAAGCCTCGTTCATCCGCGACACCTGGGACCGGCCGGGCGGCGGCGGTGGCGAAAGTCGCGTCCTCGCCGCGGGTGGCGTCTTCGAACAGGGTGGCGTCAATTTCTCGCACGTCTTCGGCAATGAAATGCCGCCATCGGCCACGAAGAACCGGCCCGAACTCGCCGGCAAGGCGTTCCAGGCGGTTGGCCTTTCGCTGGTGCTGCACCCACGCAATCCTTACGTACCGACGACGCATGCGAATTTCCGCTTCTTCATGGCCGGCCAGCGCAAACCGGTCTGGTGGTTCGGCGGTGGTTTCGACCTGACGCCCTATTACCCGTTCCACGAAGACATCGTTGCGTGGCACCGCGTCGCGAAAGGTGTCTGCGACCCATTCGGCAAAGATCTCTACCCGAAATACAAGCACTGGTGCGACGAGTATTTCTATCTCAAGCACCGCGGCGAAACCCGCGGCGTCGGCGGGCTGTTCTTCGACGACGTCAACGAACCGGACTTCGACACCTGCTTCGCGTTCGTGCAGTCCGCCGGCGACAGTTTTCTGCGCGCGTACAGGCCCATCGTCGAGAAACGCATGAATCACCGCTACGGCGAGCGGCAGCGCGATTTCCAGTTGTATCGCCGCGGCCGCTACGTCGAGTTCAACCTGATCTACGATCGCGGCACGTTATTCGGCCTGCAGTCCGGCGGGCGCACAGAGTCGATCCTGATGTCGCTGCCGCCCGAAGTGCGCTGGCGCTACAACTGGTCGCCCGAGCCCGGCTCTCCCGAGGCGGTGCTCTACACCGACTACCTGCGACCGCGCGACTGGCTCGGAGGAACAGATGACTGAACTGCGGCCGTTTCATCTCGCAATCCCCGTGAACGACCTGCGTGAGGCCGAGGCCTTCTACTGCGGCATCCTTGGCTGCAGCAAGGGCCGAACGTCGGGGCGCTGGACCGACCTCAACTTCTTCGGCCACCAGGTCGTGCTGCACCTCGACGAAGGCGACGAATCAGCCGCCGCGACGAACCCCGTTGACGGCGACTCCGTCCCGGCGCGCCATTTCGGCGTCGTGCTCGACATGCCCGACTGGGAGAGCCTCGCAGACACATTACGCAACGCGGGGTGCAAGTTCCTCATAGGGCCCCGCACGCGCTTTCGGGGCGAGGTTGGCGAACAGGCGACGATGTTTCTTCTCGACCCCTCCGGCAATGCCCTCGAATTCAAGAGTTTCGCGAACCCGGACCAACTATTCGCCACCTGATATCCGTGGTAGTGTCCACGCATGTCGTGGATCGAAGAAATCGAAGTCGGCGAGGCAGACGGCAAGCTCGCCGAGATGTATGCCGAGCTCACGAAACGGCGCGGCAAGATCTCGAACATCCTCAAGGTCCATAGCCTCAATCCCGAGGCGATGAGGAACCACCTCGACCTGTACATGACGCTGATGTTCGGCAAGTCCGGGTTGACCCGGTGCGAGCGCGAAGCCATCGCCGTCGTCGTTTCCGCGACCAACGAGTGCGAATACTGCGTCAATCACCACGCTGAAGCCCTGCGGCACTACATCGACGACGAGGAAACGCTGAACCTGCTCGCAACGGCCGACGGCCTCGAGACGTTCGAGCCGCGGCTCAGCAACATCGTCCGCCACGCCGAAAGGCTTACTGCGGCACCGGGAGCGATGACCGAGAGCGACCTTGAGGAGCTGCGGGCCGTCGGACTGGATGACAAGGACATTCTCGACCTCACGTTGATCGTGGGCTATTTCAACTTCGTTAATCGTATTGCCGTCGGCCTCGGCGTGGTCTACTCCAAAGACGAGCTGAGCGGCTACCTTAACGACTGAAATCATGAACGCCCGGTGCCTGTCGATCTGTCTCCTGTTCGCGGTCTGCGCGGGCGCCCACGCGGAATCCGTCCTGCAGGACGCCGGCAATCCGCCCTTGCGCCTCGCGGGAACCGAAGACGGGGAAGCGTCGAAGGTTTACATCGTACAACTTCGCGAACCGTCCGCTGCGGCAAGACAGGCAGCGGCCAAGACCGTCTTGCGGGGACCGGCGCAGGCCGCCGCTCGCACGCGCTTCGATCGGGATAACCCGGACGTACAATCGTACGTGGCGCGACTCGAGGACGAGCAGAACCGCGTCCTCTCCCGCACGGCTCCCGGCGCGCGCAAAATCTACAGCTACCGTTACGGCCTGAACGGCTTTGCTGCTCGCCTGACCGCCGCGGAAGCCCAGAAGCTCGAGGGACAGCCCGAGGTGCTCAGGGTCTGGGAGGACGAGATCCGGCCGCTGGCCACGCGCCACAGCCCGACTTTCCTCGGCCTGTTCGACCGGGAAAAGGGCCTGCGAAGCGCGGGCCGTCTCAGCGGCGATAACGTCGTCATCGCTATCATCGACAGCGGAGTGACACCCGAACACCCGGGCCTCAAGGACACGCGTGAAGCGGACATGCCGCGCGCCTGTCGCAGTAGCTGGGGCAGGTCGACCATTCTCGGCAGGTGGCTCTGCCGGCGTTACCACCGCCTGCCGGAGGTGTCTGCCTACGACCCTCCCGAGAACTGGAACGGCGCCTGTGAGACCGGTGACCGATTCACCGAGCAGGATTGCAACAACAAGCTGATCGGCGCGCGCTGGTTCATCGACGGCGCGCTCGAGACGGGCCCGATCGACGAGGACGAGATTCGCTCGCCGCGCGATGCCGACGGTCACGGAACGCACACGGCGACGACAGCAGCGGGCAACCGCACAAATGCGTCGATCTTCGGCACTGTCATCGGCGATATCGAGGGCATGGCGCCGCGGGCCCGCGTGGCCGTCTACAAGGCGTGCTGGCTGCGGCCGGGCGACACGCGCGCCAGCTGCAATACCTCGGACCTGGCCAATGCGATCGACGCGGCCGTTGCCGACGGTGTGGACATCATCAGTTACTCGGTCGGCAGCGCCCTCACGCGCACGACGGCGCCTGACGATCTTGCGCTGCTCGCCGCGAGCCGGGCCGGCGTGCTCGCCGTGGTGGCCGCAGGCAACGAGGGACCGAATAACGGCACGATCGGATCGCCCGCGGGCAGCCCCGCCGTCGTCACCGTGGGTGCATCGACCCGCGACGGCTCGTCCGACGTCGAGGCGCTGGAAATCACGGCGCCGCCCAGCGTTGCCGACCGATATGCCGCCACGGAGGCCCTCTTTACGCCGCCGCTCGAGGACGTGGACCCGATCGAGTCGACGCTCGTCCTGGCCGACGACGACGACACCACGCTGCCCTCGGGACGGACGGGCTCGGAGGCGGACGGTTGCCAGCCGCTCGTCAATGGCGACGAGGTCGACGGCAAGGTCGTGCTGCTGCAGCGTACGGGTTGCCGTTTCGATGAAATGGTGAAGAACGCGGCGGATGCCGGCGCAATCGCAGCCGTCGTCTACAACATCGCGGGCGACCCGATCGTCATGCGCGGAGAAACAGGGCTTTCGGACATACCGGCCCTGATGATGGGGCAGGCCGACGCGAACCTGCTGCTCGCCGAATTCGACGCCGGCAACGAGGTCGAAATCATCCTGGACAAGGGCCTGCTGTTGACCACGGACGATACGGGCAACGAGATGGCCACGTTTTCGGCTCGCGGCCCGGCCCCCATACCCGACATCCTCAAACCGGACGTGACGGCGCCGGGTGTGAACATTCTCGCCGGCTTCTCGCCGGACTCGGCGTATTCCACGCCCGGTGAGAGTTTTGCTTACCTGAGCGGTACGTCGATGTCGACACCGCATGTCGCGGGCGTCGCCGCGCTGCTCCTCGAGGCGCACCCGGAATGGCCCCCTGCCGCAATCAAGTCCGCGCTGATGACGACGGCGCGGCAGAACCTCACGTCCGGCGTCGGCGTTGCGAGGCCTTTCGATTTCGGAGCTGGCCACATCGTGCCCAACGACGCGGCCGACCCGGGGCTCGTCTACGACGTCACGGCCGAGGAATACGACGCGCTGCAGGCCGGTCTCGACGACGACAACTACGAAGCGCGCAATTTCAACCTGCCGTCCATCACGGTGTCCAGGCTGGCGAGCGCCCAGACCGTCACGCGGCGCGTCACCAACGTCGACGACGAGTCAGGCTCCTACACGGTAGCCGTTACGACGCCGCCCGGAATACGCCTCGATGTCGCGCCGCCGAGCCTGTCGCTCGCTCCCGGACAAACCGCAAGCTTCGACGTCACGCTGTCCTATGAGTCGGGACCGCTCGACCTGTGGCGCTACGGCGCGATCGAATGGCAATCGGACAGTACCAGCGTGTACAGCCCGGTCGCGGTCAAGCCGACATCGATCGTTGCGCCCGTCGAGGTGAACGGCCGCGGCGGCACCGGGACCCTCTCTTTCGATGTGCAGTTCGGATACTCGGGTGCCTATTCGACGCAGGTCCACGGCCTGAATCTCCCGCTGGTGCTGGATGGCTTCGTCGACAACGATCCGGACAAGACGTTTTCGTTCCGCTCGGGCAACGGGGTCACGCAGCACGTCATCTCGATTCCTGCGAACCAGCTGTACGCGAGATTCGCCCTGTTCGACCGCTTCACGGACGGGAACGACGATCTCGATATGTACGTGTTCTATTGCGGCGCTGACGGCGCGAGCTGCACGCGTATCGGCGAAAGCGGCGAACCGACGTCCGAGGAACAATTCGATATCGACCGCCCGGCCGCAGGCCTTTATGCCGTGCTCGTACACGGCTTCGAGACCGATGAGATCCAGGGCGGCCCCGGTTCCAACTACAGGCTTTTCGGCTGGGCGTTCGGCGAGATTGACGACGAGGGCAACCTCGCAGCCAGCGGTCCCGCTTTCGTCAACGCGGGCACGTCGGATACCGTCACGATCGACTGGGCCGGACTGGCTGCAAACGAAATCTACTTCGGCGGCGTATCGCACCTGACGCCGCAGGGGCTATCCGCGCTGACGCTCGTGACGATCGAAAACTAGCTCAGCCAGCCCCTCGCCCTGGCGCGCAGCGAATACCAGATTTCAAACACGCAGATCACGATGACCGCAATCGGAATCGCCAGCCAAACCGCGGCGAAGTGGTCCAATGCGCCGCGCAGGATGTAGGCATCGACGTCTTGTAACAATGCGCCGACGAGCGAAATCACGAACATCGGTATCGCCCAGGATTTTCGCAGCAGCATGAAGATCACGCCCAAGACGCCCGCGTTCACGGCAATCGCGTACGCGGAATGCGCCCATGCCGGCGTTCCCAGGACATGCGCAATCTGCTGCGCGTTGTAGCCGGCCTGTGCAAGCTGCTCCGCGGTCGTTATGGACATCTGGTAGTAGCTGTACAGGCCTGAAAGGTTCCACACAGCGAGCAGTCCGCCGATCACCCAGAATGCGGTTCCCGGCCTGGCGCCTGATTCCTCGGTCATTTCCAGCCCCCTCGCACTGATTAGTGTCAATCGTATACGGGGGATTGTAATCGCTATGCCATGCCTGCGCAGGTCTTGTGACGAAAACAGCCGACAACGTGGTCATTGACGAGGCCCGTCGCCTGCATGTGAGCATAGATGATCGTGCTGCCGACGAACTTGAAGCCGCGGTTCTTCAGGTCTTTCGACAAGGCATCGGACTCGGGGGACGTCGCCGGAATATCGCTGTCGTTCCGAAAGCGATTCTGGATGGGGCTGCCGTCGACAAAGCCCCAGATGTAGTCGCAGAACGAACCAAACTCCTCCTGGACTTCGAGAAAAGCCTTCGCATTCGTGACGGCAGATTCGACCTTGAGGCGATTGCGCACGATGGACGGGTCCTGCAGCAGTTTTTCGACGCGCTTTTTCGTGAAGCAGGCGACTTTTTCCGGATCGAAATCAGCGAAAGCCTGCCGGTAGCCGTCGCGTTTGTTGAGAATCGTCGACCAGCTGAGGCCCGCTTGTGCGCCCTCGAGGATCAGGAACTCGAACTGCTTGCTGTCGTCGTGGACGGGCACGCCCCATTCTTCGTCGTGATAGCGAATGTAGTCGAGGCTGACTCCTTCGGCCCACCGGCAGCGAGTTACTGTCTTTCCCATGGGTATCAATCTAACAAAAAAAAGCCCGCGCGATGCGCGGGCTTTTTCGTCGCTATGGCGAGTTTATCAAGCCGAACCGCCGCACTTGCCTTCGCCTTTCTTGTCGCCGCCGCAAGAGCCTTCACCGCACTTGCCTTCGCCTTTCTTGTCGTGGTCTTCACCGCAGGAACCTTCACCGCACTTGCCTTCGCCGTCCTTGTGCCCTGCTTCACCGCAGGAACCTTCGCCGCAGGCGCCTTCACCCTTCTTGTCCTTGCCTTCGCCGCACTTGCCTTCGCCACACTTGCCTTCGCCGCATTTGCCTTCGCCTTCGCCGAGCATGTAGCCGACTTCGAGGCTGGCCATCTGGAACGGGCTCTCAGCCGTGTCGGCTGCATTGACGGCGCCGGCGATGGCGAACGAGCCCGCGAGGGCGGCACCTACGGCCAAAGCAACTGGTTTGATTACTTTCTTCTGTGACATCTTCTCTCTCTCCTATGTTGTCCAGGTCAGGGACGCCCGGACGTTCTCTTGAATCGGCTCGAGGGGTTCGTCCCGCGGACCGATAATTGCAATGCTCCCGTCTCCGACGGGCAGGATGACACCGTGTACGGCGTTGCCGTCCAGCGGCACCGTTTCGCTGACCTTTTCTTCAGACATCAGCAGGATCGTGACTGGCCCGTGCTGGCCCTGGACAACCAGGTGCGGCACGCGATGTCCGTTGATGATGCAGGAATTGGCGTAAGTGATGAGCGTCTCATCACGATCGAACACCGCGAGTGACGCCGGAACCGTCCGCTGCAGTCGGCGATCCGACACCGGAACGTCGGTGACGCGCAGCGCGTAGGGCTCATGATCGAGATGCGCCAGCACTTCGTCGGCCAGCGATTCGTAGTCCTGGAACATCGGCGACATGCGCAGCGCAATCGACAGGCCGAGAACCACGGTCGCCGCCACGGCGAACCAGACAGGGGCCTTCGAGCTCCGGCGAACCGGCAGGGTCGCGACCTTGTCGTCGACGTCGGGCAACTCGGGCATGACGAGCGGCGGGACGTCGATCTGCAGCGCCCTCGCGATCCTGAGATCGAGCGCTTTCAGTTTCTTGTCGTCTTCACTGCTCATTCGTCGGTCATGCTGTCCATCAGTTTGTTCCGTGCCCGGTGCAGTCGCGTCAGTACGGCGCCCTGCGTGAGCCCCATCATCGCGGCGATTTCCTTGGTGCTGTAGCCCATCAGGACCTGCAGCACCAGCGGCTCGCGGTAATCGTCGTCGAGCTTCAGGATCGCGGCGCGCATGTCGCGCAGTTCCTCGCTCGGCGACTCGGCAAGCTCGGCCGCCTGCGCCGGCGACAAATCGTCGATATCGACGGTTTCCAACCGGCGCCTCTCGAAGTAGCGGGCGTTTTCGCGGCGCACGATCGTCAGCAACCAGGGCTTGGCGGCATCGTCGTCGCGCAGGGCGTCGAGGGCCTTCCAGGCGCGCAACAGCGCTTCCTGGACCACATCTTCCGCGATCGCCTTGTCCCGGCTGAGCCAGGCGGCGTAGCGAAACATGTCGGGGTAGTAGACCGATACGAGGCTGTCGAACCTCTGCCGGCGCTTCCCGTTTCCGCTGCTACTTGTCATGCCAGATGACCCACCCCCCGGGCCTTTTATTACCACATCGGATCGAAACAGCCCGTAAAACGTGGAAACATTACCTAAATACAGGGAAAATAAGTACTTCTTCAATTTATTCTGATTAGCTATGAGTGCCAACGCCCCCGGACAGTTCCCGGGAATACGCATGCGCCGCAACCGGCGAACACCCGGCCTGCGCCGCCTGGTCGGTGAAACGACGCTGTCGAGCGCCGACTTCATCTACCCCGTATTCGTCCTGGAAGGCAAAAGCCGACGCGAGGACGTGCCGTCGATGCCCGGCGTGACGCGCAAGACCGTCGACCTGTTGCTCGAAGAACTCGCCGAAGCCAACGGGCTCGGCATCCCCGCAGTAGCGCTGTTCCCGGTCATCGACCAGGGCAGGAAATCCCTCGACGGGGCCGAATGCTGCAACCCCGACGGCCTGGTGCAGCGCACGGTCAAGGCGATCCGGGCAGAACTCCCCGACGTCGTCGTGATAACGGATGTCGCCCTCGACCCGTACACGACGCACGGGCAGGACGGCATCATCGACGATGATGGCTACGTGCTCAACGACGTGACCGTCGACATGCTCGTCCGCCAGGCGCTGTCGCATGCCGACGCGGGCGCCGACGTCGTCGCGCCCTCGGACATGATGGACGGCCGCATCGGCGCGATACGCGCCGCGCTCGAGAAAGCGGGGCACGTCAATACCGCTATCCTCGCCTACGCCGCGAAGTTCTCGTCGAGTTTCTACGGCCCGTTCCGGGATGCCTGCGGCTCTGCCGAGAACATCAAGGGCGGCGACAAGCACACCTACCAGGTGGCGCCGTCCAACAGCGATGAGGCCGTCCGCGAGGTGGGCCTCGACATCGACGAAGGTGCGGACATGGTCATGGTCAAGCCGGCAATGCCCTACCTCGACATCGTGAGGCGCGTCAAAGACGCCTACGGAATGCCGACCATGGCGTACCAGGTCAGCGGTGAGTACGCGATGCTCAAGGCGGCCGCACAAAACGGCTGGCTCGACGAACGCTCGGTCGTACTGGAATCGCTGCTCGGCATCAAGCGGGCCGGGGCCAGCGCCATTCTCACCTACTACGCGCTTGACGCGGCGCGGTGGCTCGCGGAGAGCCAATGACGATCATCGACCGCTATGGCGTGATGGGTTACCCGGTGTCTCACAGCCGCTCCCCCGTTATCCATCGGTTGTTTGCGGCGCAGACCGGCCAGGAACTGCGTTACGAGTTGCTGCAGGTCGCTCCCGACAAGCTCGAAACGGCCGTGAGGCAGTTCCAGCGTACGGGCGGCAAAGGCCTGAATATTACCGTGCCGCACAAATCCGCGGCAGTGAAGCTCTGCGACCAGCTGTCGGAGCGCGCCGCGACCGCGGGGGCCGTCAACACCCTGTCGTTCCGCGAGGGCGAAATCCACGGCGACAATACGGATGGCATCGGTTTGCTCCGCGACCTCGCGATCAACCAGGGAATGACGATCGAAGGTGCCCGGATTCTCATTCTCGGTGCAGGCGGTGCAACGCGCGGCATCGTCGGACCGCTGCTCGAAATGCAGCCCGCGGAACTGTGTATTGCCAATCGAACCATCGACAAAGCCGAAACGATCGCCGACGACTTCTCACGTGTGGGGCAGGTAACCGCCTGCCGCTTCGACCTGGTGCCCTTGACCGACGGCTATGATCTCGTTATCAACGCAACGTCGGCGGGCGTGAAGGGCGACGCACCGCCATACCCCGCTGCAGCCGTCTCTGCGACGACCTTTTGCTACGACCTTTCCTACGGTCTGGCGCCGACGCCATTCAGTGTATGGGCCCGCGAGCAAGGCGCAGCGAAGTCGGTCATGGGCTGGGGCATGCTGGTCGAACAGGCCGCGGAATCCTTCCACATCTGGCGCGGAGTCCGGCCGGAGACGGCACCTGTTCTCAAGCAGATGAAGATATCGGCCTGATTCGCGGCAATCAGGGTGGTGAGTTCCCACCCGGCGCGACGTCCGGGAAAAACAGCTGCTGGCCGTCCACACGGTACGCCGCTATCGCCGCCTGTCCGCGCGGCGACGTCAACCAGTCAACGAAGGCCTGCGCCTCGTCGACGCGGACATGCGGATGCTTCTCCGGATTGACGACGATCGCAGCGTAAGGATTGTGCAGGGGCGGGTCGCCTTCGAGCAGAATCTCGAAATCACCCTTGTTGCCGAAGCTCACCCAGGTCGCCCGGTCGCTGAGCGTGTAGCCGCCCATGGCGCTGGCCGTGTTCAGGGTCGCCCCCATGCCGGTGCCGGCTTCGCGATACCATGTGCCGCTGGCAGGACGAGGATCGAAACCGCTGGCGCTCCAGAGTTCCTGCTCTTTCTTGTGCGTGCCGCTATCGTCGCCACGCGAAACGAATACGGCTTCGGTCTCGCCGATTCGCCGCAGCGCCGCCTCAATATCGGTCATGCCGCGAATCCCGGCGGGGTCGGCCTCCGGTCCCACGAGCACGAAGTCGTTGTGCATGACCGGGTGGCGGGCGAGTCCCAGCCCGTCGGCAACGAATTTGCGTTCGGATGCCTCGTGGTGGACCAGTAGCAGGTCGGCATCGCCGTTCGTGGCGATCCGTATGGCCTGGCCGGTGCCGACCGCGACCACCTGCACCTCGATGCCGGTTGCCTCCGTGAACTTCGGCAGCAGCCAGTCGAAGAGGCCCGAGTTCTGGGTAGACGTCGTTGAAGCGACGGTGATGGCGCTCGACTCATTGGCTGCGGCACCGGCGGCCAGCGCGCCTGTTGCGAACGCCACCACGAGGCGCGTAAAGAACAATCGTGAAGTCCCTGTCATGCTGCGCACGTTCGAAGTTCTCCGTGGGTACGTGAGATGTGTAGCGTCGTCGCCCGTCAGGCCGGCAGCTCGCCGGCCAGGAAACCCGCAGCGACAGGATCCTTCGGCGATGCGAAGAAATCCGTAGCCGGCGCATGCTCCAGCAGCCGTCCGTGATTTAGGAACATGACGTCGGCAGCCAGCCGCTTTGCCTGGGCGATATCATGTGTGGTCATGAGTATCTTCGTGCCTGCCGCGCCGATGGCGCCGATCAGCTCCTCGACGCCACGGACGGCAGCCGGATCGAGGTTCGCCGTGGGCTCGTCCAGCAGCAGCACTTTGGGTTTGAGCACGAAGGCCCTGGCAATCGCGAGCCGCTGCTGTTGCCCGCCGGACAAGGTTCGGGCCGCTCGCCCGCCGAGCCCGGCAAGCCCCGCCTGCTCCAGGGCGGCGTCGACGAGCGCCTGGCGCTCACCGCGAGGCACGCCCTTGACGCGCAGTACGTGGAGCAGGTTGCCGGTCACCGAGCGTCGCAGCAGTACCGGTTGCTGCGAAGCCATCGCCTGCCGGTCGCGCGCATCCGCGACCGAGAGGCCGCCCCAGCGAATTTCGCCGCGCGTGGGTTTGAGAAGCCCGTGACACAGCCGCAGCAACACGCTCTTGCCGGCCCCATTGGGCCCGAGGATAACGGTCCGCCCGCTCGAACCGATCCAGAACGACACGTCGTCGATGATCGGCCGGCCGTTGATCTGGAAGCCCAGTTCTCGCGCAACCAGCGGCAGCAGCGGGTGTTGCGCACGTGCCCCCTGCCGCTTCAGTGACCGCATTTCGGTGTTCGGCGCGCCATCAGCCATAGTGCCGCCTCGCCGTGTCGGAAATAACGAATGCCGCGGCGTTGACGCTCAGCGCGAGGATCACGAGCACGACGCCGAGCCCGAGAGCCAGGTCGAGGTTACCTTTGCTGGTCTCGAGCGCGATCGTCGTCGTCATCACGCGTGTCGAATGCTGGATGTTTCCGCCGACGATAATCACGGCTCCGACCTCTGCAATGGCCCTGCCGAAACCCGCCATAATTGCGGTCAGCAATCGGAAGCGACCATCCCACAGCAGGGTCGCAACGCTTTGCAGCGGCGTACAGCCGAGTGACCGCAGGTGCTCGTCGTATTCCTCGTGCAGGTCGGCGATCGTCTGCCGCGACAGCGCCGCGATGATCGGCAGAACGATAATGCTCTGCGCAATGACCATGGCGGTGGGCGTAAACAAGAGGCCCATCGAGCCGAGGGGCCCGGCACGCGACAGCAGCAGGTAGACCATCAGGCCGACGACCACAGGAGGCAGGCCCATCAACGCATTGAGCAGGATGACCACGGCGCGCCGGCCGGGAAAGCGCTGCAGCGCAATCAGCGCCCCCAGGGGCAGTGCGATGATCGACGCGATCGCTACCGCGCCCAAACTGACCTTGAGCGATAGCAGGACGATCTCCATCAGGTCGGCGTTCAACGTAGCTATCATCGATAGCGCCGTGGTGATAGCTGACGAGAATTCGTTCATGCTCCCGACCTGGTCACGGTGTCGTGGCGCCCCTGACGCGCATCCCGCCCGCGGCAGCCGGCATGTGACGGGGCGCAAAGCAACATTCTTTCAGATGCCCGGTCGGAACGCCAGCAACGAACCGGCGCCTGTTTTGCTACCATTCGGACAGGGAAAGCCCGATAAGGACCGGGTTACAACGAATGGCAGACTCCAGATCAGTCGACCGGCGCAAGTTCCTGAAAATTTGTGCCGGCGCCGGTGCCGCGGTTGCGGCGAGCCCGTCGTTGATGGCGCGTACCGCAGGCGCGTTGCGGCCGGGAGAGCGCGTGCGCCTCGTCAATGATGCCGGCGAGACCCTGCGCCCCGAGGCGATGACTGTCGGTCGCAGCTACATCTTTCATTACCCCTACGTCACCACACCCTGTTTTCTCATCGATCTTGGCGCCGCGGCCGAGCCCGGCGACGATCTCGTCACGTCGGACGGAAAGGCCTATCGCTGGTCCGGCGGGGTGGGCCCAAAGCGATCGATCGTGGCGTTTTCGGCGATTTGTGCACACAAGATGAGCTACCCGACTCGAAGCGTGAGTTTCATCGACTACCGGCACAAGCCCGTGTCCGACAAACGCACGGGAACCGACTGGTGGGATCGCGGCCAGGTGATCTACTGCTGCTCGGAGGGCAGCGTCTATGATCCCCGCGATGGCGCTCGCGTCATAGCGGGTCCGGCCCCGCAACCGCTCGCGGCAGTCAGTCTCGACTTCGTCGAGGAGGAACAGGCGCTGTTCGCCACGGGCGTTTACGGTGGCGCCATGCTCGAGCAGTTTCTCGAGAGGTTCGGTTTCCAGGTCTCGCTCGCGCACGAGACCGATGATGTCTGGCAATCTGCGAGCGGCTCCGCGATCGTCTGGCCGCTGGATGAGTATTCCCGGACCGGCGTTTGCTAGTTGATAGCTCCCAGCACGCTGTTCACGTCTCGATTCGTGTCGAGACGCACCAGTGATCTGTCCGGAGCGTGGCGTAGAACACGCCTGAATCCATAGCCGCAGGCGTGTGAGGGCCTGTTCTACGCCGCGCACTGCCGCACGGATCTCGATGGTCCTTGCCCGCGCGCAAATACGTTTTTGGAATCAACAACTAGTCGTCTTCGTTGACGACCTCCAGCGATTGCAGGCGCTCGGCGATATCGAGGTGCCCGTTCGCCATTGCGGTGTCTGCGGCCGTTTTCCCGCGACCGTCGCGCGCGGCAATATCGGCGCCGCGCGCCACGAGCAGGTCGACAACGTCCGGCTCGCCGCCGGCCGCCGCAATGTGCAGGACCGTGGCGCCGGATTCCTGCACGAGCGACAGGTCGGCGCCCGGTGACTCGAGCAGCAGACGAACAAGCCGCGTATGGCCGTGATGGGCCGCGCGCATCAGCGGTGTCCAGCCATAGGCATCGCGCGAACGTTGATCGGCGCCGGCATCCAGCAGGGTCCGCGCTACTTCGACATGGCCTTTGACCGCAGCCAGGCCGAGCGCCGTCCAGCCGAGGCTTGCCCGGGCATCGTGTCGGGCGCCGGCATCGAGCAGCAGCCCCGTAATCCCGGCATCGCCGCCGATCGCGGCAAACATCAGCACCGTTCCGCCATTCGCATTACGGGCATTGACATCGGCCCCGGCGGCCAGGAGGCTGACCGCGAGTCCGGCATCGGCCTGTTGCGCAGCGATCATCAGCGCCGTCCTGCCGCCCGGTGCCGCCTGGTTGGGGTTGACGCGACCGCCTTCCAGCTGCTCTGAAATCGCCGCGAGATCACGCTTCGCGATCGCTTCCAGCCACGGGTTGTCGAGCCGCTGAGGCGACGCGGTCGCGGCGAGGCCGGTCAGGAGGAGCAGAGCGCAAAGGCGGCGCGCGGAAAAAGGCCCCGCCATCTTCAGATCCGGGGCCTCAAACCTCGCTTCAGCGAACCCAGGTCCTTTACGTCGGTGTTGGCGTCGGCGTCGATACGTCGCTGGCCGGCGCCGTCTCGCTTGGCCGTGCCTCACGTGCCTCACCTTTGACCTCCTCGTACCAGAGGCTGTGATGCTGCTTCGCAAAGCCTTCGTCGACCTCGCCGTGCACCATCCCCTCGAGCACGCCTTCGGTACCGATGCTACCGATATACATATGGCCGAGTGCGACGCCGATGATCAGTAGCCCGGTGCACAGGTGGATGATGTGCCAGAACTGCATGGACTCGCGTACGGTGCCGAGGTTCGGGAACAGCAGGAAGAACCCGGATACCGTCATCGTGATGCCGACGAAGAAGACCAGCCAGTAGAACACTTTCTCGCCGGCATTGAAAAATCCGGCGGGTGGATGGCCATCACCAATCGCACCGCCCAGCTGTTTGAGCCACTGCAGGTCGTAGGACTTCGGGGCGTTCTTGCCAATCCACATGAATAGCAGAATGAACAGCCCGGCCGCGAACGGCAGTGCGAGATAATCGTGAATCGGTTTCGCGAGCTGCGCCCAGGCTGCGAAACCTTCCTTGCCCAGTAGCGGGATCAGGATGGTGCGGCCGAAAATCAGGCTCAGACCGGTGATCGCCAGGATGATGAAGGAAATGGCGACATACCAGTGCATGAGCCGCTCGAACGCGGACCACCGCGTCACCGTGCGCCCGGTGCGGGTCTCGAGTTTGTCCCTGCCCTTGATGATGTGCTTGGCGAACACAACGAGGAGCACGACAATAATGAACGAGCCGCCCAGGAAGGACACGGGGCCGTTGCGGACACTCCGCCAGTTTTCCCCGCCGTTCTGGATCAGCACCCCGGCTTCCGCGCCCGACACCGCCGAATACCCCTCGGTGCCCTGGCGCACCGCCCGCCAGTACTCGGCGCGCGGATTGACCGCTTCCTCCTCAGCCTCCTTGTTCGATTCCTGTGCGTGAGCCGCCGGCAACCATCCGGCCTCACTGGCCACATAGCCGGTCAGCGGCAACGCCATCGCGACGAGCAGCGACCCCAGGACTGTAATGATTGCGACACGACGCCGGCGCCGTGATTTCACCGTGACTTTTTGTGTGCGCATTGACCAGGCTCCTTTATGCGCCGCGGCCCCGATCAGGCCGCGGCGTCCATTCTCCGACCCGGACCGGCCTGGCTTACCGGTCCGTCTGGCCCCTGACGAAACGTTGCTTCAGTGTCTCGATGTGCTCGGGATCCTTTTGCATTGCGAGCAGCGGATCCGTACCGCCCTTGTAGACACCGGGTTCGTGCAGGGTAACTGCAGTTTTTTCCGTGCAACCGGTCGAACCGAGCAACATCACTGCGAGGCCGGTCGCGAGTGCCAGTAAGCGACTTGCCCTTTGTCTGCCCTTCTTCATGTTCCGGTCATCCTAGTGATTCCGACGATGTCAGGAATCGCCTTTGTAGGCGGTATCCCAACCCCAGCTCTCGGGGCGGCCGCCGCGCTTCGTGATGCGCTCGCGGTAAATGTCCGCGACCATATCGCCGTCGCCGGCCAGCAGCGCCTTCGTGCTGCACATTTCGGCGCACAGCGGCAGCTTGCCCTCGGCAATACGGTTGCCGCCATACTTCTCCTTTTCAGCCGCCGAATTGTCCTCTTCGGGACCGCCGGCACAGAACGTGCACTTGTCCATCTTGCCGCGCACGCCGAAGGCCTCTTTCTGCGGGAACTGCGGCGCGCCGAACGGGCACGCGTAGAAGCAGTAGCCGCAGCCGATACAAAGGTCCTTGTCGTGCAGCACGATGCCGTCGTCGGTCGTGTAGAAACAGTCGACCGGGCAGACGGCCGCGCACGGCGCGTCGGTGCAGTGCATACAGGCCACGGAGATGGATTTCTCACCGGGCACACCGTCATCGAGCGTGACCACGCGGCGCCGGTTGACGCCCCAGGGCACTTCGTGCTCGTTCTTGCAGGCCGTTACGCAGCCGTTGCACTCGATGCAGCGTTCGGCGTCACAAAGAAATTTCATTCTTGCCATGATCGAGTCTCCTAAGCTGCGCTGATCTTGCAGAGGGAAGCTTTCGTTTCCTGCATCTGCGTGACGGAATCATATCCGTAGGTGAAAGCGGTATTGGCCGCCTCGCCGCGAACGTAAGGCGCAGCACCGTCCGGATACTTGTCCAGCAGGTCCTCGCCCTCGAACCAGCCGCCGAAATGGAACGGCGTGAAAACGACACCGCGCGCCACGCGCCGCGTCACCATCGCCTGGATCTTGATCCTTGCGCCCTCAGGGCTTTCCAACCAGATCCACTGTCCGTTCTTGATGCCGGCGTTGTTGGCGTCGGCCGGGTTGACCTCGGCGAACATGTTCTGCTGCAGCTCGGCAAGCCAGCGATTCGAGCGGCTCTCTTCGCCACCACCCTCGTACTCGACGAGACGCCCGCTCGTGTGAATCAGCGGGTAATCCTTCGAGTAGTCCTTGGCCTGGATCGATCCATAGCGTGTCGGCAGACGGTAGTGGCTCTTGACGTCGTCGTAAGTCGGGTACTTGTCGACGAGATCGCGACGCGAGGTGTAGAGCGGCTCGCGATGCACCGGTACCGGGTCCGGGAAGGTCCAGACCACGCAGCGGGCCTTGGCATTGCCGAACGGGGCGCAACCGTGCTTGATCGCGACGCGCTGGATGCCGCCCGAGAGGTCGGTCTTCCAGTTCTTGCCCTCCGCGGCCGCCTTTTCGTCGGCCGTCAGTTCGTCCCACCAGCCGAGCTGTTTCAGCATGTCGGCCGTGAACTCGGGATAGCCGTCCTGGATCTCGGCGCCCTTGCTGTACGACCCCTCGGCGAGCAGGTTGACACCGTTGCGCTCGACGCCGAAACGTGCCCGGAAGTTCAGGCCGCCATCGGCCACCGACTTGCTCGTGTCATAGAGAACCGGCGTGCCCGGGTGCTTGATTTCGGGCGTGCCCCAGCAAGGCCACGGCAAGCCGTAGTACTCGCCGTCGCACGGCCCGCCCTCTGCGAGCAATGTCGTCGGGTTGAACGTGTGCTTGTTGGCCGTCTGCAGCTTGAGCCGCTCGGGGCTTTGTCCCGTATAGCCGATCGTCCACATGCCGCGGTTGATCTCGCGCAGGATGTCTTCGACCAGCGGTTCGTCGTTTTCGACCTTCATGTTCTTGGTCAGCTCCGCGCCGAAGCCCAGCTTGTTCGCGAGCTTGTACATGATCACGTGGTCGGGCAGCGATTCGAACATCGGGTCGATGACTTTTTCGCGCCACTGGAAGGAGCGGTTGGATGCCGTAACCGAACCGTAGGTCTCGAACTGAGTCGATGCCGGCAGCAGGTACATGCCTTCCTGACGGTCGGGAAGCACCGCCGTGTGCGTCGGGTAGGGATCGACGACGACGACGAGCTCCATTGTCTCGAGCGCTTTCTTCATCTCCGGACCGCGCGTCTGGCTGTTCGGCGCGTGGCCCCAGAAGAACATCGCCTTTAGCTGATCGCGCTGGTCGATGAGGCGGCTGTCCTCGAGGACGCCGTCCACCCAGCGAGAAACCGGGATGCCCGCCGAATTCATCGGGTTGGCAAACGGCACGGCCGCCTGGCCTTCCTCGGTATCGGCCGACGTATCGACATAGCCGGTGTCGAAGCGGGACACCAGCCAATTCCAGTCGACATCCCAGACCCTCGCCCAGTGCTTCCACGATCCTTCGGCCAGGCCGTAATAGCCCGGCAGCGTGTGCGACAGGACACCGAGGTCGGTGGCACCCTGAACGTTGTCGTGGCCGCGGAAGATGTTGGCACCGCCGCCGGATACGCCGACATTCCCGAGCGCCAGCTGCAGTGCACAGTAGGCGCGCGTGTTGTTGTTGCCGATCGTGTGCTGCGTGCCTCCCATGCACCAGACGATCGTGCCCGGCTTGTGCTCCGCCATGGTCTGCGCGGCCAGCTTGACCTGGTCGGCCGGTACACCGCAGACGTTCTCGACGACATCGGGCGTCCACTTGGCGACTTCCGCGCGCACGTCGTCCATACCGTAGACGCGCTGGCGGATGTACTCCTTGTCTTCCCAGCCATTCTCGAAAATGTGCCACAACATGCCCCAGATCAGCGGCACGTCCGTGCCCGGCCGAATCCGCATGAACTGGTCAGCGTGCGCCGCCGTACGCGTGAAGCGCGGATCGACGACGATCATCTTGGCGCCGTTCTCCTTGCCGCGCAGGACATGCTGCATCGCGACGGGATGCGCTTCGGCGGCGTTACTGCCGATGAAGAACATCGCTTTCGCGTTGTGCATGTCGTTGTACGAATTCGTCATCGCGCCGTAGCCCCAGGTGTTGGCGACACCCGCGACCGTCGTCGAATGACAGATGCGCGCCTGGTGATCGACGTTGTTCGTCCCCCACAGGCCCGCGAATTTGCGGAACAGGTAAGCCTGCTCGTTGCTGAACTTGGCAGAACCGAGCCAGTACACGGAATCGGGGCCCGACCGCTTGCGGATATCGAGCACCTTGGTGCCGATTTCTTCGATAGCCTGGTCCCAGGACACGCGGGTCCACTTGCCGCCGGTGAGTTTCATCGGGTACTTGAGCCGCCGCTCGCCGTGCCCGTGTTCACGCACCGAAGCGCCCTTGGCGCAGTGACCGCCCAGGTTGAACGGCGAATCGAAATCGGGCTCCTGCCCGGTCCAGACGCCGTTCTCGACTTCGGCGACGACGCCGCAGCCGACCGAGCAGTGCGTGCAAACGGAACGGCGAATTTCGGCTTTGCCGCCCGCTGCTGCTGCCGTCGAGGCTTCCGCCCGCCGGATCATCTGTGTAGGCAGGGTTGCTGCCACTGCCGTGCCGCCGAGGCCCATACCCATACGACGCAGGAACGCGCGGCGATCTACCGCGGAACCGAGAACGCCGCTCGTTACGTTGGCCGCCTCGGTGGCGGTGAGGTCTCGTTTCTTGATCAGCTTCATCGCTAATCCCCCTAGTTGCTGGCGCGCCGCAACCGACCCTGAGGCCGGTTACAGTTTGGCCGTACGGTAGTATTTACGGATGTGGGGCGTTTCGCGGTAGCCCCGGTCTTCAGTCGCTTCGGACGCCAGATCCGGCTCCTGTGACGCCGCAGCCTGGCCGCTGACTGCCACGGCCGCCGTTGCGCCTCCCGCAGCGGCCAGCGTCTTGAGAAAAGCGCGCCGCTCTTCGGTCTTCGTGCGTGATTTTCGAGTCATTTACTCTCTCCCGTCTTGCGTCCGGTTACCGGCTTGCGGCCGGTGTTCAGGAATGTCCTGAGCCATTGGCACCGTCCGGCATGTCGTCCGGTCGTTCCACCATTTCCAGGTAACGCTGGTCCGTATTAATGAATTGTTCGCCGAGCTGGCCCACGGCCCGGTAAAAACGCGCCGAGTTGGCTTCCTGCATCTCGCGGAAAAACCGGGCCATCCACGGACCGATGTAATCGTCAAAAAACCGGGCCTGAGTCTGCAGCGACTCGAGGTCGCTACCCTCGGCGAGCAGCGCCATGGTTTCGCAAAGCGCCGCGGCGTGATCTTCGGGCTCGGTGACATCGTCGTGCCGCTCGAAGCCCAGCGCGGCCAGGTCGGTGCGCAGCTTGGCCAGCGGCTTCTCCATCAGGAAGCCGGTCAGGTACCACGAGGCATACGGCATCAATTCACCGCGGCCAACGCCTATGAACAGGGCCTGGAATTCATCGTCGACCTGGCGGCCATCAGCTCTCGCCGCGGCTGTCGCCAGCATGCGCCAGGCGACCGAAAGCAAATCGTCTTCGCCACTGACGGGCGCCTCGGCGAACAGCGCCAGGGTCCCGGCATCGGGCGGGGCGGCCAGCAGGTTGCCCAGCAGCCGGTAAGTGTCCGCACGGAGCTGTTGCCCCGGCTCCGCCGCCATCGCGCGGCCGGTCTCGGACGTCGCTGCCTGTGTCGCAGGCATTCCCCCCATGTTCTTTTTATCCTTGGCGGTCAATCTCGTTTACCTTACTTAATGCAAGTACAGTGCCACTCGCGGCGGCCCGCAATGGCCATCAGAAGGAGGTATAGGGCAATGGAAGTCACTCCTTCGGAAACACATAGCGACAATTTGTCGCGCATGCGTCTTTTTTTACCATGCATCGCCGCTCCATTCACGCGTTCAGCCCTGCCCGGGGCCGCCGTTCATGTGGGACCGCATCATGTCCTTGACGCGGCAGTCCTCGCACATCTGGAGACGTCGTTTCTCCGCCTCCCCCTGGAACATCCAGTGGTCCGCGAGTTTCCTGGCCATGACGTCGAGCATCGAGCGTGTCGCGAACGGCTTGCCGCAGGATACGCAGCACGCCGGCTGCTCCTCGTGCAGCAGGCGAGGCTTGCAGCGCTCCTCGGCGTCAAAGAGGAACCTCGTCTCGCGCGTGACCGCGTCTTCGGGGCAGGCCGTCACGCACATGCCGCACTGCACGCAGGCGTCTTCGACGAACTTGAGCTGCGGCAGGCCCTGACCCTCGCGCAGCGCCGAGGTCGGGCACACGGCCGCGCAGCTCATGCACAGCGTGCAGGCCGCGGCATCGACCTTGACCTGGCCGAACGGGGACCCCGCCGGCAGCGACACGGTCTTCCTGCGGCGCGGCGCGTTCTGCAGCAAGTGTTCCATCGCCATGCGCAAAAGCACCTGTTTCTCGGGCGCAGGGGCGAATCGCGCTGCACGCTCCATCTGCAGCCACTGGTCCCGCTGCGCGGCAGCTGAATCGACATCCGAGGAGTCGCAAAGCTGCACTGCCGCGCTCGGATACCCCATTGCATCGAGCAGGGTCCCCGCGAGGGCCGTCTCTTGCGCCAACACGCCACGAACGCTGGCCGTCGTATCGGGCCCGGCGAGGATCAACACGCGCCGCACGCCCCAGGCCAGGCAGCAGAACCAGGCGTCCATACCGAGCGAGCCGATTTCCTCGAGTTCGAGCGGCAACACGTTTTCCGGCAGCGACTCTGCGAGACGAGCGACGCCCGGCGAAGCGCTGTCGTACAACATCAGGACCGGGTCCGAGCCGTCGCCAT
Organism: Woeseiaceae bacterium; assembly: GCA_041602775.1. Lineage (GTDB taxonomy): Bacteria > Pseudomonadota > Gammaproteobacteria > Steroidobacterales > Woeseiaceae > UBA1847. The sequence continues at coordinate 12,549 of JBFIFN010000017.1, read as the reverse complement.
CCTGGTACCGGACGAGCGTCTGCCGCAGGTAACCGAGCAGGTCGCCAGTGCTCGGGAACGCGTAGGTGATGGCGCCGGTCGGGCACACGGTCGCGCAGCTGCCGAAGCCCTGGCACAGGTTCGGATCGATCGAGACGCGTTCACCGATCGACGTGATGGCCGACGCCGGGCAGGCGTCGAGGCAGCGCGTGCAGCCGCGGACGCCGCGCCGTCCGTGGGCACAGATATCCGGGTTGTAGTTGAAGTACTTCGGTTTCTCGAACTCGCCGCGCATGTCGGGCAGCTCCGCCAGCGCCGCTTCGAGCGCCGGCGCTTCGCGCCGTGTCGCGTAATAGCCGGGCGGCAGTACCTCGCGCGACAACAGTGGGACCTTGCCGACGTCGAGCACGAGATCGAAGCGCGCCTGCGTCACGAGTTTGGGCGCCGCAGGCGACGCGGAGGACTCGGAGGACTCGGCAAAGCGGATCGTGAAGTTGCCGAGGCTGCCGTCGAGCTCTGGATCGGGGCCACGCACGACCGTCAGGCCATCGAGCGTCCCCGAGCTCGGCCCGGACTTCGTCGGCACGACGAGCGTCGGCACGAGTTCGCTGTCGAGATGCCTGGCGGCATCGAGCGCCGCATCTTCGTCCCCGATCACGAGCACGCGGCCGTGGGAGAGGTAGCCGACCATCGACGTCGGCTCGACGTCGGGGCGATGCCTGGGGTCGAGGGCCGCAGCGCGGGCGCGTCCGTCGGCCGTGCGTTCAGGAAGCGAGAGGCTGCTCATCGATATCGTCTTGGTTTTCGTCTTGGTTTTCGTCTTCCGCGATATTTTCGTTCTCGTCCGGCACCTCGTGATCGGTGTCGACCTCGCCGGCGACCGCGGCCACGGCGGTTTCTTCCGAGGTATCCCCTTCCAGTTCGCGTCGCGCCAGCCGCTCGAGTTCCGCCTTAATGCGGTAGCGCATCTCCGCCGTTACGATATCGCCGAGCGGCTCGGGATTCGAAAAGTCCAGGTCGTAGTCGTCAAGACCGTCGCGGACGTTGAATTTCGGGCTCTGGAAAAGCTTGCGCAGTGCCTTCTGCCTCAGGTCCGGCGCGACGTCCTTGCCGAGAAATGCGCTGTAGTCCGAGTTTTCGTCGAGGGACTCCAGCGGCGGCAACTCGGGTGACTCCACAGCGTCGCCTGCCGTGGCTTCGTCAGCCGGCAGGGGTGCGTCGGCGCTTTCGGCCGGCGACTCTTGAGCAATCTCGGGTTCGTCCGGCAATTCGATGCCGTCGCGAGCCATCGCCTTGCGCTGCGACCAGCGCGAGAGGAAACCTTCACCCTCACCGGCGTCGTCGGTCAGCCGATCGTCGCGCCGGTCTTCGCTCATCGGTCCGCGCTCTCCGACCAGTTCTTGCGTTTGCGCTTCTTGCGCTCCTGCGGCACGAAATGGGCGACGACGAACTGCTCGATGCTCTGGTAAATCTCCGGCGGCACCGGCACCGCGAACACCTGGTCGTCACTTTCGAGGCAGACGGCAGCCGCATCGCGATCTGCCGTAACGCGGAACGGGGTCAGTTCGCCGTCGGGCGACTCGTGACAGATGACGAACAAGGAAGGGCTTTCGCTGGTCAGGTTGTACCAGTAGGCCTCGGCTTCGTCGCGGTGCAGTTCGAGCGGCAGCCCCGACCAGAGAAACTTCGACTCTTTCTCTTCTTCGTGAATCTGCGTGCGCCGGGCGCCTTTGCCCGCAATGTGCTCGCCCGCGACGACGGAGACCGCGCTCCAGCTCGGGACCGACCAGGCCCCCCGCTGCACCTGAAGGCGCTGCATGATGACCGCTACGCTATGTCGTTCTGCCTGCCGCATTGCCAACCATATTAGCTCAATCCTACGGGTGTCGCCCCGGAGTTCGCCGCGACAATTTGTCCCAGTCGCGCGTTCCCGACGGCGCATGCGGCAGCGGCTTTGCAGGGGTTACGGGGCATTCGCGAGCTGTGCACGAAACTTGCATTGCGGTACTCGAAAAGGGAGCGAGCATGAATGCCTTTCGAGAGAAACCCGAATCCGCGACTGAAAACGAAACCGCCCTGCCACGATTCCTGAACGTCCGCCAGCTGGCCGACTACCTGCAGGTCAATGAAAAGAAGGTCTATGCGCTGGTCCGTGACGGCACCCTCCCGGCGACCAAGCTGACCGGCAGGTGGCTGTTCCCGCGCGATCTTGTCGACCAGTGGCTGCTGGAATCCAGCCACGGCGGCCTGCTGACCGACCGCATCGTCATCGCGGGCAGTGACGACCCGCTGCTGTTTCGTGCCATCACCCACGTGGCCAACGCCGTGCGGTCGCAGGCGCTGATCAGCTATACGGCCACGGGCAGCCAGCTCGGGCTATCCCTCCTGGCCCATCGCCGCGCCGACGTGTGCGGTATCCACTGGGGGCCCGTCGAGGAGAGCCAGCAGCGCCACCCGGCGCTGCTCCGCCAGTTCGTCCAGTCGGCGGACTGGGCCCTGGTGCGCCTGTTTCGCCGCGAACAGGGCCTGCTCGTCTCCCCGGGCATGTGGTCGGCCCCGATCCGCATCGAGGATTTCTTTCATCCGCAGGTGCGCTGGGTCGAGCGCCAGGAAGGCACCGGCTCGCAGCGGTTCCTGCTCGAACTCATCGCGCGACACAATCTCGATCCTGCGAAACGCCGAATCACAGGGCATGCCAGCACGGAGCGCGAGGCGGCATCAATGCTGGCCATGGGGCTGGCCGAGGTGGCACCGGGAGCGCGCGCCGCCGCCACGGAATTCGGTCTCGACTTCGTCTCGATCGGCTGGGAAGCGTTCGATGTCGCGCTCTATCGCGGCATCTTCTTCCGCAACCTGTTCCAGCAGCTTCTCGATTACCTGCGCGGCAGCGACTGCCGTCGGCAGGCCAAGATGCTCGGCGGCTACGATCTCGCGGAACTCGGCACGCTCGTGTGGACCGGTAACGACTGAGGCGCGTCAGCCGTCGCCGACGTTGAACGCCTGTTCGACCACGTGCTCGAGGCCGAGGTCCGGGATGCTGAGTGTCATCGTCGCGGGTATCTTCCCCGTGGCCGGCAATCGCCCCGACGAGGCGGCGTCGCGGACCGCTTTCTCGATTTCCCGTTGCGAGGTGACGCCCACCTGCTTCAGGAACTTGCGGATTTCGATGTTGAGGCGATCCTCATCAATTTGCGTGGCTGACATGTGGCTTCTCCTTTCATCCGGGGTCAACAGTGCCGAGTTTGCGCTCGAGCGTCTTGCGCGAGATGTCGAGGCGTCGCGCCGCCGCAGACTTGTTGCCGCCCGTCGCTTCGAGCACCCGCGCCATGTGGTGGCACTTGACCCGTTCCAGCGTCCAGTCGAGCGGGTATTCAGGCGCTTCCGAAGGCGCCGGCATCGCGGGCTTTGGCAGCGACTCCGCCGGCATGTGCCCGAGCAGCAGCGCCCTTTCCAGCACGTTGCGCAGTTCCCGCACGTTGCCCGGCCAGTCATGCGCGCCGAGTTCGTCGAGCTGTGCGGCCTCGATCTCGATAGGCTGGACGCCGATTTCTGTGGATAATTTCTCGACAAAATGCGCCGCCAGCAGCGGGATGTCGTCGCGCCTTTGGCGTAGCGGCGGCACGGCAATTCGAATGACATTGAGCCGGTAGTAGAGGTCCTCGCGGAAACGGTGTTCGGCGACGAGCCCGGCCAGGTCCGCCTGCGTCGAGGCCACGATGCGGCAGTCGACCGGTATCTCGCGGTCGGAACCGACCGGCCGGATCGTGTTTTCCTCGAGGGTGCGCAGCAGCTTCACCTCCATGTCGAGCCGCATTTCATTGATTTCGTCGAGGAACAGCGTGCCGCCACCGGCAGCGACGAACAGCCCCTCGCGCATGCGATTGGCGCTCGTGAACGCGCCCCGGGTATGCCCGAACAGCTCGCTCTCGAGAAGATCCGGTGCGATGGCGCTGCAATTGACCGGGATAAACGGCCCCTTGCGCCCGCTCTGCTCGTGCAGCAGCCGCGCGACGAGCTCTTTGCCCGTGCCCGTCTCGCCCTCGATCAGCACGGTCGCAGGCGTCGGTGCGATGCGTTCGATCAATGCTCTCACTTCGCGCATGGCGGCAGTGTCGCCAACCAGCCGGCGTCGGGTCGACGACGCCCGACGCGGCGCGGCGCGCCGTTCACGCGGCCCGGTGGCCGCGGCAACGAGATCCTCCGCCGAAAACGGGCGCAACAGGACGTCGGATGCGCCACCGCGCAGCGCGGCAACGGCCGTTTCGGCCCGTTCGCGGTCGGTAACGAGCAGAACCCTGGGCGGCGCCCAGTCGCTGTCCACCAGGGTGCTCTGCAATTCGGTCCACGGCGCCGCCGGGTCGACGACGATGAGGACATCGAACCGGCAGCGCAGCGCCAGTTCCCTCGCTTCGTCGGGGTCTCTTGCGTGCTCGACCAGCAGGACGCGCCGTGCGAGCGAGCGGCGCAGCCGAGATGCCTCGGAATCGGCGCTGCCCAGAATCAGGATGGACGTGGTCCCCGGCACGATAGCTCCACTGAAAGATTCGCCTCAAGACTATGCTTTGGGTCAAAATGACGCAAGGGTCAGGAGCGGCAGTGACAAATTGTCGCTTTGTCCGGCGCGAGGCAGGGCGGATGACGGCAATCATGGCAGGTGAGTGAATATCGATGGACGGCATGACGCAACTGTCCGACAGCCTGCGCGACGACGTCACCGGGGTCATCCTGGCGGGCGGGCGCGCGACACGCATGGGCGGGGTCGACAAGGGGCTCATTGCCGTCAAGGGCCGACCGATGATTGCCTGGGTGATCGACATGCTGCGCCCGCAGGTCGGCAGTATCCTGGTCAATGCCAATCGCAACCTGGACCGGTACCGCGAGTTCGGTTATCCGGTCATCGATGACGGCGACAGGGACTTCCGCGGGCCTCTCGCAGGAATTGCCAGCGGCATGCGCGCCGCGCAGAGCCGGTACGTTGCATTTGCACCCTGCGATTCGCCGCTGGTTTGTGGCGACCTGGTGGCGCGACTGCACGCAGCCCTGACGTCGGCGGGCACACGTATTGCCGTCGCCCACGACGGGAAACGCCTGCAGCCCGTCTTTGCGTTACTCGAGTCCGCCCTGCACGACGATCTGGTGGAGTATCTCGACAGCGGAGGGCGTAAGATCGATCACTGGTATGCGAGGCACGGCTGTGCACACGCCGATTTCGGCGATGTCGCGGAGTCGTTTGCGAACATCAACGCGCCCGACGAAAGACGGGCACTCGAGATGAAACTCGGGCGAGATAGCCACGAATGAACAATGGCGTGAACGCGACCGCACCTGCCGATTGCTGTGCAGATGGACACGACGGGCCTGCGCTGGCGCTCGACGAGGCGCTGGCACGCATACTCGAGATGGTATGCCCCGTCGCCGGCACCGAGACCGTCGGCGTTCGCGACGCGCTCAGCCGCGTCCTCGATGCGGACGTGGTTTCGACCATCGACGTGCCGGCGCACACGAACTCCGCCATGGACGGCTATGCGGTCCGGGGCGGGGACCTGCAATCCGAAGGCCGGACCCGCCTCGACGTCATCGGTGTCGCCGCCGCGGGCAAGCCGTTCGATGGCGCTGTCGCCGCCGGACAGTGTGTGCGCATCCTGACCGGAGCACCGCTTCCCGAAGGTGCGGACACGGTCGTCATGCAGGAGCGTGTTACGCGGGACGGCGACACGGCGATCGTCGGCGCCGGCCAGCGGCCCGGTCAGCATGTGCGCGAGGCGGGCGAGGACATTGCCCGGGGCCAGGTGGCCCTGGCGGCCGGCACCCTCCTGATGCCGGCCCAGCTCGGCATGCTGGCCTCCGTGGGCGTCAGCGAGGTTTGCGTGCGCCGCAGGCCGCGCGTCGCGTTTTTTTCGACCGGCGACGAACTCCGCAGTGTCGGCGAAACCCTGGATACCGGCCAGATTTACGACAGCAACGGGTACACGATCCACGGCATGTTGACGCGCGCAGGCGTCGAGGCCGTCGATATGGGCGTGGTTCGCGACGAACCCGCGGCGATCGAAAGCGCGTTTGCCCGGGCAGCCGCGCAGGCGGACGCGGTCGTGACGTCGGGCGGCGTGTCGGTTGGCGATGCCGACTACGTGCAGGAAACGCTGCAGAAGATGGGGTCCGTGGGGTTCTGGAAGGTGGCCATGAAACCGGGTCGGCCGCTGGCGTTCGGCCGCATCGGCGACGCGCTGTTCTTCGGGCTGCCCGGGAACCCGGTATCGGCCATGGTGACCTACTACCAGCTGGTGCGGCCCGCGCTGCGAGCGCTGGCCGGCATGCCGGACCCGGGACCACCGCTGACCGTTACCGCAGTGCTGCGCGAGCCTTTACGCAAAAAGGTGGGGCGTCGCGAATTCCAGCGCGGCGTATTGACCCGAGACGATGACGGAGGACTCTCGGTGAGGCGTGCAGGACAGCAGGGATCGGGAGTCTTGAGTTCGATGAATGCCGCCAATTGCTTTATCGTGTTGCCGGAGGAAAGCGGGCCCGTATCGGAAGGGGACGATGTTGCCGTGCAGCCCTTTGCCGCATTCGTTTGAGCATCCGCACAGCAGAGGCGAACCGACATGAGCCACTCCGCCCAAGACCGTGAATTTGTCCCGCTCGACATTGCCGTGTTGACGGTCTCCGACAGCCGCACGGAAAAGACCGACAAGTCCGGCAAGCTGCTCGTCGACCGGCTGCAGGCGGCGGGGCACCGCCTGGCGAGCAAACGCATCGTTCCCGACGACGTCTACGCGATCCGTGCCGTCGTCGCCGGCTGGATCGCCGACGGTGACGTCGATGTCGTCATTGCGACCGGGGGCACGGGCGTCACGGGCCGCGATGGCACCCCGGAGGCCGTCAGCCCGTTGCTGGACAAGACCATCGACGGCTTCGGCGAGGTCTTTCGCGCCATATCCTTCGAGCAGATAAGGACGTCGACCATTCAGTCGCGCGCGATGGCCGGAGTCGCCAACGGCACCTACGTCTTCTGCGTACCCGGTTCTTCGGGGGCCTGCGCAACGGCCTGGGACGAGCTGATCAGCGCGCAGCTCGACATCCGCACGCGGCCCTGCAACCTGGCGGAGCTGATGCCTCGGTTGCTCGAGAAGTGACGCCATCCCGGCGCGCGTCGATGGCGCATCGCTGTGGAACGGTGCTGCCATGATGCTCCTGGTCGGCACCGAGAAAGGCCTGTTCCGACTTGTCGAGGACGCGGCGGCCGACCGCTGGCTCGTGGACGGTCCGCACATGGGCGGGTACGAGGTACTGCACACGCTGGCGGCTGCGGACGGCACCCTTTATGCGGCTACCGCCCACAGGATCTGGGGCGCGCACATCTACCGCAGCGACGACCACGGCCAGACCTGGCAATCGCTCGACGCCGTGCCCGGGCATGCGGCGGACACGGGCCGCGGCGAGACCCGGGCCATTTGGTACCTGGCCGAGGCAGGCGAATCCCTGTTCACGGGTATCGACCCGGCCGGCTTGTTTCGCAGCGATGACCGCGGCGGGAGCTGGCTGCCGGTAGCAGGGCTCAACGAGCACCCGACGCGCGGCACATGGGAGCCCTCGAAAGGTTGTTTTGCCGTGCATTCGATCTGCGTGGATTCCCGGCAACCGGACAACCTGGTCGTTGCGGTGTCTGCGGGCGGCGTGTACCGCAGTGAGGACGGCGGCGCCACCTGGGAGCCGACGAACGCCGGCGTGCGGGCCGACAACCTGCCGCAGCCCACGCCTCCAACTGGCCATAACGTGCACCGCGTGATCATGCACCCCCGGGTCACCGAGCGACTGTATCGGCAGTGCTACAACGGCACCTATCGCAGCGACGACGGCGCGAGGACCTGGACGGAGATTACCGCCGGGCTGCCGAGCGACTTCGGTTACGGCATCGTCTCCGATCCGAACGACGCCGATACCGTGTTCCAGATTCCGGAATCCGGCTCCCACCTGCGGGCCCCCGTGGACGGCAAGCTGCGCGTCTACCGCAGTCGCGACGCCGGACGACGCTGGACGTCGGCGAGCACGGGCCTCCCCGCGGCGCACGTCTATGTCACCGTGTTGCGCGAAGCCATGGCGATCGACGCACGTGACCCCTGCGGCGTGTATTTCGGCACTTCGGGAGGACATGTCTTTGCCAGCCGGGATGCCGGCGACAGTTGGCGCATCATCGCCAACTTCTTGCCGCGCATCCTGAGCGTCATGCCGCTCGACGGCGCGTCCGCATGACGACGCTGACCGATGCGCTGGGAGCTCACACCGGCATCGTCTGCGCCGTGGGCGCCGGTGGCAAGAAGTCGGTCCTGTACCAGCTCGCTCGAGAGCACGCCGGGCGTTTCGCCCTGACCGCCACGGTACATACCACCGTGTTCCCGGCCGACCTGTCCATCGAAACCATCGTCGACGACGACCCCGCTCTTCGCGAACGCGTATTGTCGGCTGACCCGTCGCGTCCCGTGGCGTACGCGGGCCCGTCGGCCAAGCCGGGCCGTCATGCCGGCGTTTCGGCCACCACGATTCGGTCGCTGCACGACTCGGGCGGGTTCGACACGACCTTCGTCAAGGCTGACGGCGCGCGGATGCGCTGGATCAAGGCCCCCGCGGCGAGCGAGCCCCTGCTGCCGCCCGGAACCGACCTCGTCATTCCCGTCGTCTCGGCGCGGGCCATTGGCGAGCCGTTGAGTGAGCGCATCGCCCACCGGCCGGAACGGGTCGCGGCGATCACGGGCGTGCAGCCCGGGGCGCCGCTGACGCCGGAGGCCGTGGGCCGTCTGCTGGCCAGCGACGAGGGAGGACTAAAAGGTACAGCCGGCAGCCGGGTTGCCCCGCTTATCAACATGGTGGACAATGATTTTCAAGAAGAAAAGGCGCGTGCCGCGGCGTCGGCGGCGATCGCGGCGACATCACGATTCGATACCGTGGTGCTCTGTTGTCTGCGGCGCCCCGTCAGGCCCGTTGTCGCAGTGGTGGCGAGATGAGCAATATTACCGTGCGGATTCCTGTACCTTTGCGCCAGTTTGTCGGCGATGCGGCGGCCCTCGACACCGACGCCGAGACCGTCGGCGCGGCGCTCCGGCAGATCGGCGCCACGCATCCGGGATTCCTGCAGCGGATCGTCGCCGGGGCCGGAGAGCTTCGCCCGTACGTGAATGTCTTTGTCGGCAGCGACAACGTGCGTTCGGTCTCGGGTCTCGATACGCCGCTTCGCGACGGCGATGTCGTCAGCATCATTCCAGCCGTCGCGGGCGGCTGAGCGTCCAGGGGGTTCGGCATGCAAATGATAGACAATCGTCCGGTCGACCGGCTGAATCGTTCCCTGCGCGACCTGCGCATATCCGTGACCGATCGCTGTAATTTTCGGTGCACCTACTGCATGCCGGAGGAAAAATACCATCGGCATTTCAAATTCCTGACGACCGACGATCGGCTGGATTTCGACGAAATCGTGCGACTGACCCGCCTGTTTGCCGCTACCGGTGTACGCAAGTTACGCATCACCGGCGGCGAACCGCTGCTGCGGCCGGCACTCGGTGACCTGGTCGGCGACCTGCGCGAGCTGCCCGGCATCGAGGAGATTGCGCTTACCACCAACGGCATCCTGCTGGCACAACATGCGGCCGGCCTGAAGGCCGCTGGGCTCGACCGCGTAACGGTCAGCCTCGATGCGATCGACAAGAGAGTCTTCCGGGAAATGAGCGGCGGCCGCGGCGGGCTCGGGCGTGTTTTCGACGGCATCAACGCGGCGCTGGAAGCGGACCTGACGCCGGTCAAGATAAACGCGGTCGTGCAGCGGGGCGTCAACGATCAGCTCGTCCTCGACCTGCTGGAACGGTTCCGCGGAACGGGCATCATCGTTCGCCTCATCGAATACATGGACGTCGGCAACATCAATCACTGGCGCGAGTCCGATACCGTGCCGTCTGCAGAGCTGCGTGCGCGCATCGACGAGCGCTGGCCGCTCCGGGCCGAGCGTCGCAACTACGACGGCGAGGTGGCGACGCGCTACATGTACAAGGACGGGGCAGGTGAGGTCGGTTTCATCAGCTCGGTCACGGAGCCATTCTGCGGCAGTTGCCACCGTGCACGGCTGTCGTCCGACGGCCAGTTGTTCACCTGCCTGTTTGCGGCCGGCGGCACCGACCTGCGGCAACCGATGCGGGCAGGCGCCAGCGACGAAGAGCTGGCGGGCATTATCCACAAGGTCTGGACCCGGCGGGCCGATCGCTACAGCGAACAGCGTGCGCAGCTGATCAGCAACGGCCGCGAAATCCAGAAGATGGAGATGTACTACATCGGCGGATGAGCGCCGGTAAGGAGGGGCAGGACATGAGATTGATTCAAAGCGCAACGGTGTCATTGCTTGCGGCACTGATCGGCGTTTGCGCGCCGGCGGCCGCGGACGAATTGCAGGCCTCCGCGGAGATCAAGGGCTGCACCGATCCGGGCATTTCGGGCAAGGCCACGTTGACGGAGAAATCGAGTCCCGAGGGCATCAAGGAAGTCACCGTGAAGATGCAGGTGAAAGGCCTCGCAGACGGCAAACATGCGGTGCACATCCACGAAGTCGGTGCCTGCGAGCCCTGCGGGGCCGCGAAGGGTCACCACGACCCCGGACCCTTCGGGCAGTCACGGCCCGACAGCGCCGGTGACGAGGTGCCGGCCGGGGACATCAACCACCCCTACCACATGGGCGACCTGGTCAACATCGAGGTGCGCAACGGGGTTGGCAAGATGAAGCACACGACGAACCGCGTCACGCTGTCGCCGGGGTTGCTCAGTATCCTGGATGAGGACGGCAGTGCTTTCATCATCCACACCAACCCCGACACCTACTGCGACGAGGAAGCGGACCTGAAGAAGGGCTGCGCGGGCGGTGCGCGCGATGCCTGCGGCGTCATACGTGCGAAAGGCAACAAGTCCTAGCGCACGGCGGCTCGAGCGCTACAACCGCCAGGTCCTGCTGCGCGGCATCGGCGACGAAGGCCAGCTGCGGCTGCTGGACTCGACCGTATTGCTGCTCGGCTGCGGCGCGCTCGGCAGCGTCGTCGCCAACCTTTTGGCGCGCGCGGGCGTTGGTCATCTCGTCATCGTCGACCGCGACGTTGTCGAGGAATCCAACCTGCAACGGCAGCTGCTGTTCGACGAAAGCGATGCCGCCGCGGGGCTGCCGAAAGCCGAGGCGGCAAGGCGGCGCATCGCCGACATCAATTCGGACGTCCGTGTCAGAGCAGTTGTCGACAATATCGACCACGGCACCATTGCCCGCTACGGTTCCGGGGTCGACCTGATGGTCGACGGGCTCGACAACCTCGAGACGCGCTATCTTGCAAACGACTTCGCGGTGCAGCGCGGCATCCCTTACGTCTACGGCGGCGCGGTCGGGTCGGTCGGCCTGGTTTTTCCGGTGCTGCCGCACCACGCTGGCGACGTCCCGTGGCGTTCCGCGGCGGGACCGGACTATTCGACGCCTTGCTTTCGGTGCCTGTTCGCCGAGGCGCCGCCGCCGGGGACGACCGCAACCTGCGACACGACCGGGGTCTTCGGCTCCCTGATTACGATCATTGCCGGTTTCCAGGTAACGGAGGCGCTGAAGATCCTGACCGGCAATTTCGAGAAGCTGAACCGCAAACTGACGCATATCGACGTCTGGAACAACGAAATCTGCCAGTTCGACGTGGCGAATACGCGGGACGACATCGATTGTCCGTGCTGCAAGGGCGGTCGCTTCGACTACCTCGAAGGGGCCGCAGGCTCAGCCGCGGCCGTCCTGTGCGGCCGCGATGCCGTGCAGTTGCGGCCCCGCGTGCCGTCGGCCGCGATTGACTTCGCGGCGCTGGCCTCGCGCCTGGAACAACATGCGTCAGTGACGGCCAATGAATTCCTGCTCCGGGCGCAGCTGACGGACGGGGCATCCCCTTACGAAATCACGCTGTTTCCCAACGGCCGCGCCATCATCAAGGGAACGCAGACACCCGATGTCGCTCGCGGCATCTACTCGAAATACATCGGCATCTGATTGCCGACAGGACATTTGAGGCATCAACCGTGGCAGCCGACGACCTGAAGCGGATGAAGCCGCGATCCACGCAATGAATATTGCGAACCTGCTTCTTGGGCTATTGCTAATAGTGAACCTGATCGTGACGGTCGGCGTATTGCGCGATGCGGGTCTCAATGCGATCCCTCGTACCGTCCCCCTTTCACATGGTCGGTTACCAGAGGCGGGAAAGGGAATACGAGGAGCCGCCGGAGTCGACTTGCGGCCTGTAGAGACAAATCTTCGCGTCAGATGACTACCTTCCACCCCCGGATCGCCGGCGTACTCGCACTGTTCACTGCGGGCCTCCTGATGTCCGCTTACCTGCGCTTCGTGCACCTCGGGAGCGTCGACCCACCTGCGCTCGCGAATTACGCGACCGAGATCTATATCGGCATCACGGTCTTCGCCGCCGTCGTGCTGCGGCGTCTCGTGGCCCCTGTAAGTCGCCTCGGATTCCACGCAACACCCGGGCCGATGAAAGTCCTGCTGCTGGCAGCGGCCGGCGTTGC
>JBFIFN010000016.1:0-51636 GCA_041602775.1 Woeseiaceae bacterium | reverse complement strand
GTGACGCTGATCTCGCAGGCCAGTTCGGAGCACTCGATCTGTATCGCGGTGCCGAGCGCCGTGTGCGAGCGGGCCCGCGAGGTGATCCGCGACGCATTCGCTGATGAGCTCGAAAGCGGCCAGATCCAGAGCGTCGACGTTACCGACGACCAGAGTATCGTCGCCGTCGTGGGCGACGGCATGGCGGGCACGCCGGGCATTGCGGCGCGTTTCTTCGGCACGCTCGGTCGCGCCGGCATCAACGTTCGGGCCATCGCCCAGGGGTCGTCGGAGCGCAACATTTCCGCCGTGGTCGACTCGGACGAGGCCACCAAGGCGTTGCGCGCGGCGCATTCGGGTTTCTACCTGTCGCACAGGACGATTTCCATCGGCCTGATCGGGCCCGGCATCGTCGGCCGCGCCTTGCTGCGCCAGCTCGAAAAGCAGGCCGATCGACTGGCCGAACAATTCAACCTCGATCTGCGCGTCCGTGCCATCGCCCGCTCGCAGACGATGGTGCTCGGGGAGCGCCGTATCGAGCTGTCCGACTGGGACGAGAGCTGGGACCGGTGCGCCGTGGAGACCGACCTCGAGGCGTTCGAGGCACACGTCAACCCCGACCATCTGCCGCATGCCGTCATCATCGATTGCACGGCGAGCGAGTTCATTGCGTCGAAATACGCCGACTGGCTGTCCCGCGGAATCCATGTCATCACGCCCAACAAGAAAGCTTTTTCCGGTGATTACGTGTCCTACCGCGCGCTCCAGACGTCTGCTGACGCGGGCAGCTCGCACTATTTTTACGAGACCACGGTAGGGGCCGCACTGCCGGTTATCAGCACCCTGTGCGACCTGATCTACACGGGCGACGAGGTGCGCTCGGTGACGGGCATCTTCTCGGGTACACTGGCCTACCTCTTCAACGTGTACGACGGCTCGACGCCGTTCTCGGAGATCGTGCGGCTCGCGAGGGAACACGGCTACACCGAACCCGATCCGCGGGACGACCTGTCGGGCATGGACGTGGCGCGCAAACTCACGATTCTCGCCCGCGAACTGGGCCTCGAGATCGGCATCGGTGATTTTCCGGTGCGCAGCCTGGTCCCCGACAGCCTCAGGGACTGCTCGATCGAGGAATTCCTGGAGCGCCTGCCCGACTACGATGACGACGTCGACGCCCTGTACCGCGAGGCCGTGGCGTCCGGGAAACGCTTGCGCTACGTGGCAAAACTCGACGCGGCGGGGAACGCGGCGGTCGGACTCGAAGCTGTGGACGCCGACCACCCGTTCTGCAATATCAATTTGACGGACAACATCGTGCAGTTCGAATCCGAACGGTACTCCGAGAACCCGCTCGTCATTCAGGGGCCCGGTGCCGGACCCGAAGTCACGGCCGGTGGTGTGTTCTCCGACCTGTTGCGACTCGCAAACTACCTTAGCAGGGGACTAGGCTATGTCTGACCGGGTCACGGCATTCGCGCCGGCCTCGATCGGCAACGTTGCTGTTGGCTTCGACATGCTGGGGCTTGCGCTCGAGGGCGTCGGCGACCGCGTGCAGGCATGCCGCTGCGACGGCGACGGCGTACGCATCGCCGAGGTGCGTGGCCTGGACGGGCGGCTGCACCCCTACCTGTCGACGGATGCCGCGTCGAATACCGCGTCAATTGCCGCGCAGGCCCTGTGGGACGCACAGGACGGCGAGGGCGGCGTGGAGCTCAAGGTCTACAAGGGTGTCCCGCTCCAGTCCGGAATGGGCAGCTCGGCCGCGTCGGCCGTAGCGGCGGTGGTGGCGGTCAACGCGTTGCTCGATACACCACTGGAGACGGACAAGCTGCTCGCCTACGCATTGATCGGTGAGCAATACGCGAGCGGTGGACTGCATGCCGACAACGTGGCGCCCAGCCTGATTGGCGGACTGGTCCTGTGCCCCCAGGTCCTGCTTCCCGATGTCGTACGCATGCCCATCCCCAGCGGCATCTGCGCAGTACTGCTGCATCCCGACCTGCAGGTGAACACGGCGCAGGCGCGCCGCGGGCTGAAAAAAAGCTGTTCGATGCAGGACTGGATCGCGCAACAAGGGTTCCTCGCCGGCTTCATCGTGGCCTGCGCGCGGAATGACCACGACCTGATCGGCAGGACGCTCCGCGACATCATTATCGAGCCGCAGCGCAAGGACAGCGTGCCGTGTTTCGATGCCGTCAAAGCCGCCGCCGACAAGGCAGGCGCGCTCGGCTGCAGCCTGTCGGGCAGCGGCCCGAGCCTCTTTGCGCTGTGCGCCGAGAGTCGCGCCCGCAATGTTGCCAGCGCGATGGAACAGGCCTGCCGGGCCCAGGGAATCGCCTGCGAATCCTGGGTCAGCCCGATGACCGCGCCGGGCGCCGGGATCGTGACGGGCTGATGAGGTACTTCAGCACGCGCGGGGCCGGGCCGGTGTCTCTCGATGACGCGCTGCGCCTCGGTATCGCAAGTGACGGCGGCTTATTCCTGGCCGAAGAGCTGCCCCGGTTCGACGTCGCGGATTTCGACGGTGCAGCAACGATTCAGGCCGTCGCCGGGACGCTCCTGGCGCCTTTCTTCGCGGGGTCGGCGCTCGAGACCGAACTCGATGCGATCCTCGCCGAAACCTACCGGTTCCCGATACCGGTGACACCGCTGCCCGCCAAGGGCCGCGAGGTGTCCCTGCTGGAGCTCTACCACGGCCCGACAGTCGCTTTCAAAGACGTCGGTGCCGGATTCCTGGCGGCTTGCCTGTCGCGGCTCGAGGGTGACGTGGATGATCCGCTGACGATCCTCGTTGCCACCTCGGGTGATACGGGCGGTGCCGTGGCTGCAGCCTTCGACGGCCGGCCCGGCATGCGCGTCGTCGTGCTGTTCCCGGAGGGCCGCGTCTCCGAGCGGCAGGCGCACCAGCTTTGCTGCTGGGGCGACAACGTGCTGTCGCTCGAGGTGAGCGGCTCGTTCGACGATTGCCAGGCCCTCGTCAAGGGCGCGATGCGCGACCCGGCGCTGTCCGCCAGGCATCGCTTCAGCTCGGCTAACAGCATCAACATCGGGCGGCTCCTGCCACAGAGCACGTACTACGCGGATGCCGGTTTACGGCATTTTCGCCGTACCGGCCGCAAGCCCGGCTTCATCATCCCGACGGGCAACCTCGGCAATGCATTTGCCTGTATCATGGCGCGCGAGATGGGACTTCCAATCGGACCGGTCATTCTGGCGACGAACGCCAACCGCACGATCGCCGACTATTTCGAAACCCTCGAATGGTTGCCGCGCGCCAGCCTGCAGACGCTGGCGTCCGCCATGGATGTCGGCGATCCGAGCAACATGGAAAGGCTGCGGCACCTGGTCGGCGAGGCCGACGTACTGCGCGAGCAGGTCGGCGTCCTGTCGGTGACGGACGAGCAGATCCGCTCGAGCATTCGCCAGGACCACGACGAATTCGGCTTCGCAACCTGCCCGCACACGGCGACGGCAACGTTCACGTGGCGGCAGCTCGACGAAGAGATGACGGACGAGCACGACTGGATACTGGTCGGCACGGCGCACCCGGCGAAGTTCGAGACGATCGTGGAACCGCTGATCGGCGCGCCCGTGCCGGTGCCGCCGGAATTGCAGGCGCTCCTCGATCGTCCGGCACGCGCCGTGCCCATCCGGCCCGACCTGAGCGCGCTCGCGGAGGCCCTGCAGTGACAATGCCGGAACAAGCGCCCTGGGTGCTGCCGCTGGCTGCCGTCGGCGTCCTGCTCGTCGGCTGGCTGGTCTGGCGCTGGATATTTGGCCGGGGCACGCCGTTACAGAGAGCGCTGGCCGAGATTTCCTTCGAACGCATCGAGAAACTGGTGATCCCCAGCGCTGACGAGGGCGAGATCCAGGTCGACCAGCTGCTGCTCACCTCGCAGGGGTTGCTCATCCTCGAGATCAAGGACGTCCAGGGCACGGTGTTCGGCAGCGACAAGATGTCGGACTGGACCGTGATTGCCGAGGAACGCCGGTTCACGTTCCCCAATCCTCAGCCGGCGCTGTTCGATCGTATCGCGGCCGTCAAGCAGATCGTCCGCGAGGTGCCCGTCGCCGGCCGTGTGCTGTTCCTCGACGGGGCCGAGTTCACGAAGGGCGTGCCGAGCATGGTCTGCAATCTCGACGAGCTGGTGCGCGAATTCGCCGAGCCGAACAAGGATGCGGCGCGATTCAAGATCGAGGCGTTCAAGCCTCACTGGGAACTCATCCGGAGTCGGGCAGACTGAAGAAGCGCCGCGCGTTGGCGGTCGTGATTGCCGCAATGTGCTCTTCGGTCTGGCCGCGCGCCTCGGCAACGACTGTCACGACCTCGCGCAGGTGCATTGGTTCGTTGCGCCGCGACTTTGGTTTCGGCCGGATCGTGCGCGGCAGCAGGTAGGGCGCATCGGTTTCGATCAGCAGCCGGTCATCGGGAATGATGTGCACGACATCGTGCAGGTGCTTGCCGCGGCGTTCGTCGCAGATCCAGCCGGTAATGCCGATATAAAGCCCCATGGCGAGGTATTCGCGCAGCGACTCCCCCTCGCCCGTGAAACAGTGCGCGACGGCGCGCGACAGGTCGGGGAGGGCCGGCTCGAGCACCTCGACGAAATCGTCGTGCGCGTCCCGCTGGTGCAGGAAGACGGGCAGTCCCGTCTCTGTGGCAATCTCGAGCTGTCGCCGGAATGCATCGAGCTGCGCCGTGCGCGGTGAGAAGTTGCGGAAATAGTCGAGTCCGCACTCGCCGACGGCGACCACTTCGTCGCGCGCCGCGAGGCGGCGAATCAGCGCATCGCTGGCGTCCGTGTAATCGGAAGCATGGTGCGGATGTACGCCCGCCGTTGCGTACAGGACGCCGGGACTTGCGGCGGCGAGCTCGGCGGCGCGCACGTTGCTGGCGTCGCTGCTGCCCGTGACGATCATCGTTGCGACGCCGGCTTCGGCGGCGCGCCGCATCATGGCATCGCGGTCATCGTCGAAGCTGTCGTGCGCAAGATTGGCGCCGATGTCGATCAACTGCACGTCAGTACTGCTCCCAACGGAAAATAGCCGCGCCGATGCCGAGGAAGACCGCGCTCTGCACGAGCAAGGCACCGAGGCTCGGCGCCACATCGATGAACGTCGCGCCATCGAGCGAGACCGCGCGCGCCGAATCGAGAACGTGGGTGAGCGGAAAGATCCGCGAGATCGCTTGCAAGGTTTCGCCCGTGCCCTCGAGCGAGAACCAAACGCCGGACAGCATCATCATCGGCCAGTTGATGAGATTGAGCAGGCCGCCAGCCAGCTCCTCGCTGGTCACACGTGCCGAGACGATGAGGCCCAGGGAAACCATCGAGATGGCGCCGACGGCGCCGACGACAAACAGCGTGAGGTAGCTGCCATCCATGCGTGTACCAAGCAACCAGTGAGTCCCGGTGTAGACGAACGCCGTGATAACCATGATCAGTACCATGCGCGAGGCGACCTGGGCCGTGATGAATTCGAGGGCCGTCAACGGTGTTGCACGCAGCCGCTTCAGGAAGCCGTTCTTGCGGTACCGCACGATGACATAGCCGACGCCGAACAGGCAGCTGAACATCATGTTCATGCCGAGAATGCCCGGCAATATCCAGTCCGAATAGCGGATGGGGTCGCCCGTGATCTGCTGCTTGACGATCGGGACGGGCCCGGTCGCGACGGATTGCAGCAGTGCAAATTCGAGGAAATAGCCCTTGGCGGCGTCCGGGTTGATCCAGTAGCGCGCCGGCGGCCCCGGGTCGATCAGCAAGTCCAGCTGGTGACGCTCGACCTTGACCAGGGCGTCGTCGACGTCGGCGTAGGGCACGAAGCGCACATAGCGAGTTTCGAGGAACGGATGGGCGCCCGTGTCGATCGTCTCCGCCTCCTGCAGCACGCCGACCGTGTACTCGTCCCTTTGCCCGTCGAACGCAAATGACAGGCCGAAAACCAGCGCGACGGGCAGCAGCAGGTTCCACGCCAGCGATGCACGATCTCTCAGGAATTCACGATTGCGGCTGCGGAAGATGGCGTAGATGCGTTCGAACACGGCTATGCCCTGAGCGAGTGGCCGGTGAGGTCGAGAAACAGGTCCTCGAGGTTGGGCCGGCGGATTTCGCCATGCGGAAGATTGATCAGCGTGTCGCCGTACTTGTCGAACAGGAGTTGTTCCGGCGCACCCTGCATGATGATGCGGCCCTCATCCAAGATGGCGATGTCGTCGCACAGCACGTGAGCCTCGTCCATATAGTGCGTCGTCAATACGATGGTCGCGCCTTCCGCGCGAATACCTTGCACCAGGGTCCAGAAATTGCGGCGTGCCTGCGGATCCAGCCCGGTTGTCGGCTCGTCGAGGAAGACCAGTTTCGGGCGGTTGACGAGCGCCACGGCCAGCAACAGCCGCTGCCGCTGCCCGCCCGACAATTTTCGGTTGTCGCGATCGAGCAGGTCGCCCAGCGAGCACTGCTCGATAACGTGTGCGAGGTCGGACTTTCGCTCGTAAAGTGCCCGGAACATCTCCAGCGTCTCGAGCACGGTGATGTGGTCCTGCAATGCCGTGTTCTGAAACTGGATACCGGTTTCCTGCCGGAATCGCTCGCCGGCGATGTCGCCGTAATAGTAGACTTCGCCGGAGGTCGGGCGCGTTACGCCCTCGATGATCTCGACGGTCGTGGTCTTGCCCGCGCCGTTGGGGCCGAGCAGCCCGAAGCAGGTCCCTTCCGGCACGCTGAAGCTGACTCCGTCGACAGCGAGAACGCCAGGGTACTGCTTTACGAGGTTGCGCGCTTCGAGGGCCGTCGTCATGAGCGAAGGGTACCCGACGCGGCGGATCGCCGCCAAATTGCAACCATTGGGCCGTGCGCGGTATCTAAACCAGGAGAATAGCCCCGGGGGTAACCAGAAGATGGCGAGAATTGCGACCAAGACAGTCTTTACGATCGGTTTGCTGGTGCTGCTGATGTCCGTGCCTGCGTTCGGCGCATCGGTCAACAAGAGCGTCACGATCGGCGATGGCGAAGAGTCGGGCGGCGCGACGTCGGTCAACGGCAGCATCAAGGTCGGGAGCGACGCCGTCGTGACGGGTGGCCTGCGCACGGTCAACGGATCGATCCGGGTCGGCAGCGGGTCGACGATTCGCAATGCCAAGACCGTCAACGGCACGCTACGCATCGGCGAAGGTGCCGAAACGGGCAATGTCGGCACCGTCAACGGTTCCGTCACGATCGGAGAGAAGGTATCGGTCGACGGCGATGTCTCGGCCGTGAACGGCAGCATCACGCTCGAAAGGCGGGCCGTTGTCAGCGGCGAAGTCGGCAACGTCAACGGCAGGATCACCGCCGACGGCGCGCGTGTGAAGGGCGATCTGAAGACCGTCACGGGCGACGTCAGGCTGCGCGACACGGTGCTCGAGGGTGACCTGCAGATCGAGAAGCCCGGCATGTGGACCCACAGTGACAAGAAGCGCAAGCCGCGGGTCGTCATCGGGCCAGGATCACGCGTGGAGGGCCTGATCGTCATCGAGCACGAGATCGAGTTGTTCATCAGCGAATCGGCGGAGGTCGGTGACGTCATAGGCGTGATGAGCCTCGAGGATGCGACGACGTTCAGCGGTGACGAGCCCGCCACCGACTGACGGGCTGGGAAAAAGGCGACGATGCCGTAGAATGGCCGGCGTGCAGCCACTGGCCGACCAGCTCCCCCTGTTCACGGACGTCGATGACCGCGACGACATCGCGGGCTTTTCCGTTCGCGAAAGTAGCCGCGCCAGGCGGCTGTCCATCAAGGTTTTCCCACGCGGCCGTGTCGAGGTCGTGGTGCCCAGGCGCACGAGCGCAAGGGCCGTGAAGGCATTCGTCGAGTCGCATCGCGACTGGATTCGCGAGACGCGAGCGGCGTTCGCGGCCGAGCACCCGCCCGAGCCGTTTTCCTTGCCGTCCAGCGTCAAGTTGCCGGCCGTCGAACGGGCCTTCTGCGTGCGCTATTCGCGCGACGATGGGAGCGACAGCGTGCGTTACCGTGTCGTCGGCAACACCGTCGTACTGTCGGGTGCGACGCGTGATGAGCAGCGCTGCGTTGCGGCCCTCAAGCGCTGGCTGGTTGCCCTCGCGAAAAAAGAATACCTGCCGCGCCTGCGCGTCCTGGCCGACCGTTCGGGAAATGCGTTTCGCAGGCTCCACGTGCGCGGTCAGAAGACCTGCTGGGGCAGCCATTCGAGCAGCGGAACGATCAGCCTCAACTATTGCCTCATGTTCCTGGATCCGAGGCACCTGCGCTACGTGATGGTCCATGAGCTCTGCCACGCACAACACATGAATCACTCGCCGAGTTTCTGGCGGCTCGTCGGTTCTTTTGAATCCGACTACCGGCGCATCGACCGGGACCTGAACGATTGCTGGAAACGTATCCCGGCCTGGGTTGGTCTATACTAGTTCGGGCGTGAACCCGGGCGCTCTGTAAAGGTCATAACACGCGACATGACACTCGCACGTCGAAAACTCGCTCTTGCGGTCCTGATGGCCCTGCTCATCGGCCATTTCGGCATGGCGGTGCATGCGACGACGCACACCTTGGGCGAGTCAAGCGAGTGCGAGCTGTGTCTGTCGTACAACGATTCGTCCGAGGCGCTCACGGGCCTGGCCGAGCACGGCGTGGCGCCGGTCAAAGAAGCGGCGGGACCCGTCAATACCAGCGACGTCACCGCCCGACGCGGCTGGACGCCTTTCCTGCAACGTGATCCTCCATTGTCGGACTGAACGAACCCTTTTTCATTATTCAGTTTGACAATTTGGAGGAACCTACCTTGCGTACCCTGACTTTTGCGGGCGTCATTGCACTGCTCGTACTGTACGCGCCCGGCGCAGCCCGGGCCGATGACATGGCCGCGCTGCGCGCGGAACTCGACGCCCTGCGGGCTGACTATGAAGCACGCATCGCGGCGCTGGAAGAACGTTTGGCCGTCGCGGAACAAAACGCGGCACAGGCCAATTACGCGGCGCAACAGGCTGCGCCCCGGCAGCAAGCCGCGCCCGTGGCGCAGCAGGGCATGCCGACGGGGCAGCCTACTTCCGGCGACGCAGCGTTCAACCCGGCGATCGGCGTTGTCTTTCAGGGCGCCCTGGTCGGCGTCGAGGGCGACGCGGTCGAGGGTGAAGGATTTGCCCTGGGCGAGACCGAGATCATCATGAGCGCCAATGTCGACGACAAGTTCGCGGCCTACCTTACTGCTGCGCTGGAGTTCGAGGATGGCGAAACGGAGGCGGCGATCGAGGAAGCCTGGGTCGAAACCCTGGCCATGCCGGCCGGACTGAGCGCGCGCGTCGGCCGGATGTTCTCGGGCGTCGGCTACCTCAACGCGAAGCACCGGCATACCTGGGACTTCGCGGACCAGGCATTGGTCTACGACGCGTTCCTGGACGGCCGTTACGTCGACAACGGCGTGCAGCTGCGCTGGCTGGCACCGACGGATCTGTTCGTCGAACTTGCTGGAGAGATCATGCAGGGCGAGGGCGACCCGTCCGGCCTCGGCGCGCACACGCTGTTCACGAACATCGGCGGGGATGCCGGGACCGACCACAGCTGGCTCGCCGGCCTGTCGCGTCTCGAGCAGGATTCCGGCCAGGAGCTCAGTGGCGCGCACCTCGTGTGGAAATGGGCCCCCGACGGCAACTGGAAGGACAGGAACGTCATTTTCCAGGCCGAGTACCTCGAGAACCGCGACCTCGTGACCGAAACGGGCTGGTACGCGCAGGCTGTGTTCCAGCCTGTCCCGCGATGGCGCGTCGGGGCGCGCATGGATTCCCTGGATCTCGAGATCGACGACCCGAAGCGGTACACGGTCATGTTCGACTGGTCCAACAGCGAATTCAGCCGCTTGCGTCTCCAGGTCGGCCGTAGCGAGGACGCCCTCGGCAGCGGCAACGAATGGGCACTGCAATACATTCACAGCATCGGCGCGCACGGCGCGCATACCTTCTGATGACCGTTCTCATCAGGGCCGTACTGGCCTGGCTGCTGCTCGCCGTCCCCGTGGCGGCGAGCGCGCAGCTGCGCGTGTTCGCGTGTGAGCCCGAGTGGGCCGCCCTGGCCGAGGAAATCGGTGGTCGCCTCGTCGAGACACACAGCGCGACGACCGCGTTGCAGGACCCGCACTACATCCAGGCGAGACCGAGCCTGATCGCCCAGGTCCGGCGTGCCGACCTCGTCATCTGCAGCGGCGCGCAGCTGGAGATCGGTTGGCTCCCGGCACTCCTGCAAAGAGCCAATAACCCGAAGGTGCTGCCCGGCGCCGAGGGTTACATGGAAGCGAGCAGCTTTGTATTGCGCCTCGGTGCAACGAGTGACGTGGACCGGGCACAGGGTGACATCCATCCTCAGGGCAACCCGCACATCCAGACGGACCCGCGCAACATCGCCGCTATCGGGCGCGCGCTGGCGGCTCGTTTGAGCAAGATAGATAACGTGAATTCAACGCGTTATGACGAAAATCTAAAACAGTTTCTGGAAAAATGGTCGGCCGCTCTGGAACGCTGGGAGGCGCGCGCAGCGCCACTGCGCGGCAAGCGCATCATCACGCATCACAAGTCCTGGGTCTACCTCGAGCGCTGGCTCGGACTCGAGGAAGTCGCCAATCTCGAAGCGGTGCCGGGCCTGCCGCCGACGGCGACCCACCTGAGTCGGCTGACGCAGCAGTTCGCCGACGGCGGCGCCGACCTCATCATCCGGTCGCCCTACCAGGACGAGAGGCCGGCCGTCTGGCTCTCCGAGCGTATCGGCGTCAAAGCCGTCGTGCTACCGTTGACGGTAGGGGGCACCGAGGGCGCCAGCGACCTGTTCACGCTCTTCGATGACATCCTGGACCGTCTGCTCGGAGCGACGCGCGATGATTAACGCGGTGGACTGGACCATCGTCGGACCGGCTTTTGCCGCGGGACTGATCATTCTTTCCACGCACGTGCCGCTCGGGCAGGAGGTGCTGAGGCGCGGCATCATTTTCATCGATCTCGCAATTGCGCAGGTTGCAGGGCTCGGCGTCATCGCCGCCTATGCGCTGCACTGGGACCCGAAGGGCATCGAGGTGCAGCTCGCAGCGGTGGGGTCGGCACTGGTCGCGGCGCTGGGTCTTTACTTCACCGAGAAGCACTGGGCCAAGGTGCAGGAGCCGTTGATCGGCACCCTGTTTATCCTGGCGGCGACGGGCGGCATCCTGCTGCTGGCCGGCAACCCGCACGGCAGCGAGCATCTCAAGGACCTCCTGGTCGGGCAAATCCTCTGGACGACGTGGGAATCGCTTTGGCCCGTGGCCGCACTGTACGCGGTCGTGCTCGCGATCTGGTTCTGGCTGCACCCGCGCTCCGGAGGGCTCGTGTTCTACCTCGCCTTTGCCGTCGTCGTCACGGCATCGGTGCAGATCGTCGGCGTGTACCTCGTGTTTGCCAGCCTGATCATCCCGGCTCTGGCGACGGTCGACGCGCGGCGCGGTATTCGCCTCGTCGCCGGCTACGCGATCGGCGCGATCGCGTACTTTGGCGGTATCGTCGTTTCGTCCTGGATGGACCTGCCGACCGGCGCCGTCATCGTCTGGAGCATGGCCGTGGTCGGGTTGATTGCGGGCCAGCTCGTGCTGCCGAGGCGCAGCCGGCTTTGACGGCGGGGCCCGGCCGCTACTCCTGACCCAGGCTAACCTGGATTCCCCCGTACACGGCGCGGCCCGGCGTTCGATAGCCGTAGACCTGCTCGTACTCGGTGTCCAGGAGGTTACTCACGCGGGCGAACAGTCTCACGCGGTCGCTCAGACCGAATTGTGCGGTCAGGCCCACGAGCCAGTAATTGCCCAGCGTCACGATCTCGGATGCACTCGGCCAGGGCGGGAAAAACACATCCTGTCGCGTGCCGCCATAGTCGGCTGCCAGCGCGACGCGCCCGCGACCGCCGGCGACAACGTAGTCCGCCTGCACACTGCCCGCATGGCGCGGACGTCGTAGCTCCGTAGCGCTGTCCGCATCCTCGGTATGCGTGTACGTGTAGGTTGCGTCGATGCTCAGCCGCTCGCCGACCGACCATTGCGCACCGAACTCTACGCCGCGGCGGGAACTGGGCCGGTCCATGTTGACGGCGGTGCAGGGCGCGGGGAAGGGGTTCGCGCAGTAGAAGCCGTTGATCTCGTCGTCGAGGTCCTGGTCGAACAGGCTGAGCTGCACGCGCAGTGCCTCGAACGCGTGCTCGACACCCAGGTCGTACGACGTGGAATGCTCGGGCCGCAGCTGTTCGTTACCGACAAAATTCTGCGGGAAGAAGCCGAAGCGCTCGATAAAAGTCGGCGCCTTGTGTCCCGTGCCGAAACCGGCGCGCAGGACCGTGGCGTCAGAGACGTTCCACGCCAGCGACACGCGTCCCGTCAGGATGTCGTCGAATTCGCTGTGGTCGTCGAACCGCAGGCTGAGCAGCCAGGCCAACGACTCGCCGGCGCGACCGTGCACGTCTGCGATGGCGCTGGACACGTCGGTTTCCTGGTCCTGGTTCGGGTCGTCGAAAACGACGGCGCCGCGCTGCGCGAACTGCGTCACCTCGTGCTCCGCGGCCAACGACACTCGAGCGCCGCGCAGGTTCACGTCGGCCTGGTAACCCCAGGTCGTACGGTCCGATGACGTAGACGAGTCGTACAGCCCATCGACCAGGTTACGGTTGTCGCTGTCGAAATAGCGCAGGCCGAGGCGATGGCGGACGCGCGCGTCTGCGGCGCCCAGCGTGACCCCGACATGCGCGTACCGCTGGCGCGCCTCGCTTGCGACGTCGGAATCGGCCGGCAGCCCCGTGGCAAAGAAGTCGACGGCATCGAACTGGGTGTAGGCCTCCACGCCCCGGGCGCCGAGCGTGATAGTGATGCTGTCGGATGGCGCCAGGCGGGCATTGAGGGTTGCCGTGTCCAGCGATGCATCGTCGTTCTCGTCGCCACCTCGCGCAATATTGAAACCGTCCGTGGCCAGCCGCTCGATGCCCAGACCGACGGACCAGGTGTCGCCGCCGAAGTGGCCCGCGGCTGCCGCATTCAGCGTGTTCTGCGAGCCGGTCTCGACGTAGGCATTGCCGCTGTTCCCGGCGCCTGCGGAACGCGTGACGATGTGCACGACCCCGGCAATCGCGTCGCTGCCCCACAGCGCGCTCTGCGGTCCACGCACAATCTCGATGCGTTCAATGTTTGCAGTCGACAGGTATTCCCAGCGGAATTCGTCGCCGGTAGCGGGGTCGTTGGCGCGGACCCCGTCCACGAGGACGAGGACGTGATTGGCCTCAGAGCCGCGCAGGCGGACCTGTGCCTGTGACCCGACAACGCCCGAGTGACTGACGGCAAAGCCCGGAATCGCTCGTAGCAGGTCCGTTACATAGCGGACCTGGCGCCGGTCGATCTCGTCGCGCGTAATGATCGTGACGGCACTGCCGACATCTGCCGCCGCGATCGGCGTGCGGGCGCCGGTCACGATGATCCGGTCCATCGCGTCGTCCGCGGCGAACGCCTGCGGCACGACGAGGCTGGTGCCAATGGCAGCCAGGGCAGCAAGTCGGTTTTTCATTATCTCTCCCCGCGTCTTCCCCGACGCGACTGACGATAGGCGTGTCGCCAGGCCGGTCTCCGGACTCATGAGCGGCTGATCGCCGTGTCGGTCGCCTTCCCACGCTCTCGCGCAGTGGCCTGTGACCGACGAACTCATTTACCGTTGCGGGGGCAGTGACGGGATTGCATCGGGGATGCGCACCGTCTTCCCGATTAAACGCGCAGCGAGAAATCGCATTGCGTCACCTGGCGAATTCGACTCCGACCTTACGGTACGACCCGTGGCAATGCAATAACGGGACGCGGAACGTACTAGCCCTGGTCGAGTAATTCGCGGAGATTGATCACGGCCGCATTGGCGCGCGCGAGGAAGTTGGCCATGACCAGCGAGTGATTGGCCGTCAGCCCATAGCCGCCGCCATTGAGCACCATTGGCGAGCGCAGCGGAGCCAGCGATGCCTCGAGTTCGCGGATGATCTGGCGCACACTCGCCTCGGCGTTCTTGTCCTCGAGAACGTGCGCAAAATCGAACTCGGCTGCGCGGAAAAAGTGTACGAGTGCCCAGGCCGTGCCGCGCGCTTCGAAGAAGATATTGTCCGTCAGCCACCACGACGTACGGACATCGACGTTATCGGTCTGTGTACCGGAAGCTTCTGCCGCCGCGTCGCCCGCTAGGTCTTCGTTGATGCGCGTGTCGGCGACGCTGTTGCCGAGTCGACGCGTCAGGTCGCCGAGGTGTTTCTCGACCTGAGACAGCCACTCGCGGAGGTTGTCGGCGCGCGCAAAGAACACGGTCTCGGGGTCGCCGGCGGCAAGTCGGTCGCGGTACTTCCTGAAGTACTCGATGCCGTCACGGTACTCCGACTCGGTCGTCGGGAATACCCATGAATTGTTGTCGTAGAAAAATTTCGGCGCGCCCTCCATGACATCCGGGTCGGCTTTCGATTGGGACTGGCTGCGCGTGTAGTCGTCGCGCATGACGCGCCCGAGGTCGCGCAACTGCTTCACGACACCGAGTTCCCAGCTCGGGATGTTGTCGAGGAAGACGAAGGGCGGGAGCTTGTCGTTGGTCAGGTAGCCGGCGTTCTTGTCGAGCAGTGTTTCGGCGACGCGGATGAGCGTGTCGACCGTGGAATACCCGACGATCGCCGTCTGCTGGTCGGCGCTGCGATTGACCCAGAATACGTCCGGTTCGCGCGATGCCCAGAACATGATTGCAAAATTGAGAAGCAGGAGGACGCCGATCGCCCAGAGGCTCAGCTTGCGCCACTTGCCCGTGGCGAGAATATTGGCAGCAGATCTTTCCATCGCAATCGTACCCGGTCAGGTTGCAGACACCGTAATTAGAGGGACAGGGATTCTACCAGTTCCGGCAGGATCACCCCGGAGTTGCCCGTCAGCACGTAGTCGAAGCGTTCGGCGTGCTTCGTCGGCTGCGGGTTGATTTCGACGACGACGGCATTGTTGCTGCGCGCGAGATCCGCGAGGCCGGCGGCCGGATAGACGAGCGACGATGTGCCGACCGAGAGGAACACGTCGCAGTCGCTCGCCGCCTGGCAAGCGGCCTCGAGCGCGTCCTCCGGGATCGCCTCGCCGAACCAGACGACGCCAGGTCGCAGCGGGCTGCCGCATTCGGGGCAGGCCGGGACCTCGACCGTGTCGTCGGCGGCCTGCAAGGAACCATCGCCGAAACAGCGGTCCGTAAAGATATTGCCGTGGAATTCGATCACCTCGCGGCTTCCTGCGCGCTGGTGCAGGTTATCGACGTTCTGCGTCACGAGCGTCAGCTGCGACACGATGTCGGCGAGCCGGGCGATCGCGACGTGCCCCGGGTTGGGTTCCGCATCCGAGGCAAGGTCGCGGCGCCAGCGGTACCAGCGCCACACGAGCACGGGGTCGGCCAGGAACGCTTCAGGCGTCGCGAGATCCTCGGCCCGGTATTGCGCCCACAGCCCGTCCTGCGCCTCGCGAAATGTCGGTACGCCGCTTTCCGCAGAAACGCCGGCACCCGTAAGGACGCAGATGTGACGCGCATCCCGAAGCGCGGCTACGAGCTGCTCCGGGATGTCGCATCTCATCACTGCACCTAGGCGGCGAGCTGCCGCAAAACGTAGTGCAGGATGCCGCCGTTTTCGTAGTAGTCACGCTCCTTGGGCGTATCGATACGCACGAGCGCCTCGAAGTTCGTGACCTTGCCGTCTTCGCCCGTCGCCGTGACCGTGACGAATTTGGCCGCCGCATCGGTCTGTCCCGTGATGTCGAAGGTCTCGGTGCCCGTGAGGCCCAGCGACTCGGCGTCTTCGCCTTCCTTGAACTGCAGCGGCAATACGCCCATGCCGATCAGGTTCGAGCGGTGGATGCGCTCGAAGCTCTTGGCGATGACGGCCTTCACGCCGAGCAACACCGTGCCCTTGGCGGCCCAGTCGCGTGACGAGCCCGTGCCGTACTCGCTGCCTGCGAGCACGATCAGGGGCGTGCCTTCGGCCTTGTACCTGACCGATGCGTCGAAGATCGACATTTGCTCACCGCTCGGCTGGTGGCGGGTCCATCCACCCTCGGTGCCTGGTGCCAGCCGGTTCCGCAGGCGGATGTTGGCGAATGTGCCGCGCATCATGACTTCATGGTTGCCGCGACGCGACCCGTAGGAGTTGAAATCGGCCGGTTTGACGCCGTTCGCCTCGAGGTACTGTGCGGCCGGGCTGTCCTTGGCGATGGCTCCCGCCGGCGAGATGTGATCGGTCGTCACCGTGTCACCGAGCAGCGCGAGAACGCGGGCTCCCCTGATGTCCGATACGGGCTCGGCCTTGCCCGACATGCCCTCGAAGTAAGGCGGGTTGCGGACGTAGGTCGAGTCGTCTTCCCACTCGTAGATACCGCCTTCGGACGAATCGATCTTTTGCCAGTTCGCGTCGCCGTCGAAAACCTTGCCGTAACTGGCCTTGAACATGTTCGAATCAATGCTCGCAGCGACCACGTCGTGGATTTCCTGCTGCGACGGCCAGATGTCCTTCATGAACACGTCATTGCCATCCTGGTCCTGGCCGAGCGGATCGTTGTAAAGGTCGACGTTCATGTTTCCTGCCAGCGCGTACGCGACGACGAGCGGGGGCGAGGCAAGGAAGTTGTGCTGTACGAGCGCATGAATGCGACCTTCGAAGTTGCGGTTGCCCGACAGGACGCTCGTGCCGACGACGTTGCCGCTCGTGACCGCTGCCGCGATCTCGGGCTTTAAGGGGCCGGAGTTGCCGATGCAGGTCGTGCAGCCGTAGCCGACCGTGTAGAAGCCGACGGCTTCGAGATCGTCGATGAGTTGTGCCTTTTCGAGATAATCGGACACCACGCGTGAACCCGGCGCCAGGCTCGTCTTGACCCAGGGCTTGGCCTTGAGTCCCTTTGCCGCTGCGTTACGCGCAAGCAGGCCGGCCGCCAGCATGACGGCGGGGTTCGAGGTGTTCGTGCAGCTCGTGATGGCGGCAATCAGGATCGAGCCGTCCTTGATCTCGACGTCTTCCCCGTCGAGCTTCGCGACGCCGCTGCCGCCACCTTCGCGATTGGCAACCGTGTCCGCGAGGATCTTGCCGTACGACGTGGCCGCCGCGCTGAGCGCAATCCGGTCCTGCGGGCGTTTCGGGCCGGCGATGCTCGGTTCGACATCGCCGAGATCCAGTTCGAGGACGTCGGTGTACAGGGCATCGGGCTGGCCGTCTTCGCGCCACAGGCCCTGGGTCTTCGCGTAGGCCTCGATCATCGCGCAGTGCGCCTCGTCGCGGCCCGACAAATGGAGATAGCGAATGGTCTCGCCGTCGATCGGGAAGATGCCGCAGGTCGAGCCGAACTCCGGCGCCATGTTGCCCAGCGTTGCACGATCCGCGAGCGGCATCTGAGCCAGGCCGTCGCCGAAGAACTCGACGAACTTGCCGACCACGCCTTTCTTGCGCAGCATCTCGGTGACCGTCAGCACGAGATCCGTCGCGGTGGTGCCTTCCCTGAGCTTGCCGCTCAGCTTGAAGCCGATGACGTGCGGAATCAGCATCGTCACAGGCTGCCCGAGCATGGCGGCTTCCGCCTCGATGCCGCCGACGCCCCAGCCGAGAACGCCGAGGCCGTTGATCATGGTCGTGTGCGAGTCCGTGCCCACGACCGTGTCCGGGTAGGCGCGGCGCACGCCGTCCTTCTCGATGTCGAAAACGACGCGCGCGAGATACTCGAGGTTGACCTGGTGAACGATGCCCGTGTTCGGCGGGACGACCTTGAAGTTGTCGAAGGCCTGCTGGCCCCACTTGAGGAAAGAGTAGCGCTCGGTATTGCGCTGGAACTCGATTTTCGTGTTCAGGTCGAGCGCGTTCGCCGCACCGTAATGATCGATTTGCACGGAGTGGTCGATGACGAGTTCCGCCGGCGACAGCGGGTTGATCGCCTCCGCGGATCCTCCCAGCTTGACGACGGCGTCGCGCATGGCGGCGAGGTCCACGACCGCGGGTACGCCCGTGAAATCCTGCAGCACGACGCGCGCCGGCGTGAAGGAAATCTCGGTGCTCGGATCCGCCGCGGGATCCCAGTTGGCGAGCGCGAGGATGTCGTCCCGCGTGACGTCCCGACCGTCCTCGTGGCGCAGCAGGTTTTCGAGCAGGATCTTGAGGGAAAAGGGCAGGCGCTCTACGTGGCCATCCTTTACGGCGTCGAGGCGAAAGATTTCATAGTCCTTGCCACTGACCGTGAGCGTCGAGCGTGCGCCGAAGCTGTCCGTCATCGTCAATTCTCCGGGGTATTCGTGTTGTTCGGGGCGGCCTGCCGGCCGCCGGGGGTGCGCATTATAGCGAAAGGGCCGGCGGGCTGCTTACCCTAATTTGTCGATAGTTGCGCCGCCAAGGCACCGGTCGCCGTCGTAAAAAACGACGAACTGGCCGGGGGCGACAGCGCGCTGGCGCTCGTCGAAGCGCACGTCGACGACGCCTCCGCCGAGGTCGCGCACGAGGCAGCCCTGGTCGGCCTGCCGGTAGCGGACCTTGCCCGCGCAGCGCAGCCCGCCGGCGAGCCCGGCCGGCGCCGCGCCGATCCAGCTGGCGTCCGTTGCCGTCAGTCCGTTGCTGAACAGAAGGTCGTGCTCACCCTGGGCGACGATGAGGACGTTGTCAGCGAGGTCCTTGGCGACCACGTACCACGGCAGCTCGGGACGGCCGTGGATGCCGCCGATGTGCAGGCCCTGCCGCTGCCCCGGCGTGTAATACATGAGTCCCTCGTGCTCGCCGATGGTGTCCCCCTCGGGTGTGCGGATCGGGCCCGGGTTGGCGGGGATATAGGTCGCGAGGAATTCGCGAAACGGGCGCTCGCCGATGAAACAGATCCCGGTTGAATCCTTCTTGTCGTAAACGTCGAGTCCACGGTCCCGCGCGATCCTGCGCACGTCGTCTTTCATCAGGTCGCCCAGGGGAAAAAGGGTCTCGGCCAGCGCCTCGGCGCTGACGGCGTGCAGGAAATAGCTCTGGTCCTTGTTCGGGTCCCTGCCTTTGAACAGGGCATCACGTCCGTCGACGATGCCCGTGCGGGCGTAATGCCCGGTCGCGAGGAGGTCGCCACCGAGCCGTTTCGCGTAGTCGCGGAATACGCCGAACTTGATCTCCCGGTTGCACAACACATCGGGATTGGGTGTGCGGCCCTTTTTGTACTCGTCGAGAAAATAGTCGAACACCTGGTCGCGGTATTCGCGTGCGAAATTGACGTGGTGCAGCGGCACGTCGAGTTGCTCGCACACGCGCCGCGCGTCCTGGAGGTCGGCGGCAGCCGTGCAATAGCCGTCGTCGTCCTCCCAGTTGGTCATGTGCAGGGCATGGACGTCGTAACCTTCATCTCTCAGGAGCGCCGCCGCGACCGCGGAATCGACGCCGCCCGAAAGGCCGAGAATAACGCGCTGGGTCATGGCGCGCGCAGTCTACCATTGTCGAGCGTGACGCGATGTGGCCAACCGGCGCAGGCCTTTGCCCCTGACCATCGATCAGGCGCCTGGCCAAGGTCGGTGGTCCGGGCGACTGCGCCTAGACGAGGTCAGCAGTGGCGAGAATGCGGTGCACGTTCTGTTGCAGGGGCAACATGCCGGTAAGCAGCGCGTCCGATGCGCGGCGTCCCGACAGGTAATCCTCCACGCAACGCAGCACGGCGGGCGTGCGCATCGCGGTACTGCGGCGCTGCAGTTCGGCGAGCGTCATCCAGCGGCGCCCGAGAATACCGTCGTCGAGCGGCAGCGATTCGTCGCAGCCTATGAAAGTCGCGGCGTACACGATCCGCAGGAATTGCTGGCGCGATTGGGGATGTATCCAGAGGTAGACGCCGATCATGTCCTCGCAGGTTACGGTGCAGCCGGTTTCCTCGAGAACCTCGCGCACCACCGCCTGTTCGGGCGATTCATTGGCTTCGATGTGTCCGCCGGGCTGGGTCAGCACGCGCCGGCCCATGGCGTGTTCCTCGACAAGCAGGAAGTTGTTTTCGTGTTCGACGACCGCAGCGACGGTCAGGTC
The DNA here is from genome assembly GCA_041602775.1 of Woeseiaceae bacterium. Lineage (GTDB taxonomy): Bacteria > Pseudomonadota > Gammaproteobacteria > Steroidobacterales > Woeseiaceae > UBA1847. Next base: position 31,599 of record JBFIFN010000016.1, on the reverse strand, counting down.
GGTTGGATACATAGCGGCGTAATCGAGGTCAGAGACCCAGTTGGCGGAATTCCGGCTCCGTCTCGCTCGCGAGCCAGATCTCGTCGAACATCTGTCCGTACAGACGGGCCACGGCGGGCTCGTAGGTGTCGGCGATGCCTTCCCAGCGTGGCGCCTGCAATCGATAGACGAGGGCGGTTTCATCCGCAATGCAAAAAGCTTCCGCGTGCGTTCGCAAGTCTTCACGCACGTGCCGGAACTCGATGTACGTGTTCAGGCGACGGCCAAGATGTACGAAGTTATTGCCGTTCTTCACAGCCCGCGACGGGTCAGCAATGAGCACGCGAATGCGCGCGTAAGTTTGAGAGAGAACCAGACGCTTGATGATCTCGAGGAACTCGGGATCATCGTAGATGCCCGGTTCCAGGTCGTGTGTAAAAATGGAAACCTTGCGGCTTGCCTCGCGGGCGACTTCGATAGCAGCCTCCCGCATTTCCTCACGCGTCGAGATGACCCAGCGTTTTCCCTTTTGCCGTGCCTGTTCCATAGATGACATATTAACGGCGAGAATCAATTCCGCAGTGCCAACTGCGTCACGTTTTGGCCGATCATTCCCAGTTGAAAATTATTCGCATCCCACGCCAGCTGTGGCTTTCGGGACCCACCGGTGAGTCGTTTCAACAGGCGGTACGAACGCATATGGTCACAATTTCCCGGTTGTCTCGAAGGCGCCCGCCCGCAGCATCCAGGTGAGCAGGCCCCGCGCCGTCTGCCGCCCCGCCGCGCGTCGAGGCAGTCTGCGGGTGCGACAGATGTCTTCGACCAGGGCGGATTCGCCGCGTCGGAGGCGGCGGCAGCGCCCGTTGACGTAAACGTTGCAATCGTCCCAGGCGATTCGCGCCATTCCGTGCACCTCGAGGCGCAGTAGGCCGTCGAGGCAGCGCCGCGTCTCGTCGGCCGCTGCGGCCTCCGGCCGAAGCCAGGCCTTCGTGCTGGTCACAAACCGGCCGAGCGCCTCGCCGATCTGGGCGGAATTGTCTTCCTTTCCAGCGAGCCGCGCTGCCCGCGCAATCGCCTGCGGCGCGATGTAACCGGGACGCGCTTCCGACAGCGACAGGTCGGGATCCTCGTAGAACGGGTTTTCGCCCTGCGCGTCGGGTAATGCGCCGCCAAGATCAGAGAGCTGGGGCGCCCGCATGCCGATCGAGTACGTGATGCACGCCCGAGAGGCGGTGCCCCAGTGGGCCGTGCCGGGCGGCAGGTAGAGAACGTCGCCTTCGCGCGCCACGTGCAACGTGCCGTCAAACGGTCGCTTCAGCGCGAGGTCGTCGCTGGCCGCGGCGTCGTCACGAATCGCTTCTTCAGTCACCCGCCATTCCCTCACGCCGATACCCTGGCACAGGAACACGTCGTAATTGTCCGAGTGCGGCCCGACGCCGCCACCCGGCGCCGCGAAACTGACCATGAGGTCGTCGATGCGCCAGTCCGGGATGAACGAGACATGCGAGAGCAGGCGCCGCATGGCCGGGAGATGTTTTTCAACATCGTGAACGAGCAGCGTCCAGCCGCGCTTCGGCAGGGCGGCGAGGTAGCCCGCGTCGAACGGACCGGTTTCCGATGTGTAGCGGGTTCGCTCGCCGGCGGTTTCGGTGAACACGATGCGCGACTCGACGTCCTCAAGCGTCGCCAGCCAGCCGAGTTCATTGCGCGTGACCCGGGGGCGCAGGCGATCGAGGGCGCCGGGAACGAACAGCGGTGCTTTCTGCCAATGGCAAGCGAGGAAGTCCTCCGGAGTGCCCGGCAGTTTCAGCATCGCCCGATCAGATGTCGCGCGCCTGCCGGTCGGCGATGCCGATGTAGGTTGCGGGCGTCAGTTGCAGGAGGCGCTCTTTCTCGGCATCGGGGATATCGAGCGTGCCGATGAACTGGCGCAGCGTGTCCTTGTCGACCGCCTGGCCGCGCGTCAGCGCTTTGAGCTTCTCATAGGGATTCTCGATACCGTAGCGACGCATCACGGTCTGCACAGCCTCGGCGAGCACTTCCCAGGCATCGGCCACCTCGGCATGAATGGCGTCCTCGTCGACCTGCAGCTTGCCGACGCCCTTCTGCAAGGATTGCAACGCGATCAATACGTACCCGGCGGCAACGCCGAGATTGCGCTGCACGGTCGAATCCGACAGGTCTCTCTGCCAGCGCGAGATCGGCAGCTTTTCGGCAAAGTGGCCGAGCAGGGCGTTCGCCATCCCGAGATTGCCCTCGGCATTCTCGAAGTCTATCGGGTTGACCTTGTGGGGCATCGTCGACGAGCCGACTTCGTCGCGGGCGACTTTCTGCGTGAAGTAGCCGAGCGAGATATAACCCCAGACATCGCGCGCGAAGTCGATGAGCACGGTGTTGTAGCGAACCAGCGCATGGCAGTACTCGGCCGTCCAGTCGTGGGGCTCGATCTGCGTCGTGTAGGGGTTCGGCTCGAGTCCGAGCGATTCGACGAAGCCGTGGCTGATCGCGGGCCAGTCCAGTTCCGGGTAAGCGATCACGTGCGCGTTGTAGTTGCCGACGGCCCCGTTGAACTTGCCGAGAACCGCGACTTCGCCAAACGCCTTCTCGATGCGCGCGAGGCGCGCCGCGACATTGGCCAGTTCCTTGCCGAGCGTCGTCGGGCTCGCGGTCTGGCCGTGCGTGCGCGACAGCATGGCCACGCCGCTGTAGTCACGCGCCATGCTCCTTATCTTATTGCGCAGGTCCCGCATGACCGGCACCAGGGCTTCACGGCGCGCTGCGCGCAGCATCAGCGCATACGACAGGTTGTTGATGTCCTCCGAGGTACAGCCGAAGTGCAGGAAATCCTTGACGGGCTGCGTCTCCGGCCCGGCGCCGAGCTTCTCGCGGATGAAGTACTCGACGGCCTTGACGTCGTGGTTCGTCGTCGCCTCGATGGCCTTGACGCGTTCGGCGTCGTCCAGCGAGAAGTTGTCGACAATGTCATTGAGGACGTCTTTCATCACCGACGACAGCGGGCCCAGCTCGGCGATACCCGGGTTGTCGGCGAGCCACTGCAGCCAGCGCACCTCGACGAGCACGCGGTAACGGATCAGGCCGTATTCGGAGAAGATGTCGCGGAGCGAATTGACCTTGTCGGCGTAGCGGCCATCGGCCGGGGACAGGGCTCTCAGTGTCGAGACTTTCATACGTGGAAAACCAGTGTAGACTTGCGCGCGCAAAGCGCGAATCATACACCTTTTCTGCGCGTCGAAAGCGGCGCGGCCACCCCCGACGGAGCAGTACCTGTCATGAGCAAGAAGGCGTTTCGAATCGAGCACGACAGCATGGGCGAACTCAAGGTCCCGGAGGATGCCCTGTGGGGCGCGCAGACGCAGCGGGCTGTCGACAACTTCCCCATTTCCGGGCTGCGGATGCCGCGGCAGTTCATCGCGGCGCTCGGTCTCGTCAAGTGGGCCGCGGCGGGTGCCAACGCCGAGCTCGGATTGATCAAGAGCGATCTCGCGATCGCCATCCAGAAAGCGGCCCTGGCCGTCTCCGCGGGCGACTACGATGCGCATTTCCCGATCGACGTGTTCCAGACGGGCTCCGGAACGAGTTCGAACATGAATGCCAACGAAGTGATCTCGCATGTCGCGACCGAGGCGCTCGGCGCCGAAGTGCACCCGAACGATCACGTCAACATGAGCCAAAGCAGCAACGATGTGATCCCGACCTGCGTGCACGTCAGCGCGGCGCTGGCGATCCACGAAAAGTTACTGCCTGCGCTGCGGCACCTGTCGGAGACGCTCGATGCCAAGGCTGAAGAGACGAAGGACGTCGTCAAGACGGGCCGCACCCATCTCATGGACGCCATGCCCGTTACGCTGGCCCAGGAAATTCGCGCCTGGCAGTTCCAGGTCGACCAGGGCGCGGAACGCCTTGACGACACAATGAAGCGCCTCACGGCGCTGGCGCAGGGTGGCACGGCCGTCGGCACAGGCATTAACGCGCACCCGAAATTCGGCGGCAAGGTGGCCGTCCTGCTGGGCGAAAAGACCGGCTTGCCGTTCCGGGCGTCGGACAACCAGTTCCAGTCGCTGAGCAGCCAGGATGCGGCCGTGGAGACGTCGGGCCAGCTGCGCGCCCTTGCCGTGAGCCTGACGAAGATCGCCAACGACCTGCGCTGGATGAACTCCGGCCCGCTGGCCGGATTCGGCGAGATCGCCTTGCCGGCGTTGCAGCCCGGGTCGAGCATCATGCCCGGCAAGGTCAATCCCGTGATACCCGAGGCCGTCGCCATGGTCTGCGCGCAGGTCATCGGGAATGACACGACGATCATGATGGGCGGCCAGTCCGGCAACTTCCAGCTGAACGTCATGCTGCCCGTCGTCGCCTACAACCTGATCCAGAGCATCGAGATCCTCGCCTCGGCGAGCATCGTGCTGGCCGACAAGGCCATTGCCGGTTTCACGGTCAACGAGGAGAACATCCAGCGCGCGCTCGGCCGCAACCCGATCCTCGTGACCGCGCTGAATCCCGTCATCGGCTACGAACTCGGCGCTGCCGTGGCGAAAAAAGCCTACGCCGAGGGCCGCGCCGTCAAGGACGTCGCAAAAGAGATGACCGACCTTTCGGACGAGGAACTCGATCGCCTGCTTGACCCGGCCGCGCTGACCGAGGGTGGAATCAAGCATTAGCGGTGGACCCGACAACGGGTCGCTGAGCGCGGCGGCGCTGCGCCGGCGCTTTGCCGGCACCGAGCTGCCCGAGGACCCGCTCGACGTCATGATGCCGCCCGGGCTGAGGCGATGGCCTCACGCGATGCGTGAGAAACTCGCCGGGCCTCTGCGGCCTGCGGGCGTGCTCGTGCCGATCATGCAGCGCCCGGAAGGACTTTCCGTGCTGCTCACGCAGCGCGCGGCCCACCTCAAGATTCACGCCGGCCAGGCCAGTTTCCCGGGCGGGCGCATGGAGCCTGAGGACGCCGACGTGCGTGCCACGGCCCTGCGCGAAACCCGTGAAGAAATCGGCGTCGGAGCCCGATTTATCGACGTCATCGGCTACCTCCGGGCAATGCCTACGATTACGGGCTTCGCGGTGACCCCCGTCGTGGGCCTCGTGCAGGGCGATGCGAACCTGCACCTCGACCACACCGAGGTCGAATACACGTTCGAAGTACCGCTCGATTTCCTGCTCGATAAAGACAACGACCAGCTTGCCGAGCGCGAATGGCAGGGCCGTCGCTTCCGGCTGCGGGAATTTCACTACGACGGCGAGCGCATCTGGGGTGCCACGGCTTATATGCTGCTGGCGTTTCGTAATTTTGTTTTAAATAAATAAGTTATGAAATCTATCGAGAAACTACTTGAGATTATGACGCGCCTGCGGGACAAGGAGACCGGCTGCCCGTGGGACCTCGAACAGGACTTTTCGACGATTGCCCCGTACACGATCGAGGAGGCCTACGAGGTTGCGGACGCCATCGAGCGCGAGGACTGGGACGAGCTGCGCTCGGAACTCGGCGATTTCCTGTTCCAGGTCGTATTCCATGCGCAGATGGCTGCCGAGAAAGGCTATTTCGATTTCGAGGACGTCGTCACCGGGATCAATGAGAAGATGCTGCGGCGGCACCCGCATGTCTTCGGTGATGCCGAGGAACGCGACGCGCACAGCGTTCGCGGGCGCTGGGAGGACATCAAGGAGGACGAGCGCGCCGGGCACGATGATCCGAGCGCCCTGGCCGGTGTTGCAAAGGCGCTCCCGGCCCTTAAGCGGGCGCAGAAGCTCGGCAAAAGGGCCTCGCGCGCCGGTTTTGACTGGCCGGACCGGCGGGGTGTGCAGGACAAGATTCGCGAGGAGCTCGAAGAACTCGAAGATGCGGCGGGTACGCGCGAGACGGAGCTCGTCGAGGACGAACTCGGCGACCTGCTGTTTGCCGTCGTCAACCTGGCCCGTCATCTCGACATCGATCCGGAGAAAGCACTGACGGTCGCGAACTACAAGTTCGAGCGCCGGTTTCGGGCCATGGAGGCCGAACTTCTCGAGGAAGGGCTGGAGATGCGCAGGATGACGACCGAAGTGCTGGACCAGCGGTGGCGCAAGGCCAAGAAAAAGGTCGGATAATCTCGCCTTAAATCAGGGCGTTCCGTGTTCAGGCAGGGTTCATTGCCGGGGTCCTATTCTTGCTCCCAGGCTGGCAAGAGGCCAGTCGCCGAGAGGACAAGGACCATGAACACGAAAACACGTATCGCTACACTGGCCCTCGGGGCGATGCTGTTGGGCAGCAACGCCTGGGCAGATCACGGCAATCGCGGCGGCCGCGCGCAGTACGACTACGCCAAGGTGATTTCGGCCGAGCCGATCGTCAACTACGTAAGGGTGACGACGCCCGTGCGCGAGTGCTGGGAAGAAATGCAGTATTACACCGTTGACCGGGGTCGCGAGGCCCGCGGTGGCGGCGCCCTGATCGGTGCGGTCATCGGCGGCGTCATCGGGCACCAGTTCGGCAGCGGCCGCGGCAATGACGCGGCGACCGTTGCGGGTACGCTGATCGGCGCAGCCGTCGGCAGCGACGCGGCGCGCAACCGCCACGGTCACGCGACCGAGCGCCACGCCCGCCCCGTGGAACGCTGCGAAACCCGCTATCGCGAGCACCGCGAGGAGCGCATCGACGGTTACCGCGTGCTGTACCGTTACCGCGGCCAGAAGTACATGACTGAAATGCCGTACGACCCGGGTAGCCGCCTGCGTGTGCGGGTCGATATCCGGCCGGCCGGCTAGGAGCGGGTGTGACGCGCTTCGTTGCAATCAGGCTGCCCGCGTACGACACTTGGCGCATGCGCAACCTACTGGTCATCCTGGCTCTGTCCGCAGCGGCTCTGCTGCCGCTGCGGGCGGACGCTTTCGATCTCGAGGAGAACCTGAAAGCGCAGCATGCGCAGTACGAGCCCGCGCCGCAGCTTGCCGCGGCCCAGGACGGCATGTCGCTCGCCGAGGCCATCGAATCTGTGCGGCGCAAGACGGGCGGCAAGATCCTGAGCGCCGAGACCCGGGTCCAGGGCGGCCGCGAAGTGCATCACATCAAAGTTCTCACGAAGGACGGCAAGGTCAGGACCCACAAGGTCAACGGCCGGCGCCGCTAGACTTTCTCACCGCAAGGAAAGGGGAGAGAACATGCGACTGCTCGTAATCGAAGACGACGCCACTTTGCGCGAGTCGCTGTCGCGCAAGCTCGAAGAGGGCGGATTTGCGGTCGAGCAGGCGGCGGACGGCAAGGAAGGACTGTATTTTGCCAGCGAGTACCCGATCGATCTCGCCATCATCGACCTGGGTCTCCCCGAGATGTCGGGCATCGACATCATCAAGCAGGTTCGGGCCGACGGCCACAATTACCCGATCCTGATACTCACGGCGCGCGACCGCTGGGAAGACAAGGTCGACGGCCTGAGCGCCGGCGCGGACGACTATGTCGTCAAGCCGTTTCACTTCGAGGAAGTCAATGCGCGCGTTGCGGCGTTGCTGCGCCGCAGCGGCGGCTGGGCGTCTTCGGAACTCAAAGCCGGCCCCGTCACGCTCGACATGTCGCGCCAGGAACTGTCCGTGGACGGCGAGACGATCGACCTGACGAGTTTCGAATACAAGATCATCGAATACCTCATGGTGCGCGCAGGGCAGGTGATCTCGAAGGCCGAACTCACGGACCGGCTGTACGACCAGGATTTCGAACGCGACAGCAATGTCATCGAGGTCTTCATCGGGCGCCTGCGCAAGAAGCTCGACCCGCAGAACACGATCAAACCCATCGAAACGCTACGAGGGCGCGGCTATCGCTTTGCGCTGGAGCGTAAGCAGGCCGACTGAGGCCGGATGAACTCGCTCAGCACCCGACTCCTGGTTTCAGTCAGCGTGCTGCTGCTGTTCTTTTTCGGCGCCACCATTGCCGTCCTCGATCGCGCGTTCACCGAGGCGGGCGAGCAGGCGCGCCGCGACATTCTCGACGGTCACCTCGTCGCCCTCCTGGCCGCCGCCGAACCCGACGACTCCGGCAAGCTCGTCATGCCGAACCGGCTGCGCGAGCCGCGCCTCGAGCGCATCGGCTCGGGCCTGTACGCCGAATTGCGCGACGTCGCCGGTGAGGTCCTGTGGCGCTCGCGCTCCGCCCTCGGCCTGGAGATTCCGGGCGACACGGTGCCCGAGCTGGGCAATCACCTGTTCGGCCGCGATACCCTCGAAGACGGGACACCCCTGTTGACGCTGGCGCTGACCGTCGAGTGGGAGCTCGACGAGGGCGCCGCGCAGAGTTACGTGTTCAAGGTTGCCGAGAGCCTCGACGGGTTCAATGCGCAGATCGCCGGCTTTCGGCGGCAGCTGTTCGGCTGGTTTGTCGCCGTCGCGGTCACGATGCTCATCGCGTTCTCGATGTTGCTGCGCGGACTTCTGAAGCCCCTGCGGCAGATCGAGACCGAAATCACCGAGATCGAGGAGGGCGACCGCGTGTCCCTGTCGACGCGCTTCCCGACCGAGCTGACGGGCGTGGCCCGCAATATGAATCTCCTGATCGACAGTGAGCGCGCGCGATCGGACCGCTACCGGTACACGCTGGACAATCTCGCGCACAGCCTCAAGACGCCGCTTGCGGCCATGCGGGCGCTGCTCAACGAGCGGCAGCAGGAACATTTCGGCGCGCGGTTCAACGAGCAGATCGATCGCATGGACGAGATCGTGCGTTACCAGTTGCGCAAGCCGGCCGCGTCCGTGGCCGACAACCTGGTGCTGGCACCGGTACCCGTCGAAAAGGAAGTCGCGCGGCTGATCGACGGTCTGCGCAAGGTGTATCACGACAAGGCGCCCGAGTTCGATGTGCGCATCGAGAAGGGGATGCAGTTCCGCGGCGACACGGGCGACTTCCTCGAACTCGCCGGCAACCTGCTCGACAATGCGTGCAAATGGTGCCGGCGACAGGTGCGCATCTCGGTCGTGCCCTCGGTCGGCGCACGCGCAATCGCGAGCGGCATGGTGCTGACCGTGTCCGACGACGGGCCGGGCATTCCGGAAGACGCCGCCGAGGCGCTGCTGCAGCGCGGCATGCGGCTCGACGAGTCGACGCCCGGGCACGGCATCGGCCTGGCCGTCGTCAAGGACATCGCCCACTCCTACGGCGGGCGACTGTCGATTCGCCGAGCGGATCTCGGCGGCGCCGAGATTACGGTCTCGATACCGCCCGTATCGAGGAACGCGTAATCAGCTGCCGGGATTTCCCCGCGACGAGATGTTTTTCACGATTGGCGCGATGAGTTCGAGCGGCAACGGGAACACGATCGTGTTGGTCTTTTCGTTCGCGATTTCCTTGAGCGTCTGCAGGTAACGCAGCTGCAGGGCCTGCTCCTCCTCGGCCAGCATATGGGCCGCTTCCGCAATCATTCGCGCGGCCTGCTTTTCGCCCTCGGCGTTGATCACCTTGGCGCGCCGCGAGCGCTCGGCTTCGGCCTGCTGCGCAATGGCGCGAATCATGCTCTCGTCGAGGTCGACGTGCTTGATCTCGACGTTGGCGACCTTGATACCCCAGTTGTCGGTGCGCTGGTCCAGGAGGCTTTGGATGTCGCTATTGAGTTTGTCGCGCTCCGCGAGCATGTCGTCGAGTTCGTGCTGGCCCAATACGGAACGGAGCGTCGTTTGCGACAGCTGGCTCGTCGCTTCGAAGAAATTTTCGACACGAATAATGGCTTTCTCGGGGTCGACGACGCGGAAATAGATCACCGCGTTGACCTTGACCGACACGTTGTCGCGTGAAATGACGTCCTGCGTGGGCACATCGAGAACCAGGACGCGCAGGTCGACGCGCACCATTTTCTGTACGCCGGGTACGAGTATGATGAGCCCGGGTCCCTTGACCTTCTGGAAACGGCCAAGCAGGAAGATCACGCCGCGCTCGTATTCCTTGAGGATCTTGAACATCTGTGAAAACAGAAAAACGATCGCCATGCCGACGATTGCATAAGGTACTAGTGACATCGCTGACTCCTTCAGACGACCTTGCGAATTCGACGGTCGTCGCTATTCGCTGTGTCGTTATTCGTTCTTCATTGGCTCGACTTCGAGCAGCAGGCCCTCTACGTTGCGCACGACGAGTTCCTGGTCCTTGGCGACAGGTGCCGTGCTGTGCGCGTGCCAGGCCTCGCCGTCCAGCCAGACCTTGCCTTCGTCGCTGAAATCTTCCATGGCGACCGCGATGGCGCCGACGGTGGCTTCCATACCCGACACGGCGCCGCGGCGCCGTAGCTTGATCAGGTAGCCGAGCAGCCAGATCAGGAGCACGGCAAAGACGAGCGCCGTACCGAAGACGAAAACGTATGAAATGCCGAAACCTGGAATGTCCGAATCGAACATGATGATGGTACCGAAAATGAACGCGGCTATGCCGCCGACGCCGAGCGCGCCGAAACTCGGTGCGTAGGCCTCGGCGACCATGAGCACGATGCCGACGATGATCAGGGCCAGGCCCGCATAGTTGACGGGCAGCACCTGCAGCGCGTACGCCGCCAGCAGCAGGCAAATGGCGCCCACGACGCCGGGCACGATAGCGCCCGGGTTCCAGCCTTCGTACATCAGGCCGTACAGGCCGATCAGGCCGAGCAGCACGACGATCTCGGGATTCGAGATTGCACTGAGAAGCCGCAGGCGCCAGTTCGGGCTGAAGCGTTCGACGTCAGCATCCGACGTGCCCAGCACGCGCGGCTCGTTGGCCACCATGACCTCGCGCCCGTCGATTTGCTGCAGAAGGTCGGCGCGGTCCACGGCAATGACGTCAATGACGTTGTTCTCGAGCGCTTCGGAGGCTGTCAACGTTGCCGCTTCGGTCACGGCTTTCTCTGCCCAGTCGGCGTTGCGGCCGTAACGCTCGGCAAGCGCCCGGATCGACGACACGGCATCGTTGACGACCTTGCGGTCCATGGGCGTGGAATCCTGGTCGCTGTCGTCCGTGCTGTCACCGCCGATCAGCGGCACCGGCGTGGCGGCGCCGAGGTGAGTCGTCGGCGCCATTGCGGCGACGTGCGCGGCCAGCAGGATGTAAGTGCCGGCGCTGTCGGCACGCGCGCCCGCCGGGCTCACGTAGACGGCCACGGGAATCGGTGAGGCAAGAATGCTCTGCACGATGGTCCGCATCGGTTTGACCAGTCCGCCGGGCGTGTCGATGTTGATGATGATCAGGTCGGCATCGCCATCGACGGCGTGCTCGATACCCGCATCGATGTAGTCGGCCGTGGCGACGCCGATCGGGCCCTCGATCTCGAGTTCGATAATGCTTGCGGCGCCTGCCGCTGGCGGCATGCTCCAGAGCAGTGCGAGGAGCAGGGGCAGCACGGCCGGGAAATGGCGCCTCCGGCCGGGAAATCGGCCACGGACTGTCATGGAACAATCATACCAGCCCCGCGGCACCCCGGGGCACCAGCACATGCCTTATTCCATGTAGGTATTGAGCCCTATGTCTTTCGCAGGAACAGGAATAATCCCGCGGCAAGACTCACGGCACCGGCGATGTAGCGGTACACGACCTCGTCCATCGACGAGCCCGTGAGTGCGCGCGAGACCTCGTTGGCCGGCGACTCCGAAAGGTTGAGGCCCCAGATAATCAGCCCGGCGCCCAGAACGACAAGAATGATGGCCAGCAATTTCAGATGTTGTGCGGACATGGAACTTTCCCTTTGCATCGGTTTCCCGTAGGTTCTGTCGCTGAACGGACGGTCCGGCACGGCCAATATTCACATGCATATCCGGTTCATTACAACGGGCGGAACGATCGACAAGATCTATTTCGACGCCCTGAGCGATTACGAGATCGGTGAGTCGCCGCTACAGAGCATCCTTGCCGAGGGCCTCGTCGATTTCGAATTCGACATCGTTCCGCTGCTGAAGAAAGACAGTCTCGAGATCACGGACGAGGACCGGGCGGCCCTGCGCGAGTACATCGAAAAAGACGATGCGACGCTCTTCGTGATTACGCACGGCACGGACACGATGCCCGTGACCGCCGAGGCGCTGCGGGGCATCGCCGGCAAGACGATCGTGCTGACCGGCGCCCTGGCCCCGGCACGCTTCCGGACGACGGACGCCGTGTTCAATGTCGGCATGGCCGTGGCCGCCGTGCAGATCGCAATGCCGGGCGTGTACATCGCCATGAGCGGCCACGTGTTCGAAGCGGGTGCGGTTCGCAAGAACCGCGCCGAAAACCGCTTCGAGAGCACGCAGGAGGGGCATTAGCCCCGATCGGGCCTGACGGCCCTCCTACAGGTCGAAGTTGATGCCCTGCGCCAAGGGCAGGTCCTTGCCCCAGTTGATCGTGTTCGTCTGGCGGCGCATGTAGGCGCGCCAGGAATCCGAGCCTGCTTCGCGGCCGCCGCCGGTCTCCTTTTCGCCACCGAACGCGCCGCCGATCTCGGCACCCGACGTACCGATGTTGACGTTGGCGATACCGCAGTCCGAACCGCCGTGCGACAGGAAGTACTCGGCATTCTGCAGATTGTCGGTGAAGATCGCCGACGACAGCCCCTGGACGACGCCGTTCTGCATGGCGATGGCCTCGTCGAGCGTGTCGTAGGGGATCACGTAGAGGATCGGGCCGAAGGTCTCGGTCTGCACGATGTCGGAATCATTGTCCGCCACGGCGATCGCGGGGGTGATGAAGTTCCCCGGCCGGTCGAGCCGCTCGCCGCCACACAGGACTTCGCCGCCCGACGCGCGCACGGCGTCGCAGGCATCCTGCACACGCTGCAGGGAGGCCTCGTCAATGACCGGCCCCATGAGGGTCTTCGGATCGAGCGGATCGCCGATGCGGACCTGGCCGTAGGCTTTGACCAGCGCGTCCTTGAGTTCTTCGAACCTGGAGCGGTGCACGATGACGCGTCGTGTCGACGTGCAGCGCTGTCCCGCGGTGCCGACCGCGCCGAACACGATCGACGGAATCGCGAGATCGAGATTGGCGAATTCATCGACGATGATCGCGTTATTGCCGCCGAGTTCGAGCAGAGACTTGCCCATGCGGGCCGCGACACGCTCACCGACCTTTTTGCCGACGGCGCAGGAGCCCGTGAAGGACACGAGGTTGATGCGCTCGTCGTCGACGAAATGCCGGGCCAGTTCGTTCGTGCCGTCATTGATCAGGAAGAAAGCGGTCGGCAGGTCCATCCCCGCCAGTGCCTCGTTGATAATCTTCTGCACGGCGACCGCGGTCAGCGGCGTCTTCGGCGACGGCTTCCAGATATTGACGTTGCCGCAGACGGCCGCGACGCAGGCGTTCCATGCGAACACGGCGACCGGGAAATTGAACGCCGAGATCGTGCCGACGATGCCGAGCGGGTGCCACTGCTCGTACATGCGATGCTGCGGACGTTCCGAGTGCATCGTCTTGCCATAGAGCATGCGCGACTGGCCGACCGCGAAATCGGCGATATCGATCATCTCCTGGACCTCACCGTCGCCCTCGGCCTTGATCTTCCCCATCTCGAGCGTCACGAGACTGCCGAGCGGGTCCTTGTATTTTCGCAGGGCATCGCCGATGCGCCGCACGGCCTCGCCGCGAACCGGTGCCGGAATCTGCCGCCACGCCTCGAACGAGTCCCGGGCCGCCGCAACGACCTGTTCGTATTCGTCCTGCGTGGTTTGCCGCACGCTCGCGATGACCGCGTTGTCGGTGGGGCTGATCGATTCGATCAGCGGCGCGGAGTCGTCGGCCAGTGAACGGTCGCCAAGCCAGGTCCCGTTGTTGACGGCCGCGAGGCCGAGTTGCTTGAGAATCTTTTGCATGATCATTCTCCTGCGCGCTGATGGCCGGTCTCGCCGCGCGCGACGAGTTCTGCCGACGTCTTGTTGGTGCCGCCGTGCGCGTAGAAACGGCCAAAGCGGTTGTCGAGAATTTCGGACAGCTGGAATTCCTCCTGAGCCACGAAGCCGCCGCGCTGCTCGGGTTTCGACAGCACGAGGTCGAGTACGGCGCAAACGCCGGCCGCCGTCGTGATCTGGATCGCCGACCAAAGCCGTCCGGCAACGACCTGCGGGTACACCTTGTTCACGTAATTTTCCTCGCGCAGCTCGCCTTCCTGCATGCCCGTTACGGCAGCGTAGATGATGACGACGTCCTGCAGGGTCTGGGGGACCGAGTTCTCGAGGATGCGTTTCAGCGTGTCACGGTCGTGATTGAGCTTCAGGCCGTTCATGAGAAGGCGCATCTGCTCGCAGTGCCCCGGGTAGCGGATCGTCTTGTAGTTCATGTTCGAGACGCGGTCGCGATACGTCTCGCCAAGCGAGCCGAGCCCGCCCGAAGTATTGAACGCCTCGTACCGCTTTCCGTCAATCTCGATCTCCTCGAGGCCCTCGAGCGGCATGACGTCGACCTCCTTGCCGTCGACGATACTCTTGCAGAGATTGCCGTACTCGTTGATGACGCCGTCCGTCGACCACGTCAGCGAGTACTTGAGCACGTTGTTCGGGTGCTGGGGCAGGGCGCCGACGCGCAGTTTCACGGATTTCAGGGAATCGAAGTGCTGGATCAGCTCGTTGGCCACGATGCTGATAAAGCCGGGCGCCAGTCCGCACTGCGGCGCAAACACCTTGTCGGAGCCCTCCGCCAGCTTGCGGACTGCCTCCGTGACGGCCACGTCCTCGGTCAGGTCGAAATAATGCAAGCCCTCGTTGCGCGCAACGCGCGCGACGATCTCGTTGCAGAAGTAGGGCAGACCGGATACGACGGCGGACGGCTTGTGCTCCCTGACGTGCGCGGTCAGTACGGCCTCGTCCGAGGCGTCGAGATCGAATGCCTGCAGGTTTTCGAGGCCGTGGGCCTTGACCACCTTGGCCGCCGCACCGTTGATAGAATCAGCCAGCTGAACACGATAGTCGCCACTTTCGGCGAGTAGTCCGGAGATCAGTGCGCCGATCTTGCCGGCGCCGAGAACGAGCACGTCCTTCATAACGTTTTCCTTGTGGCGCCCGTGCGCCGTGTTGTTGCTTTCCCACGCGGGAGCGCGCGCATTGTGCCAATGTCGAGGGGTGCTTTCCACACCCCCCGGGGACTTTCTTCGACGCGAAAAATGTAAAAAAAAACAAAAACTTCGCGTCCATTAAGAGAAGGGTTCGAGAATCTCGCAGGAGTCTGTTACAAGTGCCTGATTACATGAGAAACTTTTGAGCATTGGCGCCTCGCATGGCATAGTCCGCGCTTCTGCGCCCGCGGAAAGCCGGGGCGTGAACAGAAGGACCCGAGGACGACGTGAGCAGAACCCTACCGAAAAACGAATGGCATCCCGCGAGCTGGCAGGGCTACCCCGCATCGCAGCAGGCCGCGTACCCGGACAAGGCCGAGCTGGAGCGGGTCGTCGGGGCCCTGAGCCGCCTGCCGCCGATCACGACCTCGTGGGAGGTCGATGCGCTCAAGGAGCACATCGCCAGGGCGCAGCGCGGCGACGCCTTCGTTCTGCAGGGCGGCGATTGCGCCGAGACCTTCGACGAGTGCACGTCGGAAAACATCGTGGACAAGCTCAAGATCCTCCTGCAGATGAGCCTCGTCATGATCTACGGGCTCAAGAAACCCGTGGTCCGCGTCGGGCGCATGGCCGGGCAGTACGCGAAACCGCGCTCCGCCGATACCGAAACTCGCGACGGCAAGACACTGCCGAGCTTTCGCGGCGATCTCGTCAACCGGGCCGGGTTCACGCCCGAGGACCGGATCCCGGATCCGCAGATGATCCTGCGCGGCTACGAGCGCGCGGCGCTTACCCTGAATTTCGTGCGTTCGCTGATCGACGGCGGCTTTGCCGACCTGCACCACCCCGAGTACTGGGACCTCAGCTGGGTCAGCCATTCGCAGGCGGCGGACGAGTACCACCAGATCGTTTCGTCGATTTCGAACTCGCTCGACTTCCTGGAGACGGTTTCGGGGCGCCAGTTTCACCGTACGCAGCGCGCCGACATTTACGCCGCGCACGAGGGTCTGCACCTGCATTACGAGCAGGCGCAGACGCGCCTGCTTCCGCGTCGCGATCGCTGGTACAACCTGACGACGCATTTTCCCTGGATCGGCATGCGCACGGCCGAACTTGACGGCGCCCACGTGGAGTACTTCCGCGGCATCGCCAATCCGATCGGTATCAAGGTCGGGTCGGGTATGACGCGCGAATGGATCCAGGGCCTCGTCAGGGTCCTGAACCCGAACAACGAGCCGGGCCGGCTGACATTGATCCATCGCTACGGCGCGAAGTCGATCGAGGAACGCCTGCCGGAGCTGATCTCCGCCGTCAAGGAGACCGGATCGCCGGTGCTCTGGGTTTGCGACCCGATGCACGGCAACACCGAGAGCACGGCCGAGGGCATCAAGACCCGGCGATTCGACAACATCGTGACGGAGCTCGAGGCGGCGTTCCGCGTGCACGACAAGATGGGGACTTACCTCGGCGGCGTCCATCTCGAACTGACGGGCGAGAATGTCACCGAGTGTACGGGCGGCGCGCGCGGCCTCACGGACGCCGATCTCGCCAGGGCCTACAAGTCGACCGTCGATCCGCGCCTCAATTACGAGCAGGCGATGGAAGTCGCGATGCGTATCGCCGGGCTGTAGGAGGGCCTCCAGGCCCGCAATCGGGGCCAAAGCTCGTCCTACGTTGGTTTGCGCCACTCACCCGGGGCAAGACCATCGACCGTCCAGTCGCCGACTGCGTAACGTATCAGGCGCAGCGTCGGCAATCCGACCGCCGCCGTCATCCGCCGCACCTGCCGGTTGCGGCCCTCGGTCAGGGTGATCTCGAGCCAGCTGTCGGGCACGTTCCTGCGGTAGCGGATGGGCGGGTCACGGGGCCAGAGCGCGGCCGGTTCGTCGATAAGGCGCGCCGAGACGGCCCTGGCGGGGCCGTCCCTGAGATCGACGCCGCGCTCCAGCTGCCGGCATTGAGCGGGTGTCGGCACGCCCTCGACCTGGGCCCAGTAGATCTTCGGCGTCCTGCTTTTCGGGTTGCTGATGCGCGCCTGCAGGCGGCCGTCGTCGGTCATCAGCAACAGGCCCTCGCTGTCGTAATCGAGTCGGCCTGCCGGGTACACGCCGGGGACGTCCACGAAGTCGGCGAGGGTCGCTCGACCGTCGGGGTTGCGGAACTGGCTCAGCACGCGATACGGCTTGTTGAGGAGGATCAGCACTTCGGCGTCATACCCGTGTACAATGCACGCCTTTTTCGGCCGCCCTCGCGGCCCAGACCAGGCATTTTCCGAGAAAATCAATGCGCTACGATCATATCAACGTTCCGGAAGACGGTGCTGCAATCACGATCAACGCCGATCATACGCTCAACGTGCCGGACATCCCGATCATCCCGTACATCGAGGGCGACGGCATTGGCGCGGATGTCACGCCGGTGATGCTCAACGTCGTGGAGGCCGCCGTCGAGATGGCGTACGGCGATGCGCGCCACATTCGCTGGATGCCCGTGCACGCCGGCCAGAGGGCCACCATGGTCTACGGCGATGACGTCTGGATGCCGGACGAGACGCTGGATGCGCTGCAACGCTTCGTGGTCTCGATCAAGGGGCCGCTAGCGACGCCGACGGGCGGCGGCATCCGATCGTTGAACGTGGCAATCCGCCAGTCGCTCGACCTCTACGCCTGCGTGAGGCCCATCCGCTATTTCCCGGGCGTCGAGACGCCGATGAAGGATTCCGATCTCGTCAACATGACGATCTTCCGAGAAAACACCGAGGACATCTATGCCGGCATCGAGTACCCGACCGGCTCGCAGGAAGTGCAGAAGCTCATCCATTTCCTGCAGACCGAGCTCGGCGTCACCGAGATCCGCTTCCCGGCCAGTTCGGGACTCGGTATCAAGCCCGTGTCGCGCGAAGGTTCCGAGCGCCTGATACGCAAGGCGATCGTGCACTGCATCGAGCGCGACCAGGGCTCGGTGACGCTCGTGCACAAGGGCAATATCATGAAGTACACGGAGGGCGCCTTCTGCAGGTGGGGCTACGAGCTCGCGCGCGAAGAGTTCGGCGCGACGGAAAAAGACGGCGGCCCGTGGCATGCGTTCAAGAACCCGGTGACCGGACGCGAGATCATCATCAAGGACGTCATCGCCGACAACTTCCTGCAGCAGATCCTGTTGCGTCCCGAAGAGTACGACGTCATCGCCACGCTCAACCTCAACGGCGACTACATTTCCGATGCGCTGGCGGCGCAGGTCGGCGGCATCGGCATCGCGCCGGGAGGCAACATCGGTGACGGGCTCGCCGTGTTCGAGGCGACGCACGGCACGGCGCCGGGCTTCGCGGGCAAGAATCGCGTCAACCCGGGATCGCTGATCCTCTCCGCCGAGATGATGCTGCGTTACATCGGCTGGACCGAGGCGGCCGACCTGATCATCAAGGGCGTCGCAGGGACTATCGCCAACGGTGAGCTGACTTTCGATCTTGCGCGGCTGCGCACGGCGATCCGCCAGCCGCGGCGCAAGGCGAGGGTACACGACAAGAAGGAAGTCCAGGAGCAGCTCGAGGAGCTGATTCCCGGCGCGCGTCTCGTGGGCACCCGCGGTTTCGGGCGGGCCGTCATCCGTCACATGGCTGAATGATCTTCGACCGTAATTGCCGCGCCTGCCCGCGGCTGGCCAGCTTCCTCGACGAGGTCAACGACCGCCACCCCGACTATTACTGCGCCCCGGTGCCGCCCTTCGGCGCGCCGGACGCGCGCTTCCTGATCGTCGGCCTGGCACCCGGCATGCACGGCGCCAACCGCACGGGTCGGCCGTTCACGGGCGACCACGCCGGCATCCTCCTGTACCGGATGCTGCACCGGCACGGTTTCAGCACGCACGAGTCGTCCGCGTCGGCCGACGACGACCTGCGATTGCTGGACGCGCGCATCACGAACGCGGTCAAGTGCCTGCCGCCCGGAAACAAGCCCGTCGGCGCCGAGATCAACACGTGTAACGCGTTTCTTGCGGACGAGCTGCACAACCTGCCCGCGGGCTCGGTGGTGATGGCGCTCGGCGGTATCGCTCACCGAGCCATCGTCAAGGCCATGGGCCTGCGGCAGGCCGACTTCAAGTTCGGCCATGCGGCGCAGCACGATCTCGGCGCATTCACCGTGCTCGATTCCTACCACTGCAGCCGCTACAACACGAACACGGGCCGCCTGACCGAGGCGATGTTCGACGCGGTGTTTGCAGAGGCGAGGAAGTTGCTGGATAAATAGGCGTGTGACCGAGTCGCCGTTCGAAGTCAGAACATTCCTGCGCAGCCTGACGCATCGCCCCGGCGTGTACCGCATGCTGGATGCGAAACACAAGGTCATCTACGTCGGCAAGGCGCGCGATCTCAAGAAGCGCGTGTCGAGTTATTTCCAGCGCGCGCAGTCATCGGTCAAGACCGAGGCGATGATGGCGCAGGTCGCCCGGGTCGAGGTCACCGTCGTCAACACCGAGGCCGAAGCGCTCGTACTCGAGTACAACCTCATCAAGCAGCACAAGCCCCGCTTCAACGTGCTGCTGCGCGACGACAAGAGCTACCCCTATATCCATGCGTCGACTCATCATGCGTTCCCCCGCCTGCGCTTCCACCGCGGGGCACGCAAGGGCAAAGGACGTTATTTCGGACCGTATCCGAGCACGCGCGCCGTGCGGCAGACGCTCAACGAACTGCAGAAGCTGTTCCTGATCCGCAACTGCAACGACAGCTATTTCAGCAATCGCACGCGGCCGTGCCTTCAGTACCAGATCAAGCGCTGCACGGCGCCCTGCGTCGGCATCGTTGACGAAGCGCAGTACGGCCGCGATTTCGAGGCTGCCCTGCAGTTTCTGGAAGGGCGCAACGACGCCGTGGTCGCCACGTTCGTAAAACGCATGGAGAAAGCCTCGGCGGCACAGGACTATGAGCAGGCGGCGCGTTATCGCGACCAGATCGCCCGCCTGAAGGAAGTGGAAGCGAAGCAGCTCGTGCAGCGCGGGCACCACAAGGACCTCGACGTGATCGGCTTCGCGTCGAATGGCGCGATTCACTGCGTCACGGTGGTGTTCATTCGCAACGGCGGCGTCATCGGCAGTCGCGACCACTTCCCGAGGGTGCCGGGCGAGACCGACAAGGCAAGGATCCTCAACAGCTTCGTCACGCAATATTACCTGGGGCGTGATGCGCCGACGGAGATCATCCTCGATACCGAGATCGAGGATGCGGCGGTGCTCGAGCAGGAACTGTCGCAACGGCTCGGGCGCAGGGTCGGGATTCGCACGCGCGTGCGCGGCGACCGCGCGCGCTGGCTCGAACTCGCGCACACCAACGCGCTGCAGGGCCTCGGCGTGCGCGTCGCGAGCAACGCGACGATCGAAAAGCAGTTCAAGGCCCTGGGTGAAGCGCTCGAACTCGAGGACACGCCGCAGCGGATCGAGTGCTTTGACGTGAGCCACACGTCGGGAGAGGCGACGGTCGCCTCGTGCGTCGTCTTCAATACGACCGGGCCACTAAAAAGCGATTACCGCCGCTTCAACCTGAGCCCCGCATCGGCGGGCGACGACTATGCCGCCATGGCGGAGGCACTGCGGCGGCGTTACGAGCGCGTCCGCAAGGGCGAAGTGCCCATGCCGGATGTCCTCTTCGTCGACGGCGGCAAGGGGCAGCTGGCCGAAGCGATGCACGTTCTCGAAGCGCTCGAACTCGACTGGCTGACCGTCGTGGCCGTCGCCAAGGGCAGGGCGCGCCGGCCGGGGGCGGAACGGCTGTTCCGTCCGGGCAGTGACAAGGCCATGCAGCTGGCGCCGGATTCGCCCGCGCTGTTGCTCATCCAGCAGGTCCGTGACGAGGCCCATCGTTTCGCAATCACGGGCCACCGCCAGCGCAGGGCGAAAAAGCGCAGGCAGTCGCCGCTCGAAGAGATTCCCGGGCTCGGCCCGAAGAAACGGCGCGAACTGCTGCGCCAGTTCGGCGGACTGCAGGGCGTGATGGGTGCCGGCATCGACGACCTCGTCAAGGTACGTGGAATCGGGCGCGCGCTCGCGGAAACGATATACAATGAGCTCCACGTCGAGCACTGACCCCGAGCGATCCGTTTGAAACTCAATCTCGCCAATCTCCTGACGCTGCTGCGAATAGCGGCGATCCCGGTCGTGGTCGTGTGCTTTTACAGCCCCATTGACTACGCCCGCCCGCTCGCGGCCATCCTGTTCGGGCTGGCCGCCGTCACGGACATGATCGACGGCTGGGTGGCGCGCAGGTTCGGCCAGATGTCGCGCTTCGGGGAATTCCTCGATCCCGTCGCCGACAAGCTCATGGTGGCAATCGTGCTCGTCATGCTGGTGCAGGCGCAGTCGAGCTGGTTCGAGGACGTGATCGCGATGATTATCATCGGCCGGGAAATCACGATCTCGGCGCTGCGCGAATGGATGGCGACGATCGGCGAGCGTGCCAACGTCAAGGTGGACATCACCGGCAAGATCAAGACCACCCTGCAGATGTTCGGCATCGCCTTCATGGTGTACCGCAACGATCTCTTCGGGATCCCGATCTATACGATCGGCTTCGTCCTGCTGGTGCTGGCAGCCGTCATGACCATCTGGTCGATGATCGTGTACCTGCGGGCCGCCTGGCCGTTCATCTTGGCGGACGCCCCGGCCGGCGATAAAGGGGGCTGATTCGGCTTGACAGGGGGCCGCAAGCGGCTACAATTCCCAGCCCTTCAAGCGGGAATAGCTCAGCTGGTAGAGCGCAACCTTGCCAAGGTTGAGGTCGCGAGTTCGAACCTCGTTTCCCGCTCCAGATAAACCCTTGTAAGACAAGGGGAAAACGGCCCCTCACTGCAGGGGCCGTTTTTTTGTGCCTCGCGCGAAATCGCCCTGTGACGATATTCGCGGTGGCTGAACAGATTACTTACCGAAGTAGTACTGGAAGCCCACTCCGACTGACCACAGCGTGTCGAGATCGGTGTCGAACCAGTCGAAATCGCCCCGGATTACAAAATTGTTCCCCGCGTCGAAACGCAGCCCGGCGCCGACCGTCAGTCCGTCTTCATCGTCATCGAGAGTGATACCCTGGACAGTGATTTCCTGTTCGCCGCTGTAAAATCCCAGCTTGCCGAACACCTTCACCATGTCGGACACCGGCAGTAGCCCCACAGCCGAGAAAGTAAAGGCGGAGAGCTCAACTTCGACATTCTCACCGAGCACCGTGTCTTCGGCGGTCCCGCTATTGACGTAGGACCCTTCCAGAGCGAAGTTCTCATTGAGTTCGTAACCAGCGAGCAATCTCCAACCCAGTGGGTTGTCTTCAAAGCTGACGCCCTGGTCTTCATCCTCGATTTGCGTCAGTCCAAGACCTGCGCCGGCGTAAAAGCCTTCCGCCAAAGCCCCGGTCGCAGCAAACAAGAACATGAGCGGAACCCAAAATAATTTCTTGCACATTTCCTTCTCTCCTAACGAGTTGATTTGACCCGCAGGCGCATCCTAGCAACCGGTCAGTATTCAGCTACCGTGGTAAGTACCTAAGACGAAATACCTCGCAGTTTTCCCTTGCACGAGTGTAGAAAGCGCGGCCGTCCCTGGCCGCGTCGTTTGCTGGCTCAATCCGTTGACGGCAGATTGCCGTAAGCGATTCCGGCGAGAATCGCGTGGGCCTTCTTGGTCGGGTGTATGGCATCCCAGAACAGGTAGTCGTCGCGATCGCGACAATACGCGCCTTCCGTGACGCCGAAGGCCAGGCAAGGCGTATCCACCTGTCCGAATCCCTGGACCGTGTTGATGAACTGGAAGAGATCCAGGGTACCGCGGTTGATGTCACCGTGGTGCCCTGCCAGTGCGAGATCGAGGAACAGGTTGAACTGCGCTGCCGCTCCCGACACCAGTGGTTTGAGCGGCGCCGGTACGAGCGGTGTCGCGCCGAGGTCGGGCACCGTCGCGATCAGGAAATGCTGTGCCCCGCAAAAGCGTAGCACGCCGATATTCACGACGATCGCCTCGAGCGCCTGCGGGATGATCTGCGCAGTTGCGGGGTCGGTCGGGTCCGCCTGTAGCAGGTCGCGCAGATCGTTGCCACCGAACTGGACGACGAACAGCGTGTCGGCCTGCGGCCTCCCGGGCGTGCAGTTGCCATTACCGATCCACTGCTGGACCTGGTCGCCGAAACTCGGCGCCGTTGGCGCATAGGGCCTGGCCCGGGCGCCGCCGTACGCGTAGTTGCCGAAGGCCGGGTCGCGGTAGGCTGGTTTTGCTGCTTCTGTCAGCTCCAGGCGCTGTGCGAGTACTTCGATCCACGTGCGACCGTTGCTGAAATGGTGGCCGCCGACGCCGTACGCCGCGTCCGGCACGGGGCTGAACGGCGGGTGCGCCGTTTCGCCCGTGACGGCAAAGCGGTTGCCAGGATCGGACAGGCTGTCGCCGAACACGAACAGGCGGCTGAAGCCATGATCGCCCTCAGCCAGGGCCGGTGACGCTGCGAAGCCGACAAGGGCCAGCAGCGCTGTTATCAGTCTGATTGCGGTGCTCATCGTTTCTCTCCATGAGTGTCGCCGGCGTCAATGCCGGCGAGTCTGACTTTGGAGAAAGCGAACGCAAATAGCCTGACGCGCAGCTGAGCCTGTGCTTATGGTTTGCTGACGAAATGCTCAGGGAAGGGTCAGGTCTATTCGGGCGGCCTGCATGACACGGCCGTCCTCGATGTCATCCGTCCACACGAGCACCAGGCGGCCGTCCTGGAACCCGAGCTGCGGGAAGACTCGGAGCTGGGTGATGTCGGCGACTGTCTCAACCGCAATTATACTGTTGTCGGCGTTGATTACCGCGACGTGCAGCGTGTTGCTGCCATGGTCGTTGCGCGAAACCCAGCTGACGCCGGCGTATCCGCCGGGCAACTGCACGAGCCTGACGTAACCGCTGAGGCTCCCCTCAGCGATCACGAGCGGCTCGCCGAACGTTTCGCCGCCGTCGGCAGATCGCACCAGCCTGACGACAGGATTATCGTCCGCCGCCGAGAACCAGGCGACCGCGACCCGGTCACCGTCGGCGACGATAGACGGGCCATTAACGGGGCAGCCCGGGATCTCCCAGTTGTCGGCGTGCAAGCGCTCGCCGGGCTGCCAACGTTCGCCGTCGTGGCGCGTGACGTAGATGTCGCGAATCTCGTCCTCGGTGCGATCGCGGTACACGGCGATGGGCCCGCGCGACGAGACGGCGACGTCCGTCTGGCAGCAGTCGCAGACCGAGTTGTCGATCTGTTGCCTGTGTATCAGTTCGTTATCGGGCGATACGACGGCCGATCGCAAGGTCATGGGCTCGTCCGGCGTTGCACGGCCGTCCAGCCACACGAGACCGACGCCATCCGTGCTGCGGTACATAGAGACGAATCCGTGCTCGGTCGGCGTGCCGTCCATGTGCGCCGTTATCGGCGCCGACCACGACCGCCCGTCGTCGTCGGATTGTGCCACGACGACGTCGTAGGAATAGGTCTTGTCAGCGCTGTAACGCAGCCAGTGGGCGATCCAGTGATCGCCGCCGACGTGCATGACGGAGGGCAGGTCGGCCCAGTTCACGAACATGCGCGCATCCGTCACGGCCTCCCGAGGAGCCCCGAACCCATCCTCTGACAGGGTGGCAAATCGCAATACGGCGTCGTCGTCGTTACGCTCCATCCAGCTCAGCGTCAATGCGCCTGTCGGGCCGGTCGTCAGGCGGGGTCCGCTGACGTCGGACGAGGTCGCCACATGAAGCGTTTCCCGGTCAGTGATAAGCGGTTCCGATGGCTGGTTACAGGCGATGATGATGGCCAGCGCGAGCATTGCCAGGAGGATGTTCGTCGTACGCATGGTGTGAAGTATGCAAAGGTACACAAGCTATGTATACTGCGTCGCCCGACCACCAAGGCGCGGTGGCAGAGTGGTTATGCAGCGGCCTGCAAAGCCGTGTACGCCGGTTCGATTCCGACCCGCGCCTCCATTTCCTTCCCGCTCCTGTGGTCTAATACCGCCACCGCGCACCCGCGCCCGGGTGGTGGAATTGGTAGACACTGGGGACTTAAAATCCCCTGCCCGAAAGGGCGTGCCGGTTCGAGTCCGGCCCCGGGCACCAGCTCACCAGTCACCTGTACGTTGACGCAGTTCACAGTCAAAACCACGACTGGTTCGCATTATTGACATAATTTCGCCGGTTTCGCTGGCAGCGTCTCCTTATCAATGCAACAACAGGGCAGTCCTGACTGGAGAAGGCCGATGGCCGCTGCCGCCGACGACAATGTGAGCTACCGCCTGCTGAAGAGGCTCAGCAACCTCGTGATTTGCAGCAGCTGCCTGCGTGCGGGCAAAGTGACGCCCGTCCCGCAGATCATTTCCGGTCGCCACTCCCTGACCAACGAGTGCGCGGACTGCCGCTCCCGAAACGACGCGTCGCAAGGTCGGCGTCCTCCGACAGCCCGGCTCCTGACGCTGCGGCGCTGAGCGCGCGCGGCCGTGCATCGATCGCAGGTCGGTGCGACAATGCGCGGCCATGGCCAAGCTCTATTTCTATTACTCGTCGATGAACGCGGGGAAATCGACGAATCTGCTGCAGTCCAGCTATAACTACAAGGAACGCGGCATGCGCACGCTTGTGCTCGCGCCGCAACTCGACGACCGCTTCGGAGAGGGTAAAGTGACCTCGCGCATCGGGATCGCGAGCGACGCCACGACGTTCGCGACCGATACCGACCTGCTGGCGCTGGTCCGCGGGGCCCACGAAACGCAGAAGATTCACTGCGTCCTCATCGACGAGGCCCAGTTCCTGACGCGCGACCAGGTGTTCCAGCTCGGTGAAGTGACCGACACGCTCAACATCCCGGTGCTTGCTTACGGCCTGCGCACGGATTTCCGCGGCGAGCCTTTCGAGGGCAGCAAGTACCTGCTGGCCTGGTCGGACAACCTCAAGGAGATCAAGGCCATTTGCCATTGCGGCACCAAGGCAACGATGGTGCTGCGCATGGACGAGCGCGGGCAGGCCGTCACGGACGGCGCGCAGGTCGAGATCGGTGGCAATGACCGTTACGTGTCAATGTGCCGCAAGCACTTCAAGGAGAAGTTCTTCAGCTAGTCCTTCAGCGTCGGCAGGTCTTCCGTCGCGGTGGGCAACAGCGCCGTGTTCTCCTGCGCCAGCAGGCTGCGCATGTCGTCGAGCGTCTTCATGATCGCCGTGTCGGCGAACTCGGCGCCGTCGAGCGACGTGCGCGTCGTCGCGTGCGGGTCCATGAACTTGATCGTGTGGTGGCCGACGGTAATCACGTCGTCGTGGACGAGGACGTGATTCGAGACACGCCGCGAATTGACGAACGTGCCGTTCGTACTGTTGAGATCCATGAGGAACGTGGAATTGCCGTGGCGCACGAGGAGTGCGTGATGGCGGCTGACGAACCGGCTGTCGATAGCGACGTCGTTGTGCTCGGACCGCCCGACCAGCAGCCGTGGCCTGTCCAGGACCAGCTGCGTGACGATTTTTCCTTTGCTCGACACGACCAGCTGTGGCGTCGGGGCAGGTCCGTCCTCCGCCGGCTCGGTCAGAGACACGGTCTCGTCCCACGTGCCGTTGGGCAATGTGGGGTGCTCGACGTCATCGGCGCTGACCGGGAGCGTTTCCGCCCGCGCGATCGCCAGCAGCGCCACGCGGTCAATAATGCCGGGCCAGCCGCCCGATGCGCGCCACAGCTCGTCGCAGACGGCGGTGGGAAAGATGAAGGCCGGGAATTCGGCGCCCGCGGCGATCAGCTTCTCATGGACGTAGTCGCGCGTTTCCTCTCGCGTCATCGGCCGCATGTGGAAATCGTGCAGGACGCGCCTCGCAATCGCTTCCATGGCCGGCGCGTCGATCATGGGCGCGAGCGACCGATCGCCGACGAGGACGATCTTGAGCGCGCTGCCCCACCGGACCCGCAGTTCCGCGAGTTCACACAGGGCGCGCAGGGCGCTCGGGTTGAGTTCGTGTGTGTTCTCGACGATGAGCATCGGCGCGTGGCTCGATGCGGCCTGCTGCATCGTGAACACGCGCAACAGGCCGAGGAGCTCGTTGGCCGAACTCAGGTCCGTGTCGTAGCCGAACTGGTGCAGCATCGCCGCCAGCAGCCGTGTCGTGTTAAGGCCCATGCCGTCGACGATGGCGACGGCGCAGTCACGGTCGTTGGATTCGCGGAAACTCCGTACAAGGACGGATTTGCCGGACAGGCTGGGGCCCTGCAGCAGGGACAGGCCCGTCGGGTGTTCAAGGGTTTCGCGCAGGACGTCGAGGGCTTCGTGCTGCGAGCGGTAGGCCACGACGGCCATCGGCTTGCCGTGAGACGGGAAAGGCTGTTTGCTAAGGCCTGCCGCCCTCAGATCCATACGTATAATCTCGCAATCGTTTATTGCGCAAATTTGGTATTGTCCGGACCCGGTTGTTTCTAGTAGTAATAACGGTCCGGACTCACCAGTCTACGGCTGGCTTCAGGTTATTGTAAACGAATCTTTTTTGGGATTCCCCCGGACATCGATCGGGGGCCGGCAGTATCGTTCGAATCAACCGTAACAAAATCTCTTAAATTATTGATTTAAATTGATTTTTTCTGTGAACTTCAAGACGTCGGCGTTTGACGACAGAGCATAGGGCAGTGACTCACAAACTATCCGCCGACAACCTCACGCTGATCCGTGGCGAGCGCTGCCTGTTCTCCGGCCTTTCGTTTGCGCTGGAGAGCGGCGGCCTGCTCGTGCTCGAGGGCCGCAACGGCAGCGGCAAGACGAGCCTGATTCGCGCCATCGCCGGCATGCTGACCCTCGAGGAGGGCATCATCTTCTGGGACGACGTTCCGGTCGAAAAGCAGCGGCAGGAGTTCCACGGCAACCTCGTGTGGCTGGCGCACCGCACGGGCCTCAAGGGCGATCTGACGCTGGTCGAGAATCTCGGCTTCGAGCGTCACCTGCGGGCGCACTCGACGCGCGACCAGGAAGAGGTCTACGAGCGTCTCGGCATCGCACGCCTGAAGAAACTCATCGTGCGTTCGCTGTCCGCCGGCCAGCAACGCCGCGTAGCACTTGCGCGTCTGCTGCTCGCGGACGTGCCGCTCTGGTTCATGGACGAGCCGTTCACGAATCTCGACCGTGAAGGGCGGGCGCTCGTGCTGGAACTCGTCGATGAACACTGCGCGGCGGGCGGGCTGTGCGTCATGGCCGCGCACCAGGATTTCGAGGTCGACGCGCCTGTCACCAAGGTGATGATCCAGTGAACGAGCCGCAGCGCGAAATCCCCGGCATCTTCTCGGGCCTGTTCGCCACGGCGAAACGCGACCTGCTGCTCGCGTGGAAGCGGCCCGGCGACGTGCTGAACCCGTTGTTCTTTTTCGCCATGGTCTGCACGCTGTTTCCGCTGGCCGTCGGTCCGAGCGCCGAGCAGCTCGAATTCAGCGGCCCCGGCGTCATCTGGGTGGCGGCCCTGCTCGCGACCCTGCTGTCGCTCAATGCGCTGTTCCTCTCCGACTTCGAGGATGGCAGCCTCGACCAGCTGCTCGTGAGCCCCCAGCCGCTGCCTGTACTCGTCCTCGGCAAGACGCTGGCGCACTGGCTGACGGCGGGCCTGCCGCTGGTGTTCGTGTCGCCGATCCTCGCCATCACGTACCGCATGCCGTTCTCGGTCATCGGCGTGATGATGCTCACGTTGACGCTGGGCACGATAAGCCTTAGCCTCCTCGGCTCGATCGGCGCGGCCCTGACGGTTGGCCTGCACCGGGGCACCGCGCTCCTGAGCCTGCTTATCCTGCCGCTGGCCATGCCGATCATGATCCTGGGCGCGAACGCAGTCTCGCTCGCGGCCCACAACGACATATATTCAACAGGAATATGGGCGCTTGGCGCCTATGCCATAGCTTCCCTGAGCCTCGCGCCCTATGCGACGGCCGCCGCACTCCGAATCAGCAACGAATAGAAACGGGTAGAATCGCGCTCCTATGTGGAAATGGTTTCATCAGCTGGCTTCACCGCCGCACTTTTATCGCATTTCGGCGATCCTTTCGCCGTGGTTGGCCATACCCGGCCTCATACTCATCGGCTACGGCGCCTGGCAGGGCCTGTTCGTCGTGCCGATGGACTACCAGCAGGGCGACGCGTTTCGCATCATCTACGTGCACGTGCCCTCGGCCTACCTGTCCCTGATGGCCTACATGATCATGGCTACGTCGGGGGCGATCGGCCTGATCTGGCGCATCAAGCTCTCGCATGCCGTGGCCGCGGCCGCCGCGCCGCTGGGCGCCGCGTTCACGTTCCTTGCCCTGTGCACCGGCTCGATCTGGGGCCGGCCCATGTGGGGCACCTGGTGGGAGTGGGGCGACCCGCGCATGATGTCGGAACTCATCCTCCTGTTCCTGTACTTCGGGTACATGGCCCTGAGGGGTGCGATCGACGACACGACCAAGGCGGACAAGGCCTCCGCGGTGCTTGCGCTGGTCGGCATCGTCAACGTCGTAATTGTGCACTTTTCCGTTGAATGGTGGTCTTCTCTTCACCAGGGACAGACGGTGTTCAAGAAAGGCACGATGGATGCGGATATGAAGGCGGTGCTGTTCGTCATGATTATCGGCTTCACGCTGCTGTTCGGATCGCTGCTCTTGCGCCGCATCCGCACCGAGGTGCTGTACCGTGAACGCCGTACGCGCTGGGTGCGCGAGATGATTCTGTCGCCGGAGGCAAGCGCATGACGGACGGTTTAGCGATGGGTGATTACGGCGCGTACGTATGGAGTTGCTACGCGCTGACCTTTGTAATTGTGTCCTTCTCGTACTGGCGTGCGCGCCTCAGGCACAAACGAGTCTACCGGGATATCGAAGTGCGCTTGAAAGCGCTAGGGGATCGTGAATGAAACCAAGACAGCAACGCATGTTGGCCGTAGGACTGGCCGCGCTCGGCATCGCCATTGCTGCAGGACTGACACTCCGGGCCTTCCAGGACAACATGATGTTCTTCGTGGAAATCTCGGATGTCGTCGCCGGGAAATACCCCAAGGAACGTAACTTCCGCATTGGCGGTCTCGTCGTGGGCGGCACCCTGCAACGCGCCGAAGGTTCCCTCGACATCCGATTCGACGTCACCGACACGGCGTGCGTCGTGCCGGTCGTCTATTCGGGTGTCCTCCCGGACCTGTTCCGCGAAGGGCAGGGCGTCGTGGCGCATGGCCGGCTCGGCAACGACGGTGTGTTCGTCGCGGACAAGATCCTGGCCAAGCACGACGAGGAATACATGGCGCCGGAGGTGGCCGAATCGCTGTCCAAGCACCAGCAGGACATCATGAACGCGGCGGTCGCCGGCTCGGCGGAGTGTGGTCAGAATGATTCCTGAGATTGGCCAGTTCGCACTGATCCTCGCGCTGTCGCTGGCGATCTGCCAGGCGGTCCTGCCGCTGGTCGGCGCACACCGCGGTGACGAGGCCATGATGGGCGTCGCGCGTACCGCGGCCACCGGGCACTTCCTGTTCGTCGGTGTCGCGTTTGCCTGCCTGGTGTGGGCGTTCGTCAACGACGACTTCTCGGTGCTGTACGTGGCCAACCACTCGCAGCTCGCGTTGCCGACCGTCTACAAGGTGTCGGCCGTGTGGGGCGCCCACGAAGGTTCGCTGCTGCTCTGGATCCTGATTCTCGCGGCCTGGACCGTGGCCGTTGCGCGCTTCAGTTCGGGCGTGCCCGAGGCCTTCTCGGCGCGGGTTATCGGCATTCTCGGCTTCCTGTCGGTCGGCTTCCTGCTATTCGCACTGCTCACGTCGAACCCGTTCGATCGCCTCGTGCCCGCAGCCGTGGACGGTGGCGACCTGAACCCGCTGTTGCAGGACCCCGGCCTCGCGATTCATCCGCCGCTGCTGTACATCGGCTACGTGGGTTTCTCGGTCGCCTTCGCTTTCGCCATTGCCGCCATGCTGAGCGGCGACCTCGATCGCACCTGGGCCAAGTGGACGCGCCCGTGGACAACGCTGGCCTGGGTATTCCTGACGCTCGGTATCGCGCTCGGCAGCTGGTGGGCCTACTACGAGCTGGGCTGGGGCGGCTGGTGGTTCTGGGACGCCGTGGAGAATGCATCCTTCATGCCGTGGCTGATCGGCACCGCGCTGATTCACTCGCTCGCGGTAACCGAGCGTCGCGGCCTGTTCAAGAGCTGGACGCTGCTGCTGGCCATCACGGCGTTCTCGCTGAGCCTGCTCGGTACCTTCCTCGTGCGGTCGGGCATCATCGTGTCTGTGCACGCATTTGCCACTGACCCGACGCGCGGCTTCTTCATCCTGACGTTCCTGGCCGTCGTGGTCGTCGGCGCGCTCATACTCTATGCGTGGCGGGCCCCGTCGCTGGATTCGGACGTGGGATTCGCACCCGTATCGCGAGAGACCTTCCTGCTGCTCAACAACGTGCTGCTCGTCGTCGCCACCGCGCTCGTCCTCATGGGCACGCTGGCGCCACTGGTCGTCGAGATGGCCACGGGCGGCAAGATCTCGATCGGCCCGCCCTGGTTCGACGTGGCTTTCCTCGTCCCGACGATTCCGCTGGTTATCCTGCTCGGCATGGGCATGCACGCGGCCTGGCGCATTCAGCCGACCTCGTCGTTGGGGCGGGTACTCCGGGTGCCGGCGATTCTCGGCGTCGTGCTCGGCCTGGCCGTGCCCCTCG